>JACQHH010000094.1 GCA_016199125.1 Candidatus Lambdaproteobacteria bacterium
CGGCGGAACAGCTCCTGGCGGATCATCTCGGCGATGAACATCTGCTCGGACTGGTCGGTATGCCAGTCGGGCTCGAAGAACGGCGGTCCCGGAGACAGGTAGCCGGGGATCAGCGCCTCCAGGCGCGCCACGCCGCGCCCGCTTTTGGCGGAAAGGGGCACGATCTCGTCGAAGCGCCCCGCCTCGTTGAAGCGGGCGATGGAATGCAGGATTTCCCCCTCGCTGGCCAGGTCGATCTTGTTGATCAGCAGCAGGCGGGGCGCCGTGACGCCCGAGACGTGGGCCAGCACGCGCGCATCGGCGGCCTGAGGCACGCGCTGGGATTCGCGCAGCGGCTCGACCATGACCAGCACCACGTCGGCGTCCTCCAGCGCCGCCAGGGCATAGCGCACCAGGCGCCGGTTGAGCGGGTCCCGGGCGTCGTGAATGCCGGGCGTGTCCACGAACACGGCCTGGTAGCCGGGGCCGTGCTTGATGCCCAGGATGCGGTTGCGCGTCGTCTGGGGCTTGGGAGCCGTGATGGACACCGTCCGGCCCACGAGCCGGTTGAGCAGAGTGGACTTGCCCACGTTGGGCCGCCCCACCAGGCAGACGAATCCGGAGCGGAAGGCTGGGCCCATGGGGGGCGGCTCCTGGCCGGGCGGGCCGGCGGCGTTGGGGGTGCGGAACCAGTGCGGCGCGGTGACTGCGTCCATGGTAGCCGCTGACGCAACCTGTCGTCGAGTACAGGCGCTGTGCAGGGGGGAGTGAGCAGACTTCGGGATGACCGCGGGCGCAGGCCGGGCCTGCGCCGATCCGCCAGCGGCGAGACCCGGGTCGGGGCCCGCGGCAATGCGCGGGCCCTGGGCTCAGCCCGTGGCGGAGCGCGATGCGTCGGCGCCGCTGAACAAGCGTTTCAGGGCCTCGTTGTAGTTTCGGGCAATCGGGATGATATGGTCGAATTTGACGGCCTCCATGACCTGCCGGCTGGAGGGCTTCAAGTTGGTCATGGCCATGCCGTGCGGCTGGTTGACCCAAAGTTTGTCGAAGTCCCTGGCCAGATTGGCCAATTCGCCGATGAGCATGGAGGTGAAGTCGATGCCCTCCACATCCAGCACGATATTGGGAGTGTTCTCCAGGTAAGGCCGCAATTGTTCCACCAGGGGCTTCCCGGCCAGCACGGAATCGACCAGACGCACAACGGTGCATGCGTTTCCGTAGTTAAGTGTCCTCATCCTGCCAGCTCCTGTGAGTGCTCCGTTGGTCTCAATGCGCGTGTTTCCCGTACTGATATACGTTTGGAAGCGTACAATGATCCATACGCTGAGCCGAATTCAGCCGTCTCCGCGCCGGGGGTCACACCGCGAATATCCTTAAAATACTCGATAACCCGCGGCGCCTTCCGCCGCGGAGTTGGCGCAGTGCGCTCAGGCTCGTGTGCGCGGGTGCGCCCCCGGAGCGAATTATAGTAGCATGACCGCATGATGACCACGTCACGGACAATCGCACCCACCTGCCAGGGCAGGCGCGCATGAGCGGGCTGCGGCGCAGGCCGAGCGGAACATGGCTCCCGGGGGCGTGGGCGGCGCTGGGCCTGTGCGCAGCCTTGAGCGCCCTGGGAGTCGCGTCGCCCGCGGTGCCGATTGCACTGGCCGACCCGGTGCGCAGCGTGCTCGTCGAGCCCGGAGACCAGACGGCCGGAAAATTTTTCAGCGATCTGGCCACCTGGTGGCGTTTCCGCGACATTCCCTCCAGCGACCGCTTGGTTGTGCAGGGCGTGCGCGGCGAGCAGCGCCGGCTGCACGAGGTCAACCGGGGCCGGGGCGATTTCGCTTTGGTGTCCATGGACGGGCTGGCCCTGCACCAGGAGGAATATCCGACGCTGGCCGTGATTGCCGTGCTGTGGCCCAACTACCTGCACGTGCTCACGCGCAATCCGGCGCCCGCCGAGTTCGCCTGGCCGCTGCAATGGCCGCTGCGCGTCGCCCGCGGCGCCGAGTACGTGCAGAATACGCTGCACGCGCTGCTGCGGCACGAAACCGGGCAGGAGGCGGTTGCCGCTGCCGGCAATGCCTCCACGATTGGGACGCCGCCACTCGCCGGCACGCTCCGGCCATCGCCCCAGGCCCCGGCCGCCGAGTCCGCCGCCACGGCCGGCAGCGCCACCCCCGACGGCGCAGCACCCGAACCACCCCTGCCCGACTGGCGTCTGCCGCCGGAAGCCGATGTCCTGGCCGATCTGAACGAGGCCATCGTGCTGCTCTCCGCGCCCCTGCCGACGCCGCAGGTGCTGTCCGCCGCCACGGCCACGGACACCGCGCCTCTGCGCCTGCTGCCGCTGTCGGCTGAATTGCTGGAGGAGCTCAAGCTGACCCACGCCTGGCTGCTGGTGGGGGGTCTGCGGCCCGAGCGCTATCCCTTCCTGCGGCAGGGCATCGAGGTGCCGGTGGCCTACACGGTGGTGGTGGCCCGGCGCGACCTGCCCGTGGACAGCGCGCGCAAGATGCTGCAGGGCCTCTACGAGTACACGTCCCAGGCGGCGCTGGTGAACCCGTTGTTCGCGCAAGTGGACAAGGCCAACCTGAAGGTGTTCAACGGCATCGTGCCGCTGCATCCGGCCACCCGGGCGGAATATGCGCTGCCCGACCCGGCGGGCACGACGAAGCGCATCGAGACGACCTGGGTCCCGCCGGCGGCCCACCCGGCGCCGGCGCCCCGGCGGGCACCCTCATGACGCGCGTGGTGTTCATGGGCAGCCCGGACATGGCCCTGCCCAGCCTGCGTGTGCTGGCCGCACATCCCCAAGTGACCCTGGCCGGGGTGATCTCCCAGCCCGACCGGCCGGCGGGCCGTGCGCGCCGCGAGCAGCCCTGCCCCGTCAAGACCGAGGCCATGGCCATGGGCCTGCCCGTGGCCACGCCGCTCAAGGCCGGCGGCCCGGAAGGCTTGGCACAGCTCCAGGACTTCGACCCGGCGTTGATCGTGGTCTGCGCCTATGGGCAGATTCTGCCCGAGCGCCTGCTGGCCCTGCCGCCCCTGGGCTGCTTCAACCTGCATTTCTCGCTGCTGCCGCGTTGGCGGGGCGCCAGCCCGGTGCAGGCGGCGCTGCTGGCCGGGGACACCCACACGGGGGTCTCCCTGCAACGCATGGTGCTGGCCCTGGACGCCGGGCCGCTGGTGGCCTGCACGCCGCCCCTGCCCATCGCCCCGCACGACACCGCCGGCAGCTTGGGCGAGCGGCTGGCCGCGGTGGCGGGCGACCTGCTGCGCGACACGCTGCCCGTGCTGCTGTGCGGTCATCCGCCGCTGACGCCCCAGGACGATGCCAGGGCCACGTTCTGCCGCACCATCAAGAAGGCGCAGGGCGCCGTGAACTGGGCCGCGGAGAGCGCGCAGGAGATCGAGCGCAAGCGCCGCGCCTACACGCCCTGGCCCGGCTGCTATGGCTACCTGGGCGCCCGGCGCATCGCCTTCGAGGCGCTGCGGGTGGTGCAAGCGGGAGACGGCGCCCCGTCCGGCGCAACCGCCGCGGCGCCGGGCGTGCTGCAAGCGGGCGGCATCGTGGCGGCACGCGAGGGCGCGGTGCAGTTGCTGCGCGTCAAGCCCGAGGGCAAGGCGGCCATGGACATCGAGGCCTTCCTCAACGGGGCGCCCGACGCCCTGGGCGGCACTTTCATGCCGGGCCCCCCGGCGGGCTGAGCGTCTCCCGCAGCGCGGCCCGCGGCCGGTGCGGCGCCGGGCGGCTGGCCAGCGCGGCCGGAACGTCTTATAACGATGCCTCCGGAGCCGAGAGCGCGATTCCCGTGGCGCGGCGCGCCTCTGCCACGACACGGGACGAACCCGCGGCCTCGCGCTTACCCGAACCAGGAACCGCCCATGCTGCCCACCACCACCGCCGGCAGCCTGCCCAAGCCGGGCTGGCTGGCCGAAACGGAGAAGATCTGGCCCGCCTGGCGCCTCAGCGGCGCGGCGCTGGAGGACGCCAAGCGCGACGCGGCGCTGGTGATGCTCAAGGAGCAGGAATGCGCCGGCATCGACATCGTCGGCGACGGTGAGCAGTTCCGGCAGCATTTCGTGCACGGGTTCCTGGAACGCATCGAGGGCGTGGATTTCGGCAAGAAGCGACGCATCGGCATCCGCGCGGACCGCTACGAGGCGGACTGCCCCACGGTCACCGGGCCCATCGTCCGGCCACGCCCCGTGCACGTTGAGGAAGCGGCCTTCATGCGCCGCCACACCACGCGCCAGCTCAAGTTTACCCTGCCCGGGCCCATGACCATCGTGGATACCCTGGCCGACGACTACTACGGTGACCGCCCCAGGCTGGCGCTGGCCTTTGCCCAGGTGCTGAACCAGGAGGTGCGCGAGTTGGAACGCGCCGGGGTGGACGTAATCCAGTTCGACGAGCCGGCCTTCAATGTGTACCTGGACGAGGTGGCGGAATGGGGCGTCGAGGCACTGCACCGGGCCATCGAGGGGCTCACCTGCGCCACGGCCGTGCACATCTGTTACGGATACGGCATCAAGGCCAACATCGACTGGAAAAAAACCCTGGGCGGCGAGTGGCGCCAGTACGAGCGCACCTTTCCCGTGCTGGCCGCCAGCCGCCTGCAGCAGGTGTCCATCGAGGTGGCCGGCTCCCACGTGCCCCTGGAGCTGCTGGAGCTGCTGGGCGACAAGGCCGTGCTGGCCGGCGTGATCGACGTGGCCACCAACCAGGTGGAAACCCCGCAGCAGGTGGCCGAGACCATTCGCCGCGTCATGGCCCACGTGCCACCCGAGCGCATCATCCCCTGCACCAACTGCGGCATGGCGCCCCTGCCCCGGGATGTGGCCCGCGGCAAGTTGCAGGCCCTGGGCGCCGGCGCGGCGCTGGTGCGCAAGGAACTGGGCGCCGGCTGAGCAATCCGTCCCGGGTGCGGGCATGCGCGGGCACGCACGATGACCGACCCAGCCGCCGGGGTGGGCGGCGCAACGACCCTGGCGAACTCCGCCGGTGCCGAAAATGCGGCACCACTCGTGGCGTTGCACCGCTTCGAGCAATTGCACACGCGGTTTGCCCGGGCGAAAATTAGTGCTATATGCCGTGATGCGGCATGAGTGAGCCAACAGGCGTTCCGTTGCTTCAGCCGGTCATCATCGGGTGCGCAGCAGTCCCGCGTCCAGGCATTGCCCGCGCCGGCGAGCGGTCGAAGTTGGTTCTGCCGTGTAACGCGTCCCGGATGCCGGCGGAGTTCTCCAGTGCCGCATGGCTCCGCGGGACAGCATCTCGGTCCTCGGCGGCGCAAGGTGCCGCACCCGAATTGTGGCGATCGCCACTCAGACAGAAGAGGTTTCTCGATGAAAAGCAGACTCGTAGCAGTTTTCACGACGCTGGCGCTGGCTGCGACGATGTTCGCA
>JACQHH010000107.1 GCA_016199125.1 Candidatus Lambdaproteobacteria bacterium
CATGCCCAGGGCGACCAGGCCGGCCTGGCCCGCGAACGCTTGGCAGCCATGACCGCCACGCTGGCGCGCAGCGCCGCGGCGCCCGCGCGCACCGCCGCCGCACTGGCGCACAGCGCCGCCAGCCATCCCGCGCGCCCCGCCCCGGGCGCCGGCACGCTCAAGCGCGTGCAGCGCTGGTCCGCGCTGGGCTCCACGCGCATCATCCTCACCACCGACCGCAAGAGCGGCTATCGCTACGGCCTGATTCCCGCGGCCCATGGCGCGCCCGCGCGGCTGTACGTGGACCTGGAAGAGATCGAGCCGGCCGAGGACCTGGAACAGACGCAGGAGGTGGACGATGCGGTGTTGCGGCGCATCCGCGTCGCCCGCCAGCCCGGCGGCACCACGCGCGTGGTGCTGGACCTCAAGCGCATCGAGGGCTACACCATCAAGGACTTTCACCTGCCGGCGGAAAAGAAGATCGTGATCGACCTGCGTCCGCCGGAAGCGGCGCTGGTGGCCTCCACGGCGCAAGCCCGTCCGGACGACGGCTACCAGTCGCAGCGCTTCGACGGCGCGGCGCACGAAGCACCGCATGGCGCGCCGGGCGAGCGCCTGGCCTTGAGCCGCGCTTTTGGGCTGAAGGTGAAGACCATCGTGATCGACCCGGGCCACGGCGGCCACGACCCGGGGGCCATCGGCTTCGGCCTGCAGGAGAAGGACCTGGCGCTGGACATCGCCCAGCGCCTGCGCACGGCGATCGAGCGCAACCGGCCGGGGCTGCGCGTGGGCATGACCCGCGAGGACGACCGCTTCGTGGCCCTGGAGGATCGTCCGCGCATCGCGAAGGACCAGGGCGCGGACCTGTTCATCTCCATCCACCTCAACGCCAACTCCACCGAGCGCATCAGCGGCATCGAGACGTATTTCCTCAACCTCACCGCGGATGCCGCGGCGATCCAGGTGGCCGCGCGGGAGAACGCGCTCACCGAGAAGAAGGTCAGCGACCTGAACCTGATCCTCACCGACCTGTTGCAGGACGCCAACATCCTGGAATCCAACCGGCTGGCGCGCACGCTGCAGGCTTCGCTGGTGGGTCAGTTGCTTCCGGGATTTCCCGTGCGTAATCTGGGAGTGAAGCAGGCGCCGTTCCTGGTGCTGATCGGCTCGGAAATGCCCAGCGTGCTGGTGGAGGCGGGCTTCATCACCAACCGCGCGGAAAGCAAACGCTTCCGGGAATCCCACTACCGCGAGAAGATCGCCGAGGGCATTTATGCGGGGTTGTCGGACTATATCAGCGGCGACTCGCTGGCGGACAAGAAACCGCCGCTCCCCGTCAAGCTGGCCAAAGCCGATTCCTGAGTCCCCGCCGTCGCGTCGCCGCACACCCCAAGCTCCTGCCCGCAACGTCCGCATGCAACCACTGACGGCCCGCACCGTGAAGCGGGCAGTGCTGGCGCTGCTGCCGGTCGCCTGCGTGGCCTGGCTGGCCGCCTGCACCGGCGTGGCCGAATTGACTCCCGTCGACTACGAGCGCCTCTACGACCGCCCGGCCGTGATGGCCCAGTCCACGCGCCTGGAGGAGGTGCCGCCGCAGGTGTTCGAGCGTTTCATGAACCGCGTGGAGGCGGCGCTGGCCGCATCGCCCAACGTGGGGCGCCTCGTGACGCGCGCCGACATGGCCCGCCTGAGCGTCGGCGAGCGCCTGCTGGAGCAGCGGTACCGCGTGCTTTCCGACACGCTCTCCGTGGTGGATTTCGGGGACCGGGAGATTTCTTCCCAGTTGGCGCGGGAGCTGAACGTGGAGTTGGTGATCGTGGCGCAGGTGGTCTACGAGCCCTGCGCGCATTGCACGGAGGGGGGCCTCTTCGGGGCGTTCGCCTCGATCCTGGAGGCCGGCAGCGGCGAGTTGCTCTACCGCGTGCACATCAGCCGGCGTACGACGGTGACCGAAAACGATCGCTTCGACGAGCTGAGCGATGAATTCGCCGCGGAGCTCCTGTCGGCCATCGACCATGCCATCCAGCCCAAGTGGCACAGGCTGCGCTTCAAGGCTCTGTCCCAGCTTGCCCGCAGCTAGCCGCGCCGCGCGCGGCGCTGCATCCCCTCACCCCGTGACGGTCTCGTATTCCCGACCTGTCCTGACGCGCTGCTCGTGCGTGCCGAACCCGGCGCGGGACTCCTGAGCGTTGCAGGTTGGGAAGGGTCGCAGCCTGACGATGAGCAGGCCGTGGGGGATGCGATGGCGACAATGTCCGGCGGGGAGGGACCCCGCACGCCGCGCGATGCCCGGCGTACGGGTGCCCAGGGCATGACTACAACTTGACGATGAACGCGCCGCGCACGCGCGGGTCGTTCTCGCGCATCTTGTTCAGTGCGGCTTCGGCTGCGGCCCGCGAGGGGAACCTGCCGCCGGTGATGGTGCGCAGGCGATAGGGCTTGTTCAGCAGGCGCGTCGCGAAGATGATTTCGCCCTGGTACTTCTGGTTCAGCCCGTCCCGCACGACGCTGGCGCGATTCAGGTCGGAGAAATTGCCCATCGAAATGCGGAAGTTCTCTCCGTCCCGCAGCGGGAAGGCGTGGCCCTCCATGCGATGCTCGCGGTTGATGCGTTCGGCAAACTCGGTCGCCGCCTGCATGTCCAGGAACGCCGTGCGCGAGATCAGTTCCAGCGTCTGCTGCGTGCCGCTGCGCTGGGTGTAGCGCACGGACAAATCGCTGCGCTTGAGCACACTGGTGAAGGTGTCCACGCAGGACTGGAAGTAGCACGTCGCCACCTGGATGCCGTACCACGGGCCGCGATGCGGCGGCGGGGGCGTGACCGGCTTGGGCTCCGGCGGGGGCGTGACCATCGCCGGCTGCGGCGCCGGAACTATCCGTGGGGGCGGCGGCGGTGGAGGCGTCGGCGGCATCTTGGCCGGTTCGGGCGCCTGGTGCTCCTGGGTCACGGGCCAGGGCATTTCAAATTCGGGAAACAGGAAGAGGTAGATGGCGTACGCGCCACCGCCCAGGATCCCCAGGGTCAGCAGCAGCACGATGAAACGGCGAAATCCGCCGCCGCCTTCCTTCTTCTGCTTGGGGGCCTTCCTGGGCTTTTCCTTGACCGGCGCGGGTTCGCGCGCCGGCGCGGCGGCGGCGGCCGGCTTGGGCGCCTCCTTGGGTTCGGGCTGTTCCTCCTGCATCACCTCCAGGTCGTCGATGGTCGAGAGGTCCTCGAAGAAGGAGTCCAGCTCCGAATCCCCCGCCTCTTCGCCGCCTCCCGGCGTCGCGGCGTCGCCCCCGAGCAGGTTGTCGAGTTCCTCGGAGAATTCACCGCCGCTTTCTCCGCCCTGGTCTTCGTCCAGCAGGTTGTCAAGGTCGTCGAATTCTTCGAGATTTTCCGTCATTGTGCCTTTTGCGCTGTAGTGGACGTCCTGTCGTGCTGCTCCTGCGATCCGGCGCAAGCTGGATCGGCCCGGCGATGGGGCGCGTCGCTGCGCCTTCCATCGGGTCGTGATTCCGGTCTATGCACACCTCATGCACAAAAAATACCGCACACGCGTTCGTTTGCAAAAAAACGCAATGACAACAGATGCCCCCGGCCGTGTCGCGACCCTGCCGGGCCCAGGTGCGTGCGGCGCCCGGGGGTGGGCATCGCGCCTGCCGCTGCGGCTCGCGGCCGGCTCAGACCGCCGAGGAGCCGGGCGTGTCCGGCGCGGCAGCCCGGCGGGCGCGCCAGGTGACCCAGCCCGCCCCGGCCAGAATCAGCGCCCCGCCCAGCAGCACCCGCGGTTGCGGCACCTCGCCCAGCAGCAGCAGCGCCAGCACGATGCCGTACAGCGGCTCCAGGTTGCTCACGATGGCCGCCACGCGGGCGGGCAGCCCGCGCATGGACTGAATGTACCAGGAATGCGCCAGGGCCGTGCAGACCACCCCCAGCAGCGCCAGCAACGCCAGCTCGCGCAAGGTGGGGACGATGCCCAGCGCCAGCGCCAGCGGCGTGAGCAGGGCCGCGGCCACCGCATCCTGGGCCAGTGCCAGGCGCACCCCGTCCTCGCTTTGCACCAGTTCCCGGTTGAGCAGGGACAGGACGGCGAAGGTGAGCCCGGCCACGACGCCCCAGGCCACCCCGCGCGCCGTGGCGTCGGCCCAGTCCCAGCGCGGCACCATCAGCGCCACGCCCGCCAGGCTGGCCAGCGCCGCGGCCAGGGCGCCCCGCGAAAAACGCTCGGCGAACCACCAGGGCTCCAGCCACACCACCAGCACCGGCGCCGTGGCGTAGGCCAGCAGCCCCACGGCCACCGTGGAGACCTGGATGGCATGGAAGAAGGCCCACCAGTGCGCCACCAGCAGCAGCCCGCACGCCCCCAGGCGCAGGCGCTGCCCGCGGGTGCGCACGCCCAGGGGCCGCCCCTGCGCGAGCAGCAGCAGGGCCAGCGCGGCGGTGGCGAAGAGCACCCGCCCCCACACGATGAGCAGCGCCGGCAGGGCAATCCACTTGGCGAACAGCCCGGCCACTCCGAAGAGCAGCACGGCGCCGTGCAGCATCGGCAGATGCCGTCCGCCGCCGCCCGGCGGCGCCCCCGGCAGGGCCTTTGGATCGGGTGCCGCGATGGACGGCTCCTTTATTTACGGTCGGGTTCGGGATAGACTACCCCCTGCTGCGGCCGCCCCGACAACGTTCCCGCGTCGCGCAAACCGGCCGTCCGCGTAGCGACCACGTGGCAGGTCCCAACCAGTTTCCCTGGCCCCCATGGCGACCCGGAAGTCCTCCCAGGAGATTCGAGACGAGTTTATCTCGTTCTTCGAGGCAAATGGCCACAAGTTCGTGCGCTCGTCGCCGGTGTTTCCCCAGGACGATCCGACCCTGCTGTTCACCAACGCGGGCATGAATCAGTTCAAGGACGTGTTCCTGGAGACGGGCACGCGCGACTACCGGCGCGCCGTGAATTCCCAGAAATGCATCCGCGCCAGCGGCAAGCACAACGACCTGGAGGACGTGGGCCGCGACAACTACCACCACACCTTCTTCGAGATGCTGGGCAACTGGTCCTTCGGCGACTACTTCAAGCGCGAGGCCATCGCCTGGGCCTGGGAGCTGCTGGTGACGCGCTGGGGTCTGCCCGCCGAGCGGCTCTACGCCACCGTGTTCGAGGGCGCCGCGGACGAAGGTCTGCAGGCCGACGAGGAGGCGGAGTCGCTGTGGCTGGAGCTGACCAGCCTGCCCCGGGCGCGCGTGCTGCGCTGCGGCAAGAAGGACAATTTCTGGGAGATGGGCGATGCGGGCCCCTGCGGGCCGTGCAGCGAGATCCACATCGACCTGGGGCCGGGCACTTGCCAGGCGCCCAACGGCCACACCTGCCAGGTGAACGCCGAGGGCTGCTCGCGCTTCATCGAGCTGTGGAACCTGGTGTTCATCCAGTTCAACCGGGCCGTCGGCGGCGCGCTGACGCCCCTGCCCGCCCAGCACGTGGACACGGGCATGGGCCTGGAGCGCATCACGCGGGTGCTGCAGGGTGCAGGTTCCAACTACGACACGGACCTGTTCCGCCCGCTGCTCGACGGCGTGGCCGAGCTGGTGCACCGCCCCTATGGCCAGGGCGGCGAGCCCGATGTGGCCTTTCGCGTGATCGCCGATCATCTGCGTGCGCTGAGCTTCGCCATCGCCGACGGTGCCCTGCCTTCCAACGAGGGGCGGGGCTACGTGCTGCGCCGCATGTTGCGCCGGGCGGCCCGCTTTGGCCGCGTGCTGGACCTCAAGGAGCCCTTCATCCACAAGCTGGTGCCGCGCCTGGCCGCGGTGATGGGCGACGCCTTTCCGGAAGTGCGCAAGCAGGCCGACCACGTGGCGCGGGTGATCCGGGCCGAGGAGGAAGGCTTTGCCCAGACCCTGGACCGCGGGCTGGAGCTGTTCGAGGGCATCGTGGCGGAGCAGGCCCGCCAGGGCGGCCGGGAATTCCCCGGCGGCGAAGCCTTCAAGCTCTACGACACCTTCGGCTTTCCGGTGGACCTCACGCGGCTGATGGCCGCCGAGCGCGGGCTGCGCGTGGACATGGCCTCCTTCGAGCGGCTGATGGAGGCCCAGCGCGCCCAGGCCAAGGCCGCGGGCAGGATGCAGGCGGCCGAGGGCCAGTGGACCCCCGTGAGCGGCGGCGAGCACTCCCGCTTCGAGGGCTATGAGACGCTGGCCCTGGAGGCCCACGTGCGCGCCTGGCGCCGCGACGAACAGGGCCGGTTGCTGCTGGTGCTGGACCGCACGCCGTTCTACGCCGAGGGCGGCGGGCAGGTGGGCGACCAGGGGCGCATCGCCGGAGACGCCGGCACGTGGCAGGTGCTGGACGTGCAGAAGGAGGGCGACCGCATCGTACACATCTGCGCCGGTGCCGGCGAGCCGGACGCGCGCCCGGTGCAGGCCGAGGTGGACGCCGTGCGGCGCGCCCGCACCACGCTCAACCACACGGCCACGCACCTCATGCACGCGGCGCTGCGCACGGTGCTGGGGTCGCACGTGACCCAGGCCGGGTCGGTGGTGCACCCGGACTACCTGCGCTTCGACTACACCCACTTCGAAAAACCCAGCGAGACCCAGCTCGACGAGGTGGAGCGGCGCGTGAACGCCATGATCCGCGCCAACAAACCCCTGGACATTTACCAGTCCAGCTACGATGCTGCGGTGGGCTCGGGGATCATCGCCCTCTTCGGGGAGAAGTACGGCGATCGCGTGCGGGTGGTGAAGGTGCCCGGATTTTCCGCGGAGCTCTGCGGCGGCTGCCATGTACACGCCAGCGGGGACATCGGCATTTTCAAGATCGTGTCGGAGAGCAGCATCGCCACGGGCGTGCGGCGCCTGGTGGCCCTTACGGGCGACGCGGCCGAAACGTACCTGCGCGAGTCCGCCCGGCTGGTGGAGCAGCTCAAGCAGACGCTCAATGTTTCCGCGGAACAGCTCCCCGAGCGCCTGAGCCATCTGCTCGACGAGCGGCGCCGTTTGGAGCGGGAGCTCAAGGCGCTCAGGAAGGGTTCCCTGGCCAGCGGGGCCGAGGCCCTCATGCAGCACGTGACGCAGGTCAACGGCGTCAGCGTGGTGGCCAGCCAGGTGGAGGCCGAATCCGTCGATGAGCTGCGCACCCTGGCCGATTCCCTGCGCCGCAAGCTGACCCATGGCGTGGCGGTGCTGGGCGCCGTGATCAATGGCAAGGGCTCGTTGCTGTGCGTGGTGTCGGAAGACTTGGTGCGCGACAACGTGAAGGCCGGCGACATCGTCAACCGCGTGGCGTCGATTGCCGGGGGCCGGGGAGGGGGCCCGCCGCACATGGCGACGGCCGGCGCAAAAGACATCAGCAAGTTGCCGCTGGCGGTCGCCCAGGCCCCGGCGGTGATCGAGGCCTATTTTTCAGGGCGCTCGGGCTAGACGCTTTCCCTGTGCCTTGGAACTCCGGTGCAGAAGGTCCGCTCTTATCTCTACGACAAGCTGGTCCGTCCGTTCGTCGAATCCACGGCTCCGATCCCGGGGATTTGCTGGGGGGCGGCCATCGGCATGTTCCTGGGCATGACGCCCACGGTCGGCGGGCAGATGTACCTGGTGGGCATGGTGTGGGTCATCAGCCGGTACATCCTGCGGCTGCGCTTCAACCTGCCCATCGCCCTGACCATGACCTGGATCAGCAATCCGGTCACCTTCATTCCCCTCTATTTCCTGTATCTCAAGACGGGCGCGTGGATTCTGGTCTGGTTCGGTCACGTTTCCGATGTGGGCACGTACGCCGATTTCGTGCGCGCCATTCAGGACGTCCAGTTGGCCAATGAATATGTGGAGTGGCGCACGCGATTCGTGAACATCGTGGGGCAGCTCTTCTGGAAGTTCGGCTGGCCGTTCGTGCTGGGCTCCCTGGTGTACGCCGTGCCCATGTCCATCGCCACCTACCCCATCACCGCGGTGGCCATGCTGCGCTACCGGCACTTGCTGGCACGGGCGGAGGGGCTCAGCTACGAGGAGTGGAAGGCGCGTCACGTGGAGGTGCTGTAGCCGCCTCCGCCGCCCGCAGGGCGCGCACCTGGGCCCCCAGATGGCGCACCAGCGCGGGCAGACCCAGCCCGCTCACCGCGGAAATGCCGAACACGCGCTCGCCGGCCGCCTCCAGCGCCGCCACCAGCTCGGCCGGGGGTTCGCCGCCGGGCAGCAGATCCAGCTTGGTCAGGGCCACGGCCCGCGGCTTGGCCGTCAGCATGGCGGAGAAGAGGGCCATCTCGTCCAGCAGCGTGCGGTACTGCTCCAGCGGGTCGCGCTCGTCGCCGCCCGTTACGTCGATCAGCAGCAGCAGGGTGGTTGTGCGCTCGATGTGGCGCAGGAAGCGGTGCCCCAGCCCCTGGCCCTCGTGGGCCCCGCGGATGATGCCCGGAATGTCCGCCATCACAAAGGACTGGAAGCTCTCGTCCTGCACCACGCCCAGATTGGGCGTGAGCGTGGTGAAGGGATAGTCGGCGATCTTGGGCCGGGCCCGGGAGATGCGACTGATCAAGGTGGACTTGCCGGCGTTGGGAAAGCCCACCAGCCCCACGTCGGCCAGCAGCTTGAGCTCCAGCACCACCCAGCGTTCCTCGCCCGGGCTGCCGGTCTCCCATTGGCGGGGCGCGCGATTGGTGGACGACTTGAAGTGGCTGTTGCCGAATCCGCCGCGGCCCCCGTGCAGCAGCACCTGGGGCACCTCGTCCAGCACCTCCAGCAGCGCCGCGCCGCTTTGCGCATCGCGCACGATGGTGCCCAGGGGCACCTCCAGCTCCGTGTCCTCGCCGTTGCGCCCGTGGCGGTCCTTGCCCATGCCCCCGCCGCCCGCCCCGGCCTTGATGTGCTGGCGGAAGCGGAAGTCGAGCAGCGTATTCTTGTTGTGCGTGCCGCGCACCACGACGTGTCCCCCCCGGCCGCCGTTGCCGCCGTCCGGGCCGCCGCGGGGGATGAACTTCTCCCTCCGGAAGGACAGGCAGCCATTGCCGCCGTCGCCGGAGCGCACGCACACTTTGACGTAGTCGACGAATTTCATGGCGGTTCAGCGCGGCGCGATGGACGGCGGGCGAGTGGGCGTTGCGGGCACCGGCACTCCACGGGCCGACGGAACCCTCGGCGGGGAGGAGTGCCCTTCGGCAATCCTAGCATTGCTGGAAATTCTCCGCCCGGAACGCTCAAGCGTGACCCCGGCGTGCGCACGACCCGTGGCGACCCGCGGAAAGGGCGTGGCGTTGCGGGTGTCGTGTCCCGCGGAACCGGGCACGAATTTTCCGTGAAGGGAAGTGTCCAGGGAACCAGCGCTTTCCCGAGCTGTCTCCGTGTCCTGCGGGACGTCGCACTATCGGGACGTCGCACTATGCGGTGCCGCGGGCGCCCGCCCTGTCGGCCACCGCCGGATCGTCGCCGTGCACGCCTCCCAGCGCTTCGGCCCGTTCCAGGCAGGCGATGGACTTGTCCGTCTCGCCCAACACCTGCAGCAGGCAGCCCAGGTTGTACCAGCCGTGGACCCAGTCGCGGTTGCCAGCCACGCAGCGCAGGTAGGCACGCCGGGCCGCGGGCAGGTCGCCGGCCCGCTGGCGCAGGATGCCGATCCAGTTCCAGGCCGCCGCGAACCGGCGATCCAGCCCCACCGCCCGCCGGAAGCTGTCCAGGGCCTCCGCGGTGCCCAGCGCCTCCTGGATGCAGCCCAGGTTGTACCAGGCCTTGGCGTGGCGCTGGTCCAGGCGCAGCACCTGCAGCAGGGCCGCGCGCGCGTCGGCCAGGCGCCCCGCCCGGTGGTGGATGTTGCCCAGGCGGAACCAGGCGCGCAGGTGATCGTCCGAGAGCCGCAACAGGCGCTCGTAGCTCTGCCGCGCCTCCTCCATGTCGCCGCGCGCGTAGGCTGCATCGCCCCGGTCGTGCCAGTAGCCCGGGCGCGCCGCTTCGCGCTCCTCCACCTCGCGGAACAGGCGCAGGGCCTCGTCCCAGTCGCCCCGGCTGGCGGCGAGCCGGGCCTGCACCAGGGGGTCCTGCGAGACCTGGGCCCCCGACTCGTCCAGCTCCGCCAGACAGGCCTGCCGCCGCTCCGCGTCGCCCGCCTCGTCATAGAGATTGGCCAGGGCCAGCCAGTGCTGGCGGGAGACCAGCCCCGCGCGCAGCAGCGCCTCGAGCTGGGCCAGGAAGGCCGGGCCGTTGCCGGCCCGCACGTGCAGGGGATAGACCTCGGCCCAGCCGCCGGGCAGATAGCGCAGGGTTTCGCCGAGGTTGGCCAGGCAGGCCAGCACGCGCGCCGGATTGCCGTCGCGGTCGAAGCGGCGCGCCAGGGTCAGCCACACGGCGGGGTTGTTGCGGTTGACGTCGAGCGCCTTGCCATAGCGCTCGAAGGCCACCTCCCACTGCTCGCGGGCCAGGGCCAGGTCGCCCAGCACCTGCCAGCCGTCGGCCAGGTGGGGCCGGTGGGCGATCACGGTCATGAAGCAGGTCTCCGCGTCGGCTTGTTGCCCGTGGTAGAGCAGCCGCTGCCCCAGCAGATACCAGGTGTCCAGCACCGTCGCCTCGCCGCCGCGCACCTGGCTCAGGTGCTCGAACGCATGGCGCAGCTCGTTCTGACGCAGCAGCAGCAGCACCAGGCGGATGCGCGAGGGCTCGTCCTCGGGGTCCATGCGCAGCACCTCGCCCAGCGTGGCGCAGGCCTCGCCCAGCTCCCCCAGCCGCTCGTGCACGTGCGCCAGCTCGCGGTGCAGGGAGACGTCGTCGGCGCGCACGGTGAGCAGCACGCGCAGGGTGGACTTCCAGTTGGAATAGTTGGGGTGGCGCGTGTACCACTGGCGCAGCAGGTCCCAGGCTTCCATGTCCTGGCGGTTGAGCTCCACGGCACGGGCCAGGTAGCGCTCGGTGTCCGGATTGTCCTGGCGGAAATACAGCTCGCCGAGGTTGAACCAGATGTCCGGGTCGAAGCGGTCCAGCACGGCCGCCTGGCGATAGGCCTCCTCGGCCGAGCGGTCGTCGTGACCGCGGGCGTACAGATTGCCCAGGTTGTTCCAGGCCTGGGCCAGATCCTTGTCGCACTCCAGCGCCTTCAGGTAGTGCTGCTTGGCCTCGTCGAGCTTGCCCTGGCGGAAGAGCACCAGCCCCAGGCTGTTCCAGGCGGTGGCATCGCGGCTGTCGATGTCCACCGACTCCTCGAACTCGTGCCGGGCCTGCTCCAGGCGCCCCAGGTCCAGCAGCAGCGCGCCCTTGCGCAGGCGCAGGCGGGCATCGCGCGGGTTGAGCTTTTCCGCGGTGCGGTAGCACTCCAGCGCCTCCTCGCCGCGCCCGGCGGTCTCCAGCACGGCGCCCAGGTTGCCCCAGGCTTCCGGGTCGGCGCCGTCGAGCTGCGTGGCGCGGCGCAGGGCCTGCTCGGCCTGCACGGTCTGCCCCAGGCGCGCGTGCTCCAGCCCCAGGTTGTAGTACGCCTGCGCAAAGCCGGGATTGCGCTCGACGGACTCGCGGTAGCTGCGGATGGCCTGCTCGTGGTCGCCCAGCCGCCCATGGATCAGGGCGCATTGGTAGGGCGCGATGTGATCCTGTGGATGCAGGCGCTGCGCCTCCTCGTAGGCACGCAGATCGCTGAGCAGTCCCTCGATGGATTCGGCGGCGGGATCGTGATGAACCGTCATGCAATCCTTGGCATGGGCTGTCTTGAGCTGAGATGCGGACGTCCTGGCGGGATGACCTCACAATAAGCCATAACGCGTTGATCTGTCAACGAATTGAAACGTCGCGGCCGATGCCCGGCACGCTGCGCCGGGTGCCTGCGCGGCAGGGCGGTGGCCGTTGCGGGACGTTGGGGAGCAACTCTTGCATGCCAAAGATCATTCCCCCGGGCAGGCGCCGCGTGCGCCGCGCGCGGGGCTGCCGATGCCCGGCAGCCGCCACCGGCCGCGCTGGCATGTGGCTTGCTTTTCCGTACAGGAGGCCGGGCTGCGCGCGGTGCGCCAGCAGAGCGGCCAACCGAGCGCACGACCACACGGAGCAGCGATGAACCCGCAGGGCATTTACACGCTGGTATCCCAGGGCAAGGCGCTGGAACGCAAGATGGAAGCCGTGGCCAACAACCTGTCCAACACGGACACCGTGGGCTACAAGGCGGACCAGCCCACCTTCGAGACCATCCTCAGCAAAGCCTATGGCGTGGCGCGGGAATCGGACGAGGAAATCTTCTTCAGCCACGATCACCTGGCGCCCTACACGGGCATCGGCACGCCCTACGTGGGCGTGGCCGGCATGGGCATCAACTACGCCGAAGGCCGCGTGGTGAACACCAACAACAAGATGGACTTCGCCCTGGTCAACCGCGAGGGCTACTTCAGCGTCAACACGCCGCAAGGCGAGCGCTTCACCCGCGCCGGCAACTTTCGCCTGGCCACCGACAACCGCCTGATCACCGCCGAGGGCTTCCAGGTGAACGGCAAGGAAGGCCCGCTGACCTTGAACGGCACCGACGTGGAGGTCACCGAGGACGGCTCGGTGCTGGTGGACGGCGAGCGCGTGGGCGGCATGAAGATCGTCACCTTCCCCTTCCCCGAGCGCCTGCAGAAGCTGGGCAACTCCATGTTCGCCCCGGTGGACGCGGACAACAGCCCGCGCATCCTGGAGAACGTGCAGATGGTGCAGGGCGCGGTGGAATCGTCCAACGTGGACGCGGTGAAGGAGATGGTGTCGATGATCGCCGCCAACCGCGCCTACACGTCCATGCAGCGCGCGTTGCAGACGGCCGATGCGATGAACGAGAGCGCCGTGTCCCTGGCTCAGATCTAACCCTCAACCCACGAGACTCAACAGGAGCTTGCACGTCCTATGATGCGATCATTGTTTGTGTCGGCCACCGGCATGGGCGCCCAGCAGCGCCAGATCGACACCGTGGCCAACAACCTGGCCAACGTCGCCACCACCGGCTACAAGAAGAGCCGCAACAACTTCCAGGACCTGCTCTACCAGATCGACAAGACCGCCGGCTCCCAGTCGTCGCAGAACACCACCGTGCCCGTGGGCATCCATTCCGGGCACGGCGTGAAGCATGTCTCCACGGAGAAGATCTTCACGCAGGGCGACATGAAGAACACGGGCAGCGAACTGGATGTGGCCATCGAGGGGACGGGCTTCTTCCAGATTCTGCAGCCCAGCGGCGCCATCGCCTATTCGCGCTCGGGCAACTTCCAACGCGATCAGCAGGGCCGCATCGTGACCCAGGACGGCTTTCCGCTGGAACCGGAGATCGTGATTCCCCAGGACGCGCGGCAGGTGAGCATCGGCCTGGACGGCACGGTGGCCGTGCTGGTGGGCGAGGAGTCGCTGCCCACCACCATCGGCACCATGCAGCTCGCGCGCTTCGCCAACCCGGCCGGACTGACGCCCGTGGGCAAGAACCTCTACGTGCCCACCGCCGGCTCGGGCAATGCCGTGGTGGAGAACCCGGGGGTCAATGGCATGGGCACGCTGAACCAGCAGTTCCTGGAGCTGTCCAACGTGAGCGTCGTGGATGAGATGATCAACATGATCATTGCCCAGCGCGCCTACGAGATCAATTCCAAGGCCATCCAGACCTCCGACGATATGTTGCAGACGGCCAACAACATCATCCGCTAAGCCTGAGGCCACCGCATGCCGCGCCCCACCCTGAAGACGCTGCTCCGCCTGCCCCTGACCGCCCTGGCCGTGCTGGCATTGGCGGCGGCCACGGCGCGCGCCCAGCCCTCCGACCTGGAACGCATCGCCATCCGCGTGCTGCCCCAGGCCGAGGTGTTCGGGGAGCACTACACGCTGGGCGAAATCGCCGAATTCGACGGCTTCGACCTGGAGGCCGTGGCGGCGCTGGCCAAGCTCGACGCGGGCCGTTCACCCTTGCCGGGCCGCAGCCTGCGGCTTTCCCGCAGCTACCTGCTCTCCCGCCTGCAACACGACAGCACGATCGACATGGGGCGCATCGACCTGGAGGTGCCCGAAGGGGCCTCCGTGGTGCGCTCGGCCCAGCGCGTCGGCGAGCGGGAGATCGAGGCCATCGTGCTGAAGGCGGCGCGGGATTCCATTCCGTCCGAGGCCGGCGAGGTGCGTCAGGAGCTGGAGACGCCCCTGGGCGAGGTGCTGCTGCCCAAGGGCGACATCGCCTGGGACGTCAGCCCGATGGGGGTCACGCTGGCGCCCGGCGGCCAGCGCAGCTTCCGCGTGGAGGCCAAGGTCAACGGCCAGGCGGTATGGCGCAACATCGTGCGCGTGAAACAGTCGGTGTTCCAGGACGTGGTGATCGCCACGCGTCCCCTGGGCCGCAATCAGCGCATCGCGGCGGAGGACGTGACCGTGGTGCGCCGGGATTTGAGCCAGCTCGGCGGCGCGTCCTATCTCAGCTCCCCGGCCGCGGCGGTGGGCATGCTCACCAAGCGCCCGCTCAACCGCGACGAGCTGTTGGAGGCGTCGCTGCTGGAGGCGCCCGTGGATGTGCGCGAAGGCGGCCGCGTGACCCTGGAATACCGCACGCCCGGCGTGGTGCTGCAGGTGCCCGGAGTGGCGCTGGTGGGCGCGCGGATGGGGCAATTCATCCCGGTGCGCAACCTGCAATCGGGCAAGGTGGTGCATGGCACGCTGCAAGCCGCGGACACCGTATCCGTCAACTGACGCCCCATCTCCAATCATGGGACACACCGTGAAGATCACCGTTCCGCAAACCGCCCGCCCCCACCGTTCCCGTGCCGCCGCGCGCGCCCTGGCGCTGTTGCCGGCCCTGGGCGCCTTGCTGCTGGTGCTGGGCAGCGAGGGCTGCGCCGTGCTGGGCGATCCGCAGCCGGCCGCGGCACAGCAGCGCGTCGCCGCCGCGGAGCTGCCGGCCCGCGACCGCTACAAGACACGGCCGCCCATCAACACCACCGACAACCGCTACGAGGGCAGCCTGTGGCTGGGCGCGGCATCGTGGGGCAACCTGCTGCGCGACCACCGGGCGCGCTACACGGGCGACCTGCTGACGGTCACGGAGATGGGCAAGATCATCAAGGTGCCCGAAGCGGTGGTGGAAAAGCCCCAGGCCGAGCAGGTGGCCAAGGAAGAGGACGGCAAGAAGAAGACCGCCGTCGACCCGGTGCTGGCCTTCCTGCGCGAGCAGCAGCAGGCGCGCGAGGCCATCGAACGGGAACAGAACGATATCCTGCGCTCCATAGACTCGATGGAGGTGCAGGTGGTCAAGGTGCTGTCCAACGGCAACATGTTCGTGCAGGGGGTGCACCCTCCCATCTTCCGCGACCAGAACCGCGTCAAGTACATCGTGACGCTGCGCGGCGTGGTGCAGCCCTCGGACGTGGACAACAACAACCAGATCGCTTCATCCAAGCTGAGCCGGGCCGAATACAAGATCCGGCGGCTGGTCAAGCGCACCACGCTGCCCGTGGGCGCCATCGCGCGGGCGGCGGGCCGGCCGGAGGAAGGCAACCTGGCCGACCGCTTCACGGATTTCTTGACCTCTCCCGGCACGGGCAACCGCACGACCGCCGTGTCATCCAAATAGGCGCCGGCGGCCGATACTTCCACTCAGGGTCAGGCACATGAGCACACTCTTCCCCATTCCCGACGGCGCGGCCCCGCAGGCCCGGCGAATGCGGCGCTGGCCGGCCGCGTCGCTGCTGGCCCTCACGCTCGCGGTGGCGCTGGCGCCCAGCGCCTGGGCCATCCGGGTCAAGGACGTGGCCTATCTGCGCGGCGCGCGCGAAAACCAGCTCATCGGCTACGGTCTGGTGGTGGGATTGGACGGCACGGGCGATTCGGCCGAAAGCCTGCTGGCCCGCAAGCCGTTGCGCAACGCCCTGGAGCGCATGGCCATCAGCATCAACTCCACGGACGTCAAGGGGCGCAGCATCGCCGGCGTGCTGGTCACGGCCACGCTGCCGCCCTTCTCCAAGGCGGGCAGCCGCCTGGACGTGACGGTGGACGCCCTGGGCGATACCACCTCGCTGCGCGGGGGAACGCTGATGTACACCCTGCTGCACGGCTCCAACCAGCTCATCTACGCCACGGCCCAGGGACCCCTGACGGGCATTCCCAAGGGCATCGAGCGACAGCAGGCCACCGGCGCCGACGTGCTGGGCGGCCCCCAGCCCGCCGCGGCGGCGGCCCAGCAGAGCAAGCCGCTGCTGGACCCGCGTTCGTCGCTGGTGGCCACCAAGGGCTATGTGCTGGGCGGGGCGCTGGTGGAGCGCGAGATCGCCCTGAACCTCAACACGCGCTCGCGGGTGTTCATCAATCTCAAGCAGAGCGATTTCACCACGGCCTTCCGGCTTTCCAAGCTGATCAACCGGGAGCTGGGCGACGGATCGGCCCGGGCCAAGGACGCCGGCACCGTGGAAGTGTCCGTCCCGGACACCTACCTGGGCCAGACGGTGGAGCTGATCTCGCGCATCGAGAACCTGGAGATCATCCCGGATGCCACGGCACGCGTGGTGCTGGATGAACGCACGGGGACGATCGTGATGGGGCAGCACGTGCGCATCTCGCCCATCGCCATTGCCCACGGCAACCTGAATATCGAGATCGGCGCCCCGGCCGAAACGCCACCCGGCCCGGCCCCCGCCGCCCCCGCGGCGATCCCGGCCGCCGCCGCGGGCGGGGAACAGGGCGCCCGCGTCGCGCTGGAGCGCGCGGCGACCCCTGCCATCCTGCTGTTCAAGGGTGAGGTGGACCTCAAAGAGGTGGTGGACGGGCTGAACAAAATCGGCGCCTCCAGCAGCGATTTGGTCCAAGTCTTGAAAATCATCAAGTCATCGGGCGCCTTGCACGCGGATCTGGAGATCCGTTAACCAGGCGCCAAGCGAGGACCCATGCGCATCAGCGTCGATCCGCGGCTGGACCTGGGAGCGGCCTTGGGCCGCGCCCGCGGCGCCGGCCTGCGGCAAGATTTGCCCAAGGACAATCCCGCGGCCCTGCGCAAGACGGCCGAGGAATTTGAATCGCTGCTCATCGAGCAGCTCGTGCGCGAGATGCGCAAGACGATCCCCCGCAGCGATCTGTTCGGCGGCCGGGAGCACGAGCAGATGTTCGAGGAGCTGCTGGACGGCGAATATGCGCAAACCATGGTGCGCCGCGGCGGGTTGGGCATTGCCGATCTGCTCATGGCCCAATGGCAGCGCAACGGCACGGCCAGATAGCACCGGCCCGGACGCCTCAAGTTCCCGCGCCCGGCGCCGATAACGTAACCAAGCGGGACACCCGTGGGTTGCGTGGTTCATGTCGCGAGAGCAGACAAGAAGCTGATTTCTCGTGACATTTCCGGACGGTACATGGAGGGGCGCCGGACCCACACGGGAGATGCACGGCCGGTCGCCGGCATCGCCCTTCGACCTGCGGACGGCATGAGAACGGATTCTCATCAGGCCATTCCCGCGAATGGAGTTGGATGGAGAGCCGACAATGAAAGTCACCGGACAGCACCCCCCCAAGGTCACCGAGTCGACCGCGGGCAAAGGGCAGAAGATTCAACAGCAAGGTGGCGCAGACCGCAGCCAGGAGGCGCGGGAGACGGAGCATGCGGCCAGTCAGCCGTCCTTGACCATGCACAAGATCAAGGCACGCATTCGCGAAACCGCGGACATCCAGGAAGCGAAGGTTGCGGAACTCAGGGAACGAATTCGCAGCGGAAACTACACTGTCGATGCCGATCGGCTGGCATCGCGCATGATCGACCAAACGCTGGAAGAAGATCTGGACTAGACCCAAGTCGCCTGGACTCCGCCACCCGCCACGCCCTGTCCGCGTTCGTGTGGTTCCAGGTTCGTTGACCCATCACCCCAGCGCCCGCGCAGGCGGACGCCGCGCACCTGAACCGATCAAGTCCCGTGGACGAACTCCTCACCAATTTGCGCGATATTCTGCAGGACGAGGTGACGCTGCATGCGTCACTGCGCCAGCAGCTCGCCCGCGAGGCGGAGCAGGACGGCGAGCTGAATGCCGGCGATCTGGTGCGCGTCCAATTGCTCAAGCACGAGTGCCTGGAACAGATTCTGCGCGTCGAGACCCGCCGCGAGGCGCTGGTTTCCGCCCTGTCCGAGGCGTGGGGCGAGGAGACGGCCCAGTTGACCCTGCGGCGCATCGTCGCCCGCTGCGCGCCGGAGCAGGGCGCAGCGCTGCGCGCGGTGCACGGCGAGCTGATGGCTCTGGTGACCGACATCCGGCGCCTGGCGCGCATCACCGCGGCCAATGCCCATGCGCGGCTGATCGCCGTGGAAGCCACCCTGGGCGTGATCCAGGACGCCATCCGCCAGCACCCGACCTATTCCGATGCGGGCCGTCTGAAGAACAAGACCCCGACCTTCAAGTACACCTCTGCGTGACGTCCCGGCGCGGGACGTCAGGCGTGACCGGGACCCGGTGACCCCATGACCTCAGGCAGCCTGTTCGCACAGCTCGATATCGGGAAACGCTCCCTGATGGCGCAGCAGTCCGGGATGAACGTCGCCGGCCACAACATCGCCAACGTGGGCAACGAGGACTTCTCGCGCCAGCGCGTGGAGCTGGTGAGCCAGCATCCGGGCAAGTCGCGCTTCGGCAGCGGCGTGGAATTCAAGGCCGTCGAGCGCATCACCGACCGCTTTCTCAACGAGCGCCTGGTCTCCGAGCAGTCGCGCGGGGGGACGCTGGAATCGCGCCAGTCGGGTCTGCAGCGGCTGGAAAACCTGTTCAACGACGTGGAGGGCCTGGGGCTGCGCAGTGCGCTCAACGAATTCTGGGACTCCTGGGGCAAGCTGGCCAACAGCCCCGAGTCCGAGGTGGCCCGCGCCGACCTGGCCAACACCAGCAAGCTGCTGGCCGACCGTTTTCAGGGCCTCTCCCGCGACCTGTTGTCGCTGCGCAAGGAATTCAACGGGCGCATCGCCGAGCGCATCGAGAAGGTGAACCAGACTGCCGGCAACCTGGCCGCGCTCAACGAGCGCGTGCAACTGGTGGAGCGCGGCAGCGGCCAGGCGAACGATCTGCGCGACCAGCGCGACGCCCTGCTCAAGGAGCTGTCCAGGATCATCCAGGTGGACTGGGTCGAGGACAAGAACCACGCGCTCAACGTGAGCATCGGCAACGGCTGGCCGCTGGTCAACGGCCGCCATGCCAACACGCTGGAGCCCTCGTTCAACAGCAACGAGGCGGGCATGTTCAGCATCCGCGGCGTGGATCCCAAGGGCATTTCGCGCGATCTCACCGGCGAACTGCGCAGCGGGGAACTGCCCGAGCTGATTGCCCTGCGCGACGACACCGCGGTCTCCTTCAGCAACCGCCTCGATCAGTTCGCCTCCGAGCTGGCCTTCGAGGTCAACCGCCTGCACGCCAGCGGCACGGGCCTCAACGCCCGCTTCGAAAGCCTGCACAGCAGCTTTGCGCTGAAGGCGGATGCGCTGGGCAAGCCCCTGCCCTTCGTCAAGGACGGCCTGTTCCGCTTCAGCCTGGTCGACGAGAACAACGACAAGCTGGAGAGCTATGAAGTGGAGCTGGAGGCCGGCAAGGACACGCTGGCGGACATCGTGTCGCGCATCAACGAGACCGTGGGCGACCCCAAGCTGGCCGCGGCCGACCTCAACCGCGACGGCAGCGTGACCCTGCGCGCCGGCGGCGCCTACAACCTCGTGCTGGACCCGGACGACACGGATTTTTCCGTGGTGATGGGCTTCAACAACTTCTTCGAGAATCTGCAGGGCGCCGCGGACTTTCGCGTCAACGAGCGCGTCCTCACCGATCCCAACACCATTTCCACGGGCCGCGGGCTGCTGCCGGGCGACAACTCGGTGGCCATCGCCATCCATGCCCTGCAGTTCAAGCCCACCATGGACGCCGACAGCATCACCTTCGACGAGTTCTACAACGGCCTGTTGGCCGAGCTGGGGCTGCGCATGGACCGCAGCCTGGGCGAAAAGCAGAACCAGCAGCTCATCATCGACCAGTTCCAGAAGCTGCGGGACGAGGTGTCCTCGGTGAACATGGATGAGGAAGTGGCCGATATGGTGCAGTACCAGCGCGGCTTTGCGGCGGCGGCCAAGTTCATCGGCACGGTCGACGAAATGACCAAGACCGTCATTGACATGTAGGCCAGCACAACCCGGACACTCCCCATGCGCGTCACAGACCTGACCAAGCAGAACGCCATCGTCCGCAACATGGCCAACAATGCGGAACACCTGCAAAAGCTGCAGGACAGCATGGCCACCGGGCGCCGCATCAACAAGCTCGCGGACGATCCGGTGGGCGCCACGCAGGTGCAGGACCTGCGCACCAAGGTGGCCTACATGGGCACGGTGCAGAGCAACCTGCAGCAGAATTTTCTCTGGCTGGACCGCACCGAGGCCGAGCTGATGCACGTCTCCGAGCTGCTCCAGGACGCCAAGTCGCTGGCGCTGTCCCAGGCCAACGCCAACGCCGACCGCAACACGCGCCTGGTGGCGGCCGAGGAGATGCGCTCCATCGGCGACAACCTGATCCACAGCGGCAACGCCGCCATCGGCAAGGTGTTCATGTTCGGCGGCAGCAAGACGCTCACGCCGCCCCTGGCCCGCGGCGACCTGGTGCAGCCGGCCCAGGTGAACGTGGACCAGCTCAGCGCCGACGTGAAATTCGTGCTTGACCCGGAGCAGTTCGCCGCGGAATTCGAAGGCTATTCCAGCAACCCCTACGTGCTGCGCGTCACCCGCGAAGGGCCGCTGGGCAAGGCGCGCTACCAGGTCTCCGACGACGGCGGCAAGAGCTGGGGCAAGGAAATGACGCTGCTGCCCGTGGTGGAGATGGTGCGCGAAGAGGGCAAGGTCAGCGACAAGGTGCTCCTGCGCTTCACGGCCCGCGAGAACGATCCCATCGGCGATCCGCTGGTGTTCCCCGAGGGCCTGCAATACCGCTTCGAGCCCAACCCGCCGGTGAACTACCGGGGCAACGAGGACAAGCGCATGGTGGCCGTCAGCGAAAGCAAGCTGCTGCCGCTCAACGTGACGGGCGACCGGGTGTTTTTCCAGAGCGAAGGCGCGCCGGATGCGGTGAACGTCTTCGAGACCATGCTGGCCCTGGAGCGGGCCCTGGTCGAGAACGATTCCAAGGTGATCGAGCGGCGGCTGGACGAACTGGACAAGGCCCAGCAGCAGGTGCTCGCCAACGCCGCCAGCGTGGGCGCGGTGCGCAAGGAGATGGAAAGCCAGCTCGACAAGCTTGCCGACCGCGAGCTGACCACGGTCAAGCGCATGTCGGAGATCGAGGATCTCAACTTTGCCGAGGCCACCGTGGACATGAACATGGCCTCCGCGCGGCACCAGGCCACGCTGAGCACGAGCGCCAAGCTGATCCAGCCGTCCCTGTTGAGCTTCCTGCGCTAGCGCGGCGGGGCCGCCAAGGGCACGGGCCCACGGGCGTGGCCGGACGGCCGGCAAAATAATTTCACGACGGAGAGCAAACTCATCGATTTGGTGCGGGTTTTGATTGTCTTTGGATTGACTGGCGGAGATGGAGGTCTCGCGGCCATGCGTTCACATATTGCTTAGATTCATCTGCCAGGAGGGCAGCCGTGCTGATACTGACAAGGAAGTCAGGTGAAAGCATTACCATTGGAGACGAGATCCGCATTCAGGTCATCGAGATCAAGGGCAAGCAGGTCAGGCTCGGCATTGAGGCTCCAAAGAAGTACGCGATTCACCGGGAGGAGGTTTACATCCGGATTCAGGAAGAGAACAAGCGGGCCGCCTCGAAGGCGCCGCTGTCTCTGAAGTCCATCGGCGATCTCTGGAAGAAGAAGAACACCTGAGGCACCGGGGACATTGGCACGCGGCCGCCGTGGCGGCCGAAACTGGGTGGAGCGCTGCGCACTCCGATTCCAATTCGATCACGTAAGGGATTCCCATGAAGGTGCAAACGACACGCTTTGGCCTGATCGACGTCCAGGAGGAGGACGTGATCACGATCGTGGACGGGCTGCTCGGCTTCTCCGAAAACACCCGCTTCGCGCTGATCAGCGACGAAATCGGTGAACCGTTCAAATGGATGCAGTCTCTGGAGCAGCCGGGGCTGGCATTCGTGGTGATCGACCCGTCGATCATCCTCTCGACCTACCACTTCTCGGTGCGCAAGGAGCAGATCCGGGACCTGGAGACCGAGAACGTGGACGACTTGCAGGTGTATGTGATCGTCACCATGGCCGGGAACATCCTGGACGTGACGGTGAACCTGCAAGGTCCGATCGTCGTCAACCGACAGAACCGTGTGGGCATGCAGCTCGTGCTCAACGATCCGAATTTCTCCACGCGGCATCCGCTGTTCACCGATCAGCCGGAAACCGAAGCGGAAATCGAGGAAGCGATCAAGAAGGAGAACCAGGTCGCTTCGATGCGGGTGGCCATCGCCGGCTGACCCGCGTCGGAATCCCGCGCAGCAGAGCAGTACACCCAGCCTCCCCTCCCTCGGTGCACACCGGGGGAGGGTCTTTTTTTTCGTGCCATGCACATCGCCGCCGGTGGGCACGACGGCCGGTGGCGTGTCGCGGCGACTTGCCGTGGGGCACCCTCGCCGCCCGCGCCGTCGCGCCATCCTGGGAGGGGGCAGCGCTGCGCTGGGCCTGGGGTTGACCCGCGGCTCAGCCCTGGGCTTGACCTCCTGGCGCAGATGGCGGGATATCCTCAAGGCGGAGCATTTGCCGCCACACAGGTCAGGGGCACGCCCCGGGCAGAGGGACGAATACGATGAGCATCCGGGATGAGTGTCCCGAGGACGTTTCGGCCATTCACCACGTGAATGCCCTCGCTTTCGGGCAGCCCCAGGAGGCGGCGCTGGTCGACGCGTTGCGCCGGGCCGGGGCGGTGCTGCTGTCCCTGGTCGCCGTCGAGGATGGGGCCATCGTGGGCCACATCCTGTTCTCGCCAGTGCGCGTGCGCGGCGGCGGAGGGGAATTCGCCGCGGTGGGTCTGGCGCCGATGGCCGTGCTGCCTGCCTGGCAGCGGCGGGGGATCGGCTCCGCGTTGGTGCGGGCCGGTCTGGCGCGTCTCCGCGGGATGGGGCAGGAGGCCGTCGTGGTGCTTGGCCATCCGGCGTACTACCCGCGCTTCGGCTTCCGCCGGGCCAGTGTCTTCGGGCTGCGCTGGGAGCACGCTGCTCCGGACGAGGCGTTCATGGCGCTCGAACTGGTGGCAGGCAGCTTGGCCGGCCGCCAGGGCGTGGTCGCCTATCGCCCGGAGTTCGACGGCGTGTAACATGACCTGTGCTGAGCCCGGGTCGCCACGCGGCAGTGCCCGTGGTAAGGAGAGGCGCAGTTACCGGGGCCGTGCTGTGCCCGTTGCGGCGTGCACCTGGGCATGTTTCCCGGCTCTTTGCCCGTTCCGGATTCCGCAACCCGCCCCGGCCCGCGCCGCGAACGCCCGCTGTCGAGGATTTCTGCACCATGTGTTTGATTCTGTTGGCGTACCGGGCGCATCCGGATACCGCTGTGCTGTTGGCGGGAAATCGCGACGAGTTCTACCACCGCCCATCGGCACCGCCGGCGCAGATTTGCGACGACCCGCCCATCTTCGCCGGGCGCGACCTGGAGGCCGGGGGCACCTGGATGGGGCGCAACGGAGCCGGCATGCTGGCCGCGCTGACCAACGGGCGGCGCTTCGACCAGGTCGTGCCGCCCAATCCGCGCTCCCGCGGCGAGCTGGTGACCGGCCTGCTGCGCCAGAGCAGCGCCGCCGCCGCGGCGGACTGGCTCACCGCGCAGCCCCTGGAGCGCTTCCGGCCCTTCAACGTGCTTTTTGGCGACGTCGAGGCGTTCTATTACTATTCCTCGCTGGAGGGGCGGCCCGTGGCAGCCCTGGCGCCGGGCATGTACGCCCTGAGCAACTCCACGCTCAACGACTCCACCTGGCCCAAGGTGGCCTTCTCCCTGGGCTTCCTGCGCGATAACGCGGGCACGCCGGGCGAAGAGCTGCTGCGGCGGGTGCAGCGCTTTCTCTGCGACGGCACACCCCCGGACCAGGAACGCAGCGACGACCTGTCCGAGGAGGTGCACGGAGCCCTGGGCGCGGTGTTCATCCGCACGGCCAACTACGGCACCGTGTCCCAGACCATCCTCACCGAGGGCGGAACGTTGGGGCGGCGCTATTATTTTTCCCCCGAAACCCACCTGCAGCAGGGGCCGAGGCCCGTGCCGGCCTTCCGGCGCCTGCCGTTCTGACGCCGAACCGGCGCGGCATGCAGCGTCCGGCCGCGACCCTGACAGGTCATTGTCGTCGACTTATTGCCATCGACGGCGCAAGCGCATCCTGCGCGGGACGGCGAATCGGGCAGAGGGGCTACTGGAATACGGTGGGCAGTGCCTCGCCCAGGGCCGAGGCCACCGCCTCGCGCAGCGCCGTGCGGTTGGGATGGGTGTTGCCGATCAGGTACTCGCTGGCCGGCAGGCTGCGCGGCAGCTCCTCCCAGCGGCTCTTGACGCCCTTGTCTCCGCCGCGGGCCAGCGCCTTGAGCTTGAAGCGGAACAGCAACGCCAGCACGCCGGCGTCCATGCGCATGCGCACGAAAAACTCCTGCAACGTCGCGTAGGACGGGGGCGGCTTGAACTTGGCCTCCACCATGCCGTCCACGTTCTTGCGCAGCGTCGCCTCGAAATGGAACTGGTTTTCGATGGTGGTGATCAGCGTTTCCAGCACCGGGTGCAGGCGCACGTGCAGGTCGATGTGCCCCCAGCCCTCGGGTGCGTCCAGGTTGCCGCCATAGAGCAGGAACAGGGCACCGTCGCGCGTGGTGATGGGGCAGTCGCCGGCCAGCGTGAAGGCCCATGGGGCGGACCGCGTGGCGCCCGGGGCCAGCTCCAGCGCATCGGCCAGGCGGTGCCGGGTCACGATGTCGAAGGCCGCCGCGCCGCCGGCCTTGACCTGCCTGAACTGCCCGTAGGCCAGGGCAATGTCCAGGGCCAGCTCCCGCGCCGGGTCTCCACCGCGATTGGTGACGGCGAGCGTGCCCGCGAAGGACTCGCCCTGCACGAGTTCTTCGGCGGGCGTTTCCAGCCGGAACTCCAGCGGCTTGGCAAAATGCAGCGCTTTCATGGTGTCGGCAGATCGATGCTTCAGGAAAGTGACGCTGACATCATGCCCGCTCGCAGGGCATAAGGCAAAGGATTGCGCGGGGCGCGGCGTCGACGGCGCGGGCGATGCTCACCCGCGGTCGGCGTCCTTGCGCATGGTGTCGCGGATGAACTCGAGCTGGGAGCAGATGCGCTCCTGCTCGCTGTGGCGCAGATCGCCGAAGAAGGCGTGAATGTCCTGGGTGATCTCGTGCAGGCGTGTCTGGCTGGCCGTGGCGCTGGGAAACGGCACGCCCAGGTGCAGCGGCTGGAAGCGCTGGGCATGTTCGGTGCGCAGAATGGACAGCAGGTCCTGGTAATTCCAGTGATACACGGTGCTGATGCGCCGCAGCAGCCCGTCGGAGGGTGCCTTGCCGTTCTCCAGCGCGCGGTAGGTGTCCACGTCGATGTTGAGCAGCATGGCGATCACGTCTTCCGCCTGCCCGGTCACCAGGCGCACGTCGCGCAGGCGCGAGCCCAGGGTGTCGGCCCGCACGGGATGGGGGTGCAGCGCGGCGTGGGGGTGGACGTGCGGCGCGTGCCCATCGGCCGACCGCGTGGCCGCGGACCCCTCGCCATGGTGTCCCGAGCGACGCGGGGCGATCATCTCGTTGATCAGTTGGCGTTGGGTCTCGTAGTAGTTCCACCCCAGCAGCACGCAGATGCGCCGCAGGGTCTGGTCGTCCGGGTAGCTGCCGGCCTCGAGCTGCTGGTACGCCTCGTGGGGCAGGTTCAGCAGCACGGCCATGACCTCGGTGGTCTGGTTGCCCGCCTCCCGGGCATCGCGCAGGCGCTGCGGAAAGGTCTTGCCGGATTTCTTGGATGCGGCTTCGCTCATGGTGGCGCGGCGGGCACTTGGGGGTCGGCGGGCCAAGGCCCGCTGCCGCGGAACGCGCCGCGGCGCAAACCCCGCCCCGTTACGGGCAGGGCCACGTGCTCTGCCTTGAAGGGATGCAAATTCCCGGCCCGCAGCGGCCGGCCGGGCCCCCGCGGACCGGTCAGAGCGCCGCCACGTAGCGCACGACCTCTGCCCCGTCGCGCGCGGCCGCCGCGTGATTGTCCACCCGCACGATGCCCAGGGTTTCGATCATGTATTCCAGGTGCGCGCCGATCTCCTCCAGGGCCAACAGGCTGTCGTAGCCGCGGATTTCCCGCCCGCGGCGATATTCGTAGTAGTCGTTGCTGACCTCATAGAGTGTCTTGGGCCGGTCCAGGTCCTTGATGATGTCCGCGATGCGCTGGTTGTGCTCGGCCATGATCTGCATGGCCCGCGCCTCCACATCCGGAATGTCCCCGTAGTGCGAGGGCAGGCCCAGGCGCACCTTTTCGCTGCGCGCGCAGATCTTCACCAACGAGTTGAAGTAGTTCAGCAGTCCCGAGCCGCTGGTATAGATCTTGGGAAACTGGTGCGGCGAGACGTCGTTGAGCACGTGGTCGCCCAGCATCATCACGTCGCCCACGCGCAGGCAGGACAGGCCCGGGCAATGGCCGGGTGTGTGCACCACCTCGAACTCCTCGATGATGCGCTGGCCGTCCTCGAACGGGTCCGTCACCGCGTAGCCCGGAAAATCCTGCTTGTAGGCGCCGTGCAGCTCCATGAAGCCGGCAATCTCCTTGTCCGGCATGCCCGACTGCTGGAGAAAGCGCAGAATCTGCTCCCGGCCTTTCAGCACCTCCCGCGGAAACTCGGCCACGGTGTGCGCATCCCACTGGTGCACCCACAGCCTGGGCTGGGCCTGGGCCATCAGATAGCGCAGCCCGCCGAAGTGGTCGAAATGGGCATGGGTGATGACCACGTTGTCGATGTCGGCCATGCTCAGGCGCTCGCCGTAGTAGCCGCTGACCACGGCCAGCCCCTCGCGCAGGCTGTCCTCTGAAAGATGGCTGCCCGCGTCGATCAGGGTCAGCGACCCTTTGCGCCCCACCACCAGGTAGGTGGTGGTCCAATGGTCCTTCCAGTCGTTCATGGCGAAGCTGAACACCGGAATCTTGTACACCGTCTCCCCGCTGGTGAGCGGATAGCGCACCACGCCCCGCACGCCGAAAGTGGTCATGTAGTGCGCATCCACCGGCGGGGCCGGGGGCAGCTCGGCCAGGCTGCGCGTGCGGCGGCGCACCGAGGGAATGTCCACCCGCAGCCAGAATTTGCGGAACAGCTCGGGCAGCTCCTCCTCCAGGCGCGCCACGGCGCCCCCGTCTCCCGCGACGAATTTGGCGTACTCGGCTCGATACAGCGCCTGCTCGATCTTGTCCATGAATGATAGGCCTTGGTGTGCAACCGGCGTTGCGGTGAATGGCAGGGATCGGGGGCGGAACTCTCGATTATAACCACATTGGTTCTCATTCGTGCTAACGTGGCGCCACGATCCGGCGGAGGGCCGGCGATCCAGCCATGGCACCGCGCCGCTGCCCCAGCACGGCAGAATTCCTGACGATGGTTATGGCCGCCGATTCCCTGCACGATTTCGACGTCATCCGCGGCAACGGCGCCGAGCGGGAACCCCCCACGCTGCTGGTGGCCGACGACGACCCGGACATCCTGCGCATCGTGCAGTTCTACCTGCAAAAGCAGCACTTCAACGTGCTGGTGGCCTTGGACGGCGAGGAGGCGCTGGCGATTCTTGCCGATCAGCCCAACGTGGAGCTGATCCTCTCCGACGTGATGATGCCCAAGGTCAGCGGGTTGGAGCTGCTGCAGCAGATCCGCGACACGCCGTCGCTGCGGGACATTCCCGTGATTCTGATTTCCGCCGAGGGCGAAAGCTCCAAGAAGGTGGCGGGGCTCAATCTGGGCGCCGACGACTACATCACCAAGCCCTTCAACTTCGACGAGCTGATGGCGCGCGTGCGCAATCACCTGCGCCTGCGGCGTCTGCAGCGCGAGCTGCGGGTGGCCAACGACCTGCTCTCCCGCAAGAACGAGCAGATGCTCTCCGACCTGGAGGCGGCCCGCGGAGTGCAAATGGCCCTGCTGCCCTCGGAATTGCCGCGGAACGAGGCGGTGGCCATCGGCACGCGCTATGTGCCCATGGAGCGCGTGGGGGGCGACTTTTTCGACGTCGTGGAGCTGGAGCAGGGTGCCAAGCTCGGCGTGCTGGTGGCCGACGTGTGCGGACACGGCATTGCGGCCGCGTTCATCACCGCCATGACCAAGATCAGCTTCCGCAATTCCTGCTTCAAGTCCACCGACCCGGCCTGGGTGCTGGACGAGATGAACCGCGCCCTCAACACCAACCTGACCAGCGGGTTCGTGACCGCCTTCTACGGGGTGCTGGACCTGCGCACGCGGCGACTGGCCTACGCCAGCGGCGGGCATCCACCCCTGCTGGTGCATCGCCGCGCTTCCGACGAGATCCTGCATCTGGAATCCCAGGCCACCTTTCTGGGGGTGTTCGAGAACGTGTCGTTCAGCTCCAACGTGTTCGACCTGCAGCGGGGAGACCGCGTGCTGTTCTATACCGACGGGATTTACGAGGGCCAGAATCCGCAGCAGGAACAGTTCGGCATGGAACGCGTCGTGGACGCGATCAAGTCCAATCGGGGCGAATCGATGGAAGTCCTGCTCGGCGATCTGCTGACCCGCTTCCAGGGCTTTCAGCACGAATCGACACCGGAGGACGACATCACCATCGTGGGCCTGGATATTCTGGCCTGATGGGCCACTTCCGACACCGCCGCCCAGACCGGGCGTACTTGTCAGGCTTGCGCCGGGAATGGGAGCACCGAGGCGCGGGCGGGCGTCTCGGAGTGCACGCTTGTCCCGTGCGCGCAGCGCCCGCCGCCACGCGCCGGCCGCCACGCGCCGGCCGCATCGCCGAGCGCGCGGCGCCAGCCGCACCTGAAAATCTGTTCCGGCATTCTGCCCCAGGGGCGCCCTGCCACCAGCGGCACTCGGCGGCCGCCCTGCCCGCGATCAGCCGCCAGCGCTGGGCAGTGGCCGATCTGCGCCGCCGACCGGGGCTACAAAATATTTGACAGTACACGTAAAAGCCGTCAGTGTTTTTATTTGTGCGAGACATGTCCCCATCGTCTAGCTGGCCCAGGACACCGCCCTTTCACGGCGGCGACAGGGGTTCAAATCCCCTTGGGGATGCTCTGCAGGCACGCAGCCGGGGCGACAGCCCTCCCCCGGCGGCGTGAACGGCCACAGGCCAACCATGCACCCCTGCGCCCGGCGCATCGACACCCGCACCCTGCGCCGGCAGCGGAGTGCAAGATGCACCGCAGTGCCCTACTTCCGGGTCGGTAGCTCAGTCGGTAGAGCATCTGACTTTTAATCAGGTGGCCCCGGGTTCGAGTCCCGGCCGACCCATCAAGCATTTCAAGCCCTTACGTCGCAAGACGTAGGGGCTTTTTTGCATTATGGGCTACCTATGGGCTACCGCCTGCATGAATCTTGAGGTAGCTCCAAGCATGCCGATGAGGGTCGGGAAGGGATTTGGACAAATTTATAAATTTATGTTGTCACGTATTCTTGAGATACCGTGACAGAACCTGAGTTGGCCGCCACCGGGTGGACTGCCTCGCCATGCTGGCTCGCGGTTGCAGAACCTGATACCTACAGCCGATCCGCTCCGCATCGGCGCGCAATCTCACGAGTACCAGCAGCAACGGGAGTTCCATCATGCAGAATGCCGCCAATCTCCCCGCCGCAGCCATTGCCGCCAGATTTGAGCGGTACGATGTGGCCATTGTCGGCGGAGGGCTGGCAGGGCTGTATGCCATCCACCGCCTGCGGAAGCAGGGCTTGCGGGTGCGTGCATTCGAGGCCGGCAGCGGCGTCGGTGGAACCTGGTTCTGGAACCGCTATCCCGGTGCGCGCTGTGACGTGGAAAGCCTGCAATACTCCTACTCCTTTTCCGACGAGCTGCAGCAGGAGTGGAGCTGGCCGGAGCGCTACCCGACGCAGCCCGAGATCTTGAAGTACATCGAGCACGTGGCGGAGCGTTTCGACCTGGTGCGCGACGTGCAACTCGACACGCGGGTGCTCTCCGCGGAGTTCGACAACGCCACCGCCATGTGGACGTTGAAGACCGACCGGGGACATGTCGTCACGGCGCCCTACTGCATCATGGCCACGGGCAACCTTTCCACGCCGCGGCTGCCCGATATTCCGGGCGTGCAGAGCTTCCAGGGGGACTGGTATCACAGCGGACTGTGGCCCCACGAGGGCGTGGATTTCACGGGCAGGCGCGTGGGCGTGATCGGCACCGGCTCGTCCGGTATTCAGATGATTCCGATCATCGCCCAACAGGCCGCGCACCTGTTTGTCTTCCAGCGCACGGCCAATTTCAGCATGCCGGCCCACAACGGGCCCATGGATGCGCAGCAGGAGCGCGAGTTCAAGAGCAATTACCCGAAATTGCGGGAAGCCGCGCGGAATTCTCCTGCCGGAATCGTCGACTATCCTCCTCCGGAAAAATCGGCCATGGAGGTCTCGGCGGAAGAGCGCGAGCGCACCTACGAGGAGCGCTGGCGGCATGGAACCATTGTCGGCATGCTGTCGGCCTACAAGGATCTTCTGGTCAACAAGGACGCCAACGACACCGCCGCGGAATTCATCCGCAAGAAGATCCGCGGAATCGTGCGCGATCCTAAAGTGGCCGAGTTGCTGTGCCCCACGGATCACCCCCTGGCCAGCAAGCGGCCCTGCCTGGACTCGCACTATTTCGAGACCTACAACCGTGACAACGTGACCCTGGTGGACGTGCGCAGCGACCCCATCGCCGCGATCACCCCCAGGGGCGTGCGCACAGGCAAGGCCGAGTACGCGTTGGCGACCCTGGTGTTCGCCACCGGGTTCGACGCCATGACCGGCGCCATGCACGAGATCGATATTCGGGCCAAGGATGGGCCGACGCTGGCCGAGCGCTGGGCCCAGGGGCCGCAGACCTACCTCGGCATCATGGTGGCCGGGCTGCCCAACCTGTTCATGGTCACCGGGCCGGGCAGCCCGTCCGTGTACGCGCAGATGATCATGGGCATCGAATACCACATCGACTGGATCGCGGATTGCCTGGGGCATGCCCGCAGTCACGGCCACACCCGCATCGAAGCGGAGCTGGACGCCGAACAAGCCTGGGGGGAGCATGTGCAGCAGGTTGCCGCCGGCACGCTGATTCCGCGGGCCAACTCCTGGTACGTGGGCGCAAACATCCCCGGCAAACCCCGGGTGTTCATGCTGTATGTGGGCGGCTTTGACCGGTACAAGCGCCGGTGCGACCGGGTGGCCGCCGACGGATATGTGGGGCTGCGGATGACAGGGTAAATGTGACGGGCGCAAGGAGGCGACCCACCACAGCGAGCAGCACGCGGCCGGCTCGGAGTTGGACGCGGCGCAGGAATTTTTCGATGGCGCACACGACGCCACCAACAGGGGGAGGGATGAAGCAGCACACTCCTTCGCGAAAGAGGACACCATGGATCTGGGATTGAAAGGCAAGTCGGTCATCGTCACGGGAGGCGGCTCGAACATCGGCCGCGCCATCGTGCTGACCTTTGCGGAAGAAGGCGCCAACATCACGGTCGGCGAGATCGACGTGGATCAGGGCGAGAAGGTGGCCGCCGCGGCTCGCAAGAAGAGCGTCCAGGTGCAGGTGGTGAAGACGGACGTGCGCAAGCTGAGCGATGTCCAGAAGCTGGTCAAGGCGGCCAAGGACAAATTCGGCTCCGTGGATGCGCTCGTGAACAACGTCGGCTGGGACGAGCTGCATTACTTCGTGGAGACCGGCCCCGAATTCTGGGACAAGGTCATCAACCTGAATTACATCAGCGTGCTCAACTGCACCAAGGCCGTGCTGGAAGTGATGATTCCGCAGCAGTCCGGCGCCATCGTCTCCCTCAGCTCCGATGCCAGCCGCATGGGCGAGATGCGCGAGGCCGTGTACGGTGGGGTCAAAGCGGCGGTGAACAGCTTCATGAAGACCATCGCGCGGGAAAATGGCCGCTACGGCATCCGCGCCAACGCCGTCTGCCCGGGCATGACCATTCCCGACAGCCAGGACGACGTGGGCAAGCTGAGCATGTGGAAGCAGGACGTGCCCATGTGGTCGGAGGAGACGCTCGCAAAGGTGGCCAAGGCCTATCCGCTGAAGAAGATCGGCAAGCCGCAGGATCTGGCCAACGCCATCGTGTTCCTGGCGTCGGGCAAGGCCGCCGGACACATTACCGGCCAGGTGCTGAGCGTCAGCGGCGGCTACAGCATGGTTGGTTGAGCGTTGCCCTCTGCGCCGGCCGAGCAGGCCGGCGAGAAGGCCCCGGACATCCTGATCTGCGCGGATACAAAGGACGACCGGAGGCGTCCGCCCTGGTCTGGAACCGCCGGTAGCTCAGAGACGCGGCGACTTCCGGCGCGATCTTGTCGCCGCAACGCGCGCCGTCTCTCCGCCCGGCTCTGCGCGGGCGATACACACCACGTGCCCTGCCGCGGGACTGCGCCTGAAGTCTGGCGGACGGTCAGGAGACCAGTCCCCGCCGCAGACGCCCTGTTCGGCCCAGCAGGCCCTGGATGGCGCCGGCCAGCCCGGCTGGAAAGGCCACGGCCACGAGCACCATCAGCCCCCCGAACACGATCAGCTCGGTTTCCGCCGTGATGTGAATCAGCTCGGGCAGCACGAACAGAAACACTGTCCCCAGCAGGGGCCCCGCCACATGGGTCTTGCCACCCACGATCACCACGACGAAGAACAGCAGCGAGTTGTGGAAGCCCAGGTCGTTGGGCTGGAACACGCCGAAGCGGTGGGCGTGCAACGCGCCGGCCAGGGCCGCCAGGCCGCAGCCCAGGGCAAATACGGCCACACGCAGCCGCTTGACGTGAACCCCGAAGACCTGCGCCAACACCTGGTCGTCGCCGGTGGCGCGCACCAGCAGGCCCAGCCAGGAGCGATCGACCCATACGGCGGCGGCGATCGCCAGCGCCAGGGAGAGCACGATGGGCCACGCCGCCGTGACGATGGGCACGCCCACCAGCCCCAAGGCCCCGCCGATGAAGTCGATCTTGCCGATGCCCGTCACCGCCGCCACCGAGAGCGTCAGCGTGCTCACCGCGAAGAACCAGTGATGCAGATTGAGCGTGATGGCGGAGAACAGGCCTCCCAGGACAATCCCCACCACGACGCTGGCGGGTATCGCCACGGCGGGATGCCAGCCGAAACGCAGGCACAGCACGCTGGTGGCATAGCCGCCGATGCCGAAAAACACGGCCATGCCCACATTGAGCTGGCCGCTGCGAATCTGCAGAAACAGCCCCAGCGACACGATGGCGATGATGGCCGCGGAGAGCAGAATGGTGATCCAGAATGCCATGACCCTGCGTCCTCAGCCCACGCCGGGGCTCTTGAACAGGCCGCTGGGACGCAGCAGCAGCATCGCCAGCAGCACCAGAAATACGGTTGAATCCCGCAGTTGCGAGCCGAAATAAGTCACGGCCAGAGCCTCGGTGAGCCCGATCACCAGCGACCCCAGCACGGCCCCGCGCAGGCTCCCTACGCCACCGAGGATCATGGCCACCAGGCCCTTGATGGCGTAGGTGCCGCCCATGTACGGAGAGACCAGGCCATAGCTCAGTCCGGCCAATACTCCGGCAATGCCGGCCAGCATCGCGGTCAGGACGATCGTGCTCAGCGTCACCAGATTCGTGTTGATGCCCATGATCCGGGCGGCATTGACGTTTTGCGCCACGGCGCGAATCTGCCGCCCGAAGCTGGTGCGCTCCACCATCACCTCCAGCAGCACCAGCAGCACCACCGCCACGGCGGCGCTGAGCAGGAGTCCCTTGGAAATGTACAGCCCGCCCCACTGCATGTACTCCCGCATCTGGAAGGAGAACACGACGGCCTTGTTGCCGAACATCAGCGCTGCGATGTTTTGCAGGATCATCCCCGCGCCGATGGTGCCGATCAGCGGCAATTCGATGTCCGATTGGCTCTGCCCCTGAAACCGCCGCGACGGGCGGATGATTCCCAGATCCAGCACCACCGCCACCGCCGCCACCATCAGCACGGCCAGCACGACGGCCAGCACGGGCTGACTGCTCGCGGAAACGGCCCAGATGATGGTGAACGCGGCCACCATGGCAAAGTCCGCGTGGGCCAGGTTGAGCACGCCCATGATCCCGAAGATCATGGTGAAGCCCACCGCGAACAGGGCATAGATGCCGCTGGCCAGGGCCCCGTTGATGAGCTGCTGCAGCAGCATGGCCTAGCCTCCCAGGTACGCCTTCTGAACCTGCGGATCGGCGCGCACGTCGCCGGAGGGTCCCGCCCGGGTGATGAGCCCCAGCTCCAGCACATAGGCCCGCTCGCACAGCGCCAGGGCCCGGTGCACGTTCTGCTCCACCAGCAGCATCGCCAGCCCGCCGTCGCGCAGGTGCCGCAGGGCCCCGAACACCGCGTCCTGCAGCAGCGGCGAGAGTCCCAGCGAGGGCTCGTCCAGGAGCAGCAGCCGCGGGCTGCTCATCAGCACGCGCCCCAAGGCCAGCATCTGCTGCTCGCCGCCGGAGAGGGTGCGGCAGATTTGCTTGCGCCGTTCCGCCAGGCGCGGAAACAGGGCGAAGACTTCGTCCAGCTTCTGCCGGCGTTGCGGCCCCCGCAACAAGCGTCCGCCCAGCAGCAGCTCTTCCGCGACATTCAACCCCGGAAACAACTCGCGGCCCTCGGGGACGAACCCCAGGCCCAGGCGCGCGATGCGGTAGGTCGGCATGCGGCGCAGGTCGCCGCCCTGGAACGAAATTTCGTCCGCCAGGGCCGAGGCCAGCCCCATGATGCCGCGCAGCGTGCTGCTCTTGCCGGCGCCGTTGCTGCCCACGACCGCCACGGCCTCGCCCGCGCGCACACGCAGATCGATGCCGTGCACGGCTTCCGCGGTGCGGTAGGAGACATGGAGGTTTCGCACCAGCAGCATGTCGGCTGGGGAGGATGCAACCATGGGGTGCGCTCAGTGGGTCGCGGTGCCGAGATAGGCTGAAATGACCTCGGGGTGCGCGCGCACCTCGCCGATGGTTCCGGTCACCACCACCTGCCCGAAATTCAGCACCACCACCGAGCGGGCCAGACGGCCCACCAGCTCGATATGGTGCTCCACCAGCACCACCGCCGTGCCTTCGGCGGCAATGTTTTCGATGATGGTGCCCAGGGCCTGCTGCTCGGCGGCGTTGGCCCCGGCGGCCGGCTCGTCCAGCAGCAGCAGGTGCGGCTCGGTGGCCAGGGCGCGGGCAATCTCCAGGCGCCGCTTTTCGCCATAGGCCAGGGCATCCGGGCCATGCCGGGCCTTGCCGGCCAGCCCCACGCGAGCCAGCAACTCCAGGCACGCCTCGCGCTGCAACCCGCGCCCGGCCGCCCGGGCCCGCGCGGTGCGCACGAAGGTGTGCCGGGCCAGCAGCACGTGCTCCAGCACCGAGAGGCTGGGAAACAGGCGCAGGTTCTGGAACGTACGGGCGATGCCCACCTCGACCAGCCGCGCCAGCAGGCCCTTGCCCAGGGCCGCGCCGCGCAGCAGCACCCGCCCCCGGTCCATGTCGGTGAGGCCGGTCAGGCAGTCCAGCAGCGTGCTCTTGCCGGCGCCGTTGGGGCCGATGATCGCCGTCACGGCCCCGGCGGGTGCCTGGAAGGAGACGTCCTGCAGGGCCTGCAAGCCCCCGAAATGCTTGGAGACTCCTTCCACCTCAAGCATGACCGTAGCGCCGGTCGGTTTCCCTTGCACCGTGTCTCCGTGCCGACCGGGATTATTTCGAGATACGCTTGAACTTCCCATCCGCCATGGCGAAGATGTTCGGCTTCTGGTGCAGGTTGTCGCCCGCGCCAGCGTAACTGAACAGGCCGTTGGCGCCCTCGAAGTCGCGCGTGGAGCCCAGGGCATCGCGAACCTTCGTGCGGTCCAGGCTGCCCGCCCGGGCGATGGCATCGGCCAGCAGACGGATGGCGTCATAGCCCAGGGCCGCATAGGCCGGCGGATCCTTGCGGAAGGCGTCCTTGTAGGCATTGATGAATTTCTGCACGCGCGGGCGCGGATCCGTGGCGTCGAAAGGGAAGAAGGTCATCACGCCGTCCGCGGCCTTGCCCGGCAGCGAGGCGATGCGCGGGTCGTTCAGGCCCGCCCCGCCGATCATGCGGCTCTTCAGCCCCAGCGCCCGCGCCTGGCTGATGATCAGCGTGGCCTCGTCCGTGGTCGCCGCGACATAGAGCAGGTCCGGCTCATTCTGCTTGAGGCGGGTGATCTGCAGCGAGAAATCCTGGTCCCCGGACGAGAACGGCTCGATGTCCTTCAGGGCCAGGCCCACCGTAGGCGTGGCCTTTTTCACCGTTTCCATTTCGCCCACGGTGTAGTTGTTGTTGGTGTCGAAAATCACGCCCACGGACTTGATGCCGTACAGCCCCTTGAGCTCGTTCAGCACCGGGCCCATGGCCTTGCTCACGATGAGCTGCACGCGGAACGACCAGGGCTTGAACGATTCCACCGGGCCGGCGGAGCCGATGGAAATGAAAGGCAGCTTTACCTCGGGACCCACCGGATCGAGCGCGAGAAACTCGATGGTGGAAATGGAAAACATCGCGACGACTTCCGGCCGCGCGGCCCATTTGCGGTAGTTGGCCACCGCCACCGCGCGATCGGCCTTGGTGTCCTCGTAGTCCACCGCCAGCTTGCGCCCCAGCACGCCGCCGCCGACATTGATTTCCTTCACGCCCAGATCCACGCCGGCCTTGGCGTCCTCGCCATAGGAGGCGAAACGCCCGCTGAGCAGGAAGCCCGCCCCTATGACAATGTCATCCGCCGCCGCCGCCCACGATCCGGCCAGCATCACTGCGGAAAACAGCACCGCTGCAATCACGCGTTGCATGACTCCCTCCCATCTGGTTCGATTGGCAAACTGCTGCGGTTTCCCCCAAATCTCCATCGTCCCATGGCCGGAAACCGTGTTGGGCGATGCCGTGCTGCCCAACCTCCCGTGCGAGGAACATGTAAACCACGTTTGCTGGTTGTACGCAATCGAGGGCACGCAAGGCGCAAGGGCTTTGCACCGGATCGTGCGCGGGCCGCGCGAAATGATGCTTCTCAAAACGGTCCCGTCCGCGCTAGGAATTCGATTCAGCCGCGCGGCCTGCCGTGCCTCGTGCCACCCATCCGTCCGCCGCGCAGGGGGAACGACAACCGGAACAGGATGCATGCCATGACTTCGACCCGCGACGCGCCGGGCCGCATCGGGCTCGTCGACGAGCTGAGCGGCACCGCCAGCGCGCTGACCATCGGCGACCTGCTGCGCCTGCAGACGCGTGCCCGGCCGGCCCAATGCGCCGTGGAGGACGACAGCGGCAGGTGGACGTTTGCGCAGCTCAACGAGCGCACCAATCGGCTGTGCCACGTGCTGGGGGAGCTGGGCATCGGGCGCGGCGACCGCGTGGCGATGTTTTCCGAGAACCGGCACGAATATCTGGAAGTGGAATTCGCCTGTGCCAAGCTGGGGGCGATCACCTGCGGCATCAACTGGCGCCTGGCCGACCCGGAGCTGGTGCATTGCATCACGCTTACCACGCCCAAGATCATGCTGGTCTCGGAGCGTTACCGGGAGGTGGCCGCGCGCATTCCCCACGGCGTGCCCACGACCATCCAGTTGGACGCCGAGTACGAGCGCGCCCTGGCCCAGGCCGATCCGGCGGAGCCGCGGGGCATGGCGCAGCCTGAAGACGGGCTGCTGATTCTCTATACCAGCGGCACCACCGGACTGCCCAAAGGGGCGCTGATCAGTCAGCGCGCCCAGGTGGCGCGCATGCAGATCGCCTGCATCGACTTCGCTCTGCGGCCCGGGGACAGCTACGTGGCCTGGTCGCCCATGTTTCACATGTCGGCCAGCGACCAGAGCCTGCATACCGTCTGCATGGGCGGCAAGGCCGTGCTGGTGGACGGGGCGGACATCCCGCGGATCGTCGCGCTGGCGTATGCCGAGCCGCAATGGTGGCTGATGCTGCTGCCGGGGATGATCGACCGGGTGGTGCACGAAGTGCAGCGTCGCTCCGGGCCGCCCAAGGGCGTGCGCCTGGTGGGCTCCAGCGCGGACATGATGCCCCGCACGATGATTCGCGATACCAGCCGGGCTTTCAACGCACCCTTCCTGAATGTCTTCGGCTCCACGGAAACCGGGCTGCCCCCGGCCTCCAAGGGCCGCTTTGCCGTCGGCGTGGCCCCCGAGTCCCTGGCCAAGGACGTGTGCTCCATGTGCGACTACCGGCTGGTGGATGCCCATGACGTCGACGTGCCCGAAGGCGAGCCGGGCGAGCTGGTCTATCGCGGACCGGCCCTGTTCAGCGGCTATTGGAACAACCGCGAGGCCAATCTGGCGGCCTTCCGCAACGGCTGGTACCACATGGGGGACATGTTTGCCCGGCAGCCGGACGGCAGGATCAACTTCATGGACCGCGTGAAGTATCTCATCAAGTCCGGCGGGGAAAATATCTACCCCGCCGAGATCGAGCGCGTCCTCCTGAGCGACACGCGCGTGGACGATGCGGTGGTCGTGCGCAAGCCGGACGACCGTTGGGGCGAGATTCCCGTGGCCTTTGTGGCGCGCAACGACGAATCGCTGACGCCGCAAGTGATCGAGGAAATGTGCCGGGCGGCGTTGGCGCGGTACAAGCGCCCCAAGGAGATTCATCTGGTGGCCTTCGAGGATTTTCCGCGCAACACCACCGGCAAGATTCTGCGGCAGGAAGTGGAGAAATGGGTCAAGCGGTAGGCGCCACGGGGGCCCGCGCAAGGCCGGGCCCCGCTGGCCGCCGCGCCGGCACACGGCCGGCCCCGCACGGGCCCGGCTCATGCCGCCGCCGGGCGCGGCGCGCAACCTTCAGCGGAGGAGACCGGTCATGATCGAGCATTACAAGCAGTTCCAGCGCCTGCTGTTCGAGTACAAGGAGCATGGCGTGCTGCTGATCACCATCAACCGCCCCGAGGTGCTCAACGCCACCGACGCGCAACTGCACCTGGAGCTGTCAACCGTCTGGCCCGCGGTGGACGCCGACCCGGAGACGCGTGTGGCCGTCATCACCGGCGCGGGACGAGCCTTTTGCGCCGGCGGCGACATCGACATGCTCGAAGGCCAGGCCGGCAATTTCCCCGCCATCGCCGGGCTGCTCAAGGAGGCCGGCGATATTGTCTACAACGTGGTCAACATGCAAAAGCCGCTGGTCTCGGCGATCAACGGCCCCGCGCTCGGCGGCGGGCTGGCCGTGGCCCTGCTGGCGGACATCAGCATCATCGCCGAGGATGCCCGTTTTGCCGACGTGCACCACCGCCTGGGCGTGGCCTGCGGGGATTTCGCGGTCATGATCTGGCCACTGTTGTGCGGGATGGCCAAGACGAAATACTATCTGTTCACCGCGGAATTCCTGGACGGCAATGAGGCGGAACGCATCGGCCTGGTCAGCGACTGCGACCCGGGCGAACGGGTCGTGGCGCGGGCCCTGGAGATCGCCGACAGGCTGGCCACCGGGCCGCAGATGGCCCTGCGCTGGACCAAGCGAGCACTGAACAACTGGATGCGCGTGCAATCCCCCTCCTATGACTTCTCGCTTGCCGCGGAAATGCTGAACTTCTTCAGCGAGGATGCGCGGGAGAGTATTCAGGCCGTCATCGAGAAACGCAAGCCCAACTTTCCCTCCGCCCAGTGAGCGATGACAGCGAGGCGCCACCGGCGGGGCAACGTCATGCTCCGTCGAAGCGTTGCACGGGCGGCGGCAGTGGGGGGACAATGGAGCGAAAATCCTCTCGGGTGAATCGAAGGGCCGGGTGAACGCTCAAATTTCCGCAACCTGCTAGACTACAGCCAACGCAGAGGCCGCTTGCCCCGCCGGCCTTGCGCATCGGACACAGCGGGCGCATTGCCCTTGTCACTGGACATCGTGAGCCGACCGACCATCGTGGATGTGGCACGCGCGGCCAATGTGTCGTTGGGCACCGTGTCGCGCGTGCTGAATCGGCATGCCAACGTGGATCCCGGCCTGCGGGCGCATGTGGAGCAGACGATTCGTCAACTCGGCTTTGAGCCCAGCGCCGTTGCGCAGAGCCTGCGGGGTCGTGCGACGCGCACCATCGGCTGCATCTTGCGCGACATCTCCATTCCCGGCCTGGCCACATTCGTCAAGGCAGTGGAGGCGACGCTGACCGAAGTTAACTACACCCTGATTCTGGCCAACACCGACGGCCGCCAGGAGCGGGAGCGCGAATTGGTGGGCCTGCTGGGTCGCCGCCAAGCCGATGGACTCATCGCTTCGATCGGCCTGGCAAACGATCCGGAACTGCTGACGGCGCTTCGGGCGGCCCGATTTCCCGTCGTGGTGTTGGACGCCGGCGGAGAGGACTGGGCCGACAGTGTCAGCGCGGATCACTTTGGCGGCGCGCTCAGTGCCATCACCCACCTGTTGCAGCTTGGGCATCGCCGTATTGCGTTGCTCACGGGCCGCCCCGTGCATCTGACGGCGAGCCAGCACATCGCGGCTTACGAGCAGGCGTTCAGGCAGTCCGGGACCCCACTGAACAAGCGATTCATCCACACCGAGAGCTTTACGCCCGAATTCGGCTATGCGCGCGCTATGGCCCTGTTCGACAACCCGGATGGGCCCACCGCCATTTTTGCCGGCGGCATGGACATGATCTGGGGAGTGCTGCGTGCCGCGAAGGAGAGCAGGCGCTCCATTCCGGGCGATATTTCTGTCATTGCAGGCTGCGATTCGGATTTCATGAATTTTTCCGCGCCGGCCATCACCGCGGTACGCTACAACCTCACCGACATGGGTCGCAGCGCCGCGGAAATGTTGCTGGGCCGGATTCATGGCCAGCGGGAAACCGTGTCGCAGACCCTGGTGCTACCGACGGCGCTGATCCTGCGCGCCTCCACCGCCCCGCCCCCCCACCCTTAGGA
>JACQHH010000103.1 GCA_016199125.1 Candidatus Lambdaproteobacteria bacterium
CCAGCCAGCGCTGGTAGAAGGCGTGGCTTTGGGTGGGCGCGGCGCGCAGGATGCCCACGGATTGGAAGCCCAGTCCGCGGGCGTGGGCCTTGATGCGCTCAGCCAGGGTCATGGCAGCATGCCGGGCAAGCACGACGTTCCCCCGTAACGCGGGCGCGGCGGCGGGGTGCCGCGGGCGGACGCTCAGGCAAAATCGGCCGCCAGGGCCTCCGCCACGGGCAGGCCGATCGCCGCGCGGTGCCGGTAGTGCGGATGCTCCACCACCAGGTGCAGCGTGCCTTGGCGGGCCGCCTCCAGCCAGGCGCGGCGGTGCGCCTCCTGCAACGGAAAGCGCAGGTACTGCACCGAGCTGACCCGATCCTCGCCCACCTGCCGCCGGTCGAACTCGGCGGCCACGGGCGGCAGGTCGTCCACTTCCAGGCGCACGCCGCGCTCGACCCCCAGCAGCTTGGGCAGGTGCACGGCCCGCTCGGCCGGCGTCTGGTATTCGATGAACAGCGTGGCCGCCAGCCCGCCGCCGCTGGGCAGCAGCTCGTTGTACGTTTCGATTTCGTGGCTGATGGCGGCCTCGTCCACGATGCGCTCCACGCGCATCATCTCCTGAATCTGGTACAGCACACTCAGGCGATTCTCGAAGGTGAAGTTGAAATGCGGCCCCACGGCCACGCGGCGGTGCTCCTTTTCGGCAAGCACGCGGGCGCGGAACCCGGGGCGGATCTTCTCGTACTGGGCAATGTCCGCAACGTCGCTGCGGCTGACCGGTTGCTCCATGCTGGATCTGCTGGCTGAGGGTTGAATCATGTCTCCAACGGGGTGCGGGTGAATCTGGTCCTGTGCGCGGCCATGCGCCCCGCGGGGCCCGGCCGCCGCCTGTCATGAGCGCCGGGCGTGCGGCGGCACGGTGTGCATGGCCGGCGGCCTAGCTCTCCGGCGGCCTGGGCGCCACCGGCGTGGGGAAGCCATCGTCGCGGTAGGCACGCTCCAGGATCTGCAGGGGGTGCAGCGGGCGTGTGCCCGTGGCCTGCTGAAACTGGAGCGCGGCCAGGGGGCAGTCGGTGGCCATCAGCGCCTCGCCGCGCATGCCGTCAAAAGCCTTGCGGCCGGCGTGCAGTGACATCTCGAAGAATTCCTTCTTCATGGCCCACGTGCCGTCGTGCCCGCAGCATTCGGCCACCAGCTCCACCTCGGTGCCGCCGCCGATGCTGCGCAGCATGTCGCGCGAACGATAGCCGATGTTCTGCGCGCGCAGGTGGCAGGGCACGTGGTAGTTGATGGCGCCGGGCGTGGAACGGAAATCCGTGTTCAGCCGGCCGTCCTTGCGCAGGGTGTTGAGATACTCGTTGGGGTCCATCACCGCGGCCGCCAGCGCCCGGGCGTCCTCGCCGCCCACCAGCGCGGGGTATTCCTTGCGCAGCATCATGGAGCAGGTGGGGTTGACCGCCAGGATGGTGTAGCCCTCGCGCACATAGGGCATGAGCTGGGCCACGTTGGCGCGGGCCAGCTTCTGGGCCGTCGCCACGTCGCCGCCGTCCAGGGCGGGCATGCCGCAGCATTGCTTGTAGTCGCACTTGACGGTGAGGTTGTTCTTCTCGAACACGGCAATGGCCGCCTTGCCCACGTCCGGATTGTTGAAGTTGACGAAGCAGGTCGTGAACAGGAACACCTTGCCGTTGTCCCCGTCCAGCTTGCGCTTGCCGTGCTGGCGGTCGAACCAGGCCTGAAAGCTCTGGGCGTGCAGGTCGGGCAGGATCTTATGGCGGTGGATGCCGGCCACCTTTTCCATCAGCCAGCGCAGCGGCGCGATGCGGTTGCCCAGATTGGTCAGGGCCGCCATGCCCGGCAGCAGGGTGGCCAGGCGCCCGATCAGATCGGGGTTGCCCAGCATGCGCTCGCGCAACGCCAGCCCGCGCCGGCGCACGCGCTGGGCCTTGGCCCGGGCCATCAGGCGCGGAAAGTCGAGCTGGAACTCGTGGCCGTCGTCCGGCGTATAGGGGCACTTGATGTAGCACACCTTGCATTGGTAGCAGGTGTCCACCACGTGCGCCGTCTGCGCCGCGGTGAGCCGGGTGACGTCGCCGTCGTACTGGTCCACGGACTGGAACAGCGCCGGAAAGCTGGGGCACAGGTTGAAGCACAGCCGGCAGCCGTGACAGATGTCGAATACCCGCTCCAGTTCCATGTGCAGCTTGTCCGCGTCGAAGTAGTGCGGATCGAGCGGGCTGTAGCTCAGTCCTGCGGTCGGTGTGGCTTTGATGGTCATGAACGTCTGGGTGTGGGGTTGCCGGCGGAGCCGCTCGGGACGTTCCGCCGGTCAGGGGGCTGGGGTGGCGCGGCCGGGCGCCGGATTACAGCGTGCCCAGGGCCTTCTGGAACTTGCCGGCGTGGGATTTTTCGGCCTTGGCCAGGGTTTCGAACCAGTCGGCGATTTCCTTGAAGCCTTCCTCACGGGCCGTCTTGGCCATGCCGGGATACATGTCCGTGTACTCGTGGGTTTCGCCGGCCACCGCGGAGGCCAGGTTCTTGTCCGTCGAGCCGATGGGCTTGTCCGTGGCCGGGTCGCCCACGCTCTTCAGGTAGTCCAGGTGTCCGTGGGCATGGCCCGTCTCGCCTTCGGCCGTGTCGCGGAACAGCCCGGCAATCTCCGGCTGCCCTTCCACGTCCGCGATTTTTGCGAAATACAGGTAGCGGCGGTTGGCCTGGGATTCGCCGGCAAAGGCGTCTTTCAGGTTCCCGTGGGTCTTGCTTCCTTTCAGATTCGGCATGTCTCGACTCCATCAAGTAGAGGTGCAGGATTGCGTTGGATCGTCCATAACGGAGAATCATTATCATTTACGCAGGTGCGCCGCGGATTGTCAACCCACTGTGCGCTCCAACCGCGGGGTGGCCTCCACCCTTCCAATTTACCATGCCGGAGCGGCGGCACATATCCGTATCTTCCCGGCAGATTCCCGTGCGGGGTTCCTTAATTGGCGGCGCGGGCCAGCTCCGGCCGCGGAGCGATGCACGCTTCGCCAAGGCAACCTGCACCCGGAAATGCCCTGCCCGCCGCGCTCTCGCGGCGATGAGGCTTTTCGCCGCGCCGTGGCGGGCCGCGCCGCTTCCATCCCTATAAAAATTTGTCGATTTTCCATAAATTCTGCACATTATTTCAGTGAAATAGAAGTCAAAGAGACTTCACGCTGAAGGGCCGAGCGGGATGTTCGGCAGGGTGCAGGGATGCACCGCCATTCCGTGCCCGCCATGGCGCTGGCGTCAATAGACGGCGGGTGCCACGCAGGGCTTGCCGTCCACGGCACAGGGAGTGCCGGACCGGGGGTGCGGTGGTTTTTTCCGCCACTCGACGAGGTTTCGGCACCGTTGTTGAATTGACCGTACCAAGCCCAGACGCGGGCGCGATTCCGGCCCGTGGCGATGTCGCCGGGACGGCGCGAGAAATCGGCGCCGTGGCGGGGACAGGCCACGGAAATTCGCGCGCGGCGGCACTGGTTGATTGGGTTCAATTTCTTTGATGGGGCAGCAAACATGAAGACGAAGGTTCTGCTGGTCATGCTTGCCGCGATGGGGTCCTTGTCAGGAATCGCGTTTGCGACCACACAGTCGTTCAACGTGCAGATCGCGATCCGCCAGGCCATTGCGATCCAGGTCGAGCGGCAATTGAATTTTGGCCTGGTTGACGCGCTGGCGACGTCGCAGACCCTCACAATCGCGGCGGACGAAGCGGGCACGGGCACGTCGGGCGTAGGCGCCACATCGGCGCGCTTCGCGCTGACCGGCGACCCCGGCTATCCGGTGACCGTGTCGGTGACAAGCCCGGCCACCAACTGTGACGGCGCCAACAACCTCACCTTTGCACTGACGGAATCCACCGGTGGCGCAGCCACCAGCCTGGCGTCGGTGCTGCCGGGGACGCTGGTGTGGGTGGGCGGCAGCGTCACGGTGCCCGCCAACCCGGCCACAGGGTCGTGGACCTGCTCCGGCACGCTGTCGGTGGTCTACAACTAGACCGGGCCATCGGCCCAGGCCCGCGCGGCCCGGCGCCGCGCATCGCGCAATTCCGGGAGCCCACCGCGGGCTGGAGCGGGCGCGGCGTGTACTGTCGCGCCATTGCAGGCGGGGGCGTGCTCCGTTTGAGCGTTCGCGGTATGAAGGGGGACCCTGGTGGTGCACAGCCGGCCGTCGGCGGTGCCCGCCCACGTGTCCACCTCGCGCCGAGTGCCGCCATGTCCACCCAGCACCCCGACCCCATGCCGGATCCTACGCCATGTCACGGAGCGCCGCGCGGGCGGCGGCGCCAGCGCCTCGCATGGCTGGCCGCCTGGGCGCCGCTGCTGCTGGCGGCCCTGCCTGTCGCCCCGGCGGGTGCCGCGAGCTTTCAGGTGTCGCCGTCGCGCTTCGAGTTTTCCATCGAGCAGCGCTACACCAATTTCTTCACCATCACCAACAACTCGGCCGACCCCGTCCGCGTGCGCATCTACCCGCGCTTCGTGGCCTTTGACGAAAACGGGCGCGCCGTGGAGCGGGACAACGATCCTCACGACCTGGGGGCCTGGCTGGTGTTCAATCCGCGGCAGGTGGCGTTGCTGCCCCGGCAGCGCCGGGTGATCCGCTTTTCCGTGCGGCCTCCGCCCAACCTCACGCCCGGCGAGTACCGCGCGGTGGTCTTTTTCGAGGAATTGCCCTCCGCGCCGCCCACGCTGGAGAAGAAGGAAGAGGAGCCGCCCCAGGGGGTAGGGCTCACTCTCTCGCTGCTGACCCGCCTGGGCGTGACGCTCTACGGCCGCGTGGGCCAGGCCGTGCACGAGGTGGCCCTGGCCGAGCCCCAGGTGGACCTCACCTCCGCGCAACTGAAATTTCACGGACGCCTGCAGAACAAGGGCAACGGGCACGAGATTCTGCGGCTGCGCGGCGAGCTGTTCGATGCGGGCAACGCATCCGTGGCCGCCAGCGAAAACCTGTACGCCCTGCACCGCGACCAACAGTTCAATTGGACCTTCGCCCTCGACAAGCCCGCGCCGGGCAGCTACACGCTGGTGCTCACCGGCAGCAGCGAGCAGACCCGGCTCGTCGAGCGCGTCATGCCCCTCACCGTCGGGCCCTAGGCGGCGACCAGGTGTCACCCCAGCTCTTGCGGATCGCCTTGGCGCTGGTGCTGCTGCTGGCGCTCGCGCCGCTCCCCGGCCCCCGCGCCCAAGGCGGCAACGTGGGCTTCGTGCAGCTCCGGCTGAACGTGGACGCGACCATTCCCTATTTTCCGGCCTACATCGACGCGGCGGAAAATCCCTTTCTCGAATTCAACGAGTTGACGCGGCTGCTGGAGATCGGCATCCGCTTCGATGCGGCCCTGGGCAGCGCCTCGGGCTTTCTGCCCGACGACGGCGCCCGCTTCGACCTGAACCTGGAACGCATGACGGTGCAGATCGGCAGCGCGGTGCGGCCCATTCCGCCCCAGGCCGTGCACCTGGCGGACAACAAGCTCTACGTGCATTGGCGCGAACTGCCCCAGTGGTTTCCCATCGACATCGACTGGTCGCTGGCCGCCTTTCAGCTCTCCGTGGCCACCCGCTTCCCGCTGCCCAGCGCGGAGCTCAAGGAGCGGCGCGCCCAGCGCCGGTTGCTGGTGCAGGGGCGCGTGGAGCAGGAGCGCGTCGAGCTGTACGAGCCGCCCGTGCCCTGGTTCGATCCCGGGCTGGTGGCCTTCAACCTGAGCGCCAGCACCGGCAACGAGGACCCCACCATCGGTGCGCTGCGCGTGGACGGCGTCCACGGCTTTCTCCAAGGGGATCTCAGCTATGGCCTCACCGCGCCATACAATTCCGAGGTGCCGGTGGAGCACACGCTGGATTACGTACGCCTGCAATACTACGACCCGTTGAAGACGTGGGAAGCCACGCTCGGCGATACCTATCTCACCTTCTCGCCGCTGGTGCTGGAGCTGGCGGGGTTCCGCGGCGCCGCGTTCTACACGGGCGGGCGGCGCCTGCGCTACGGGCGCACGTCGCTGGTGGGCACGGCGCCGGTGGGCTCGGAGGTGGACCTGTACCGCCTGGGCATTCTGGTGGACTTCACCACGGCCGATGCCACCGGCAGCTACCGCTTTGCCAACGTGCCCCTCACGCAGCGCTCCACGGTGTTCGAAGTGCGCATCTTCACGCCCGACGGGCGCACGCAGGTGCAATACCAGACCGTCTCGGCACAGGAGGACATGGTGCCCCCGGGCCGTTGGGCCACCCAGGGGGGCGGGGGGCATGCGGTGGCGGAACACAATCCCTTCGATGTCAGCGGGGCGGAAGTGCGCTATGGCCTGTTCGAGCCGCTGACGCTGGGCGCCTACGTGGTCGATCTGCGGAACTACGCGGTGGACAATGGCGACCCCATCCAGCGGATGCAGGCCGTGGCCGCCTTTGCCATCGCCCGGCCCATCGATGCGCTGACCCTGCAATTCGAGCAGGCCCAGGACAACGAGACCCCCGGCAGCGGCACGCGCTTCAACGTCTTCGCCGGCTTCGAGCTGGCGTCCCTGGAGCTGGAGCAGCGCCGCTACGCGGGCGACTTCGCGCCGCCCGTGCGCACGCGGGCCGTGCAGTTCACGGCGCCGGCGCTGTTGCGGACCGCCACGGACACCATCCTGCGCACGCAACTGCTGGCCACCAACCTGACGCTGGGCTACGCGCTGGGCGACTATGGGCAGGAGCGCCGGCAAACCACGCTCGACGCGCGCATGGACCGGCGGCTGTTTGCCGACCTGTCCGGCACCCTGTCATGGGAGCAGGTGCGCTATGCGGAACCGGGGCAGCGCGTGCTGGGGACGGACACCGCGGAGGCGCAGCTCATCTACCGGGTGGACCTGCTGTCGCGGGCGGAGTTTTCCTATCGCCAGGCGCAGCCCACCGTGGGCGCCGCCAGCGCGCTGGCCCGGCTGGCGTATCAGAAGACCGTGAGCACCGCGTCGCGCTGGTTCTACAGCGCCTCCTACATCCAGGCCACCGACCAGGACAACACGGCCGTGGCCGGCGCGGGCTACCTGTTCGCCAACAACATCCGCCTCAGCGGCCAGGTGGACAGCGCGGGCGCATGGGTCGTCGCCGCCTCCTATGGCGTCACCACGCGCCTCAGCGACGAGGGCCTGCGCACCTTCGCGCCCGAGCTGTACCCGCGGGCGGGCCTCACGGGGGCCGTGTTTCTGGATGCCAATGGCGACGGCGTGCTGCAACCCGACGAGGAGACGCTGCCCGGCGTGAAGATCAAGGCGCCCGGCGTGGACAACGTGGTCAGCGGCCCGGACGGGCGCTTCCAGGGGTGGGGCCTGCCCAGCGACGAACCGGTGAACATTTCCGTGGACCTGCTCTCGGTCGATGCGCTGTTCATTCCGGCCCGGGATCACCTGCTGGTGGCCACCCGGCCGGGCCAGATGCTGACCCTGGACATTCCGCTGGCCCCCGCCGGCGGCCTGGACGGCGCCGTGGCCACCGAGCGGCGCGAACTCCAGTCGCCGTTGTCCGGCCTGGAGCTGGTGTTGCAGGAGGAGCGCGGCGCGGGCATCAGTACGACCCTGGTGGAATGGGACGGCTCGTTCATTCTCGAGGGCATCCGCCCGGGGGATTATGTGCTGTTCGCCAACCCGGAAGAGCTGCGCAGCATCGGCTACCGGCTGGAGCCCGAGCGCGTGCGGCTGCGCTTTGCCGCAGGCTACACGCCCTCCTGGCACAGCGGCGTGCAGCTCGTGGCCAAGCCCGTCGCGGCGGCCGGCTCCCAGCCCCCCGGCCGGCGCTAGGCGCCGCCCGCCCGCTGCGCCCGCGCGGCCTCTTCGCGCGCTTTGCGTTGGCCCGCCATGCGTTCCGCCATCTGGTGCACCAGCATGGCAAATCCGCACAGCGCCGCCAGCGCCGCGTAGAGCGACTGGAAGCTGGACTGCTGCACCA
>JACQHH010000096.1 GCA_016199125.1 Candidatus Lambdaproteobacteria bacterium
ACGTCGCTGGCCGGCAGCGCGTCATTGAGCACGATGCGGATCGCAATGCGGTCGATGCGGAACCTGTCCTGTTGCGCGGCCACCGCCTCGCGCGTCGCCGCGCGAAAGCCCGGCAGCTCGGACGCGGGGGGCAGGGCCCCGGGCGGGGCCACCTTCACCGGCGTGGCCTCCACGTCCGCCCGCAGCACGTATCGGCCGCTGGGCACCAGCGCCGCCAGGCGCTCGTCGATCAGGCCCTCGATCTTGGCCCGGTGGCGCTCCACGGAATCCACCAGGCGTCCGCCGCCCTGCTGGCCCCAGGCCGGGAGCAGCGGGAGCAGCAGCAGCGCCGCGGCCAGCAGCGCCGTCGGCGCGAAGCGCAGCGACTTGCGATCGTGTGTGTTCATGGGTCTTCTTTGGCTAACCCGTCCCGTGACCACCTCCCGGGTGGCTACTGGACGGCACGGATCTGCGTGATCAGCTCCGATATCTCGGCGTTCTCCGGATCCAGCGAGAGAGCGATTTCCCAGTACTTCAAGGCCAGGGATTTCCAGTTCATGGTGTAGTAGATCGAGCCCAGCATGATGTAGGCCTGCGCGTTGTCCGGCTTGATGCGAATCGCTTGCAGTATCTGGTCCAAAGCCTTGTGGTAGTCGCCGGCGAAGTAATGCGTGCGGGCGCGCAGCAGGTAGGCCGTGCTCTGGGGCTCCTTGAGCGGTTCGCGCGGCAGCCGGGGACCCAGCTCCGGTTCGGCCACGGCGTCGGGCTTGGGGGCGGCAGCGGCGGCCTCGGGCTGCTCGGACGGCGCAGCCGCGGCGGGCGGCTGGCGCACCAGCACCACCTCCAGCCAGTCCCCCTCGGCGGTGTTGAAGTTGGCCTGGCGCTTCAGGTCGCCCTCCAGCGCGGCGCGGTTCACGCTGGGGTCTTCCTCCACGATGACGAAGATCTGCCGCACGCGGGCAAATTCGGGCACCACCTTGTCGCCCTGGCCGGAGGCATCGATGAAGCTGTTGAAGCCCGGCAGTTTGACGCGGTCGTCGGCGCCCTTGCTGGCGCGCACGTCGGTGCGCACATAGCCCACGTGGGCGATCACGTCGACCAGCTTGTCGCCCACCAGGTCGCGCGCCAGCGAGGAGATGCGGTTTTTCAGCAGCTCCTCCTGCGCGCCCGGATTTTGCCCCGGCGGAACCGCGAACTCCGCCCCCCGCGCCCGCGGCACGGCGAGCAGCGTGGCCAGCGTCAGCAGCAGCGCCGCGCCCAGGGCCGGCAGGCGGCTGCGCGCGAACGGCGCGGCGGCAATCCCTTGCGTGTGGTTCATCGTTCCGTCCTGGTCGCTTGGCGTTCGAGATGGTTGAGCACGCGGTGCAGTTCCTCGTTGCTGGGATCGAACACCACGGCCCGCTTCCACGAGGCCAGCGCGGCCTCCTGGTTGTTCAGCGTGTAGTAGATGGAGCCCTCCATGCCCAGGAACTGCGCGCGCTCGCGATTGGTGGTGGCGCGCTGGAACCCGTTCTGCACGATGCGCAGCGCGTCGGTGTAGCGCCCTTCCTGGAAGGCCACGCGCGCTTCCTCGTCAAAGGACATGCCGCGCTCGGGGGCGCCGGCGGGGGCCTGCACGGCCACCTGGGGCTGCATGCCGGGCTGCACCATGGGCGCCTGGGGCTGGGCGGGGCGCAGGGCCTCGGGGAAGCGCTCGCCCAACTGCTCCATCAGCTCCTTCTCCGGCAGGGTCGAGGGCTGGGTGCCCTTGGGCAGCGCGGGAAAGGTCTCCTTGAGCACGATCACCTGGTCGCCGCGGTTGTTGTCGAAGCGGGCCACGATGGGCACGATCTTGCGCGTGAAGCGCTCGTAGTATTCGGGCAGCGTCTCGTCCAGCAGCACCTGCACCACCATGCGCACGAAGGGCGGGGTGGATTCGTCCACGTTGGGCGCATCGGGCGAACGCACGAAGATCGGGAAGCCCGGCAGCTTCTGTTTGTTGGCCGCCAGCGCCGGATTTTCCGCCGCGGGCAGGATGTTCTGGTTCCAGATCACCTTCACCGAGAGCACGTACTGGCTCTGCGAGACGTACTGGGACAGCGCCGCGTTGATGTTGCGCGTGAGGCGCTCCTCGAAGGCCTGCATGCGCTCGTTGGTGATGCGGTCCAGCAGGTTTTCCGACTGAGCCTGCGCCACCGGACGCCACGGGAGGGACAGCGCGGCCAGCGCGGCCAGCAGCGCCGCCACGCGCAGCCAGCCCGTGCGGCCCGCGCAAGGATGTGCGGAGTGCCGGGTCATTTGCTGGCTCCTGCATTGGGCGCGGTGCCGGCCGCCGGCGGCGTCGGCGCACCGGGCAGCGGCGGGGGCTTGGCGCTGCCGCGGCTCTTCATGAACTCCTGGAACTGGCGCACCTCTTCGTTCGAGGGATCGGCCGCGAGCACCTGTTCCCACTCCTCGTTGGCCAGGGAGTAGTTGCCCATGGCGTAGTAGATGGAGCCCTTCATCTCGTGGGCCTTCACGTTGTCCGGCTGCACGAGCAGGATCAGGTTCACCTGCCGCAGGGCGCCGTTGTAGTCGCCGTTGAGCATGGCTTCCTGGCCCTTCTCCATGTACTGCGCGATCAGCAGATCCTGGAAGTTGCCCTGGGCACCGCCCGGAGCGCCCGGCGCCGCGCCCGCGGCGGTCTGGGGCAGCACCTGCTGCACCGAGAGCGGAATCTCGATCTCGTAGTTCTGCTGGTCGATGTTCAGCACCACGTTGGCTTCCTCGCCGCGGTAGGTGGTTTTCACGCGCACGACCTGATTGCCCTTGCGGTCCGATTCGGTGACCTGGATCGCCGTCTCCCCGGCGCGGCTGGAGAGCACCGTGTTCTCCTGGGGCGGCTCTTCCTTGTTCAGCAGCGCACAGGACGCGGCCGCCAGGCTCCAGGCCGCCAGCGCCGGGACGAGCAGCGCACGCATGCTAGAACCTGTAGCCAAAGCGGATCTCATTGCCTGTTCCTTTCAGAAGGGCCGTGCTGCCTACCACTCCTGTGTCGATATTGGTTTCCACGAAGTTTAGCACACCGAGCGTGACCACCAACCGGTCGCCCACCACGAATTCCAGTCCCGCCCGGAACAGGTTGCCGTAGTTCAGTTGCGGCGAGAGCAGCTTGCCCAGTCCCACGTACAGCAGCAGCCGCGAGGTGCTGGAGGGAATCTGCACCACGTCGAAGGCCAGCGTGGGCGAAAGCATGAGCCCGGTGTCCAGGGTCAGGTGCGGATCGGGGTTGGTCTCGTTGTTGTCCAGGTACACCGCCAGGTCCACCGAGAACGAGAAGCGCCCGGTGAGCTGCACGGATTCCGATACGCCGACCGCCAGGGCGTTGTGCGTCACGTTCAGCCCGGAGGCCTCGATGGGGAAGTTCAGCTCGCCGAAGGAGAAGGTCAGCGAATCGCGCCGCGGGGCGCGCCGCCCGGCCAGCTCGTCCACCAGGATGATCGCCCCGGTCTGGGCCTCGACCACCTTGATGTACATGGTCAACTGCCCGCCGTCCTGGAAGATGCCGATGTCGATGAAGCCGTCGACGCCCAGCTGCTTGGCCAGCTCGATGCGCGCTTCCTGCGTGGGGATGCCCTTGCGCAGCTTCAGCACGCCGCGCACGATCTTGGTTTCCAGCTTCTGGCATTCCTGGCACTGCACCAGCTTGACGGTGGGGTTCTTGTTCAGCAGCTCCGCCAGAATCACCACCTCCGCCTTGCGCCGGAAGTCGCGGTCGACCTCGGTGCCGAAATAGAGGGAGTTGATGGCCAGCGTGGTGACGCGGTCGGAGATCTTGCCCAGGGAGCGCGCGATCAGCGCCGCGATCTCCTCGAGCTGGAAGATGCGCTCGTCCTGGCGGATGGAGAGGAACTCCTCCTGATCCGCCGCCTTGCTGTCGGCGGTCTGGGCCTGGGCCGGCCTGCCGGGCACGGCCGCGAGCAGCACCAGCGCCGCCAGGGCGACCATGAGCGTCGCCGTGCGCCCGGGCGTCGAGCCCCGCGTAAATGCTGACATTGACCCTCCCTGGTCAATTGCGTTCAAGTCCAAACGACGCCCCTCCTGGGGCATCGAAACAAAACTATTTGAACAAGATGCCGTATTCCTCCAACTTCTTGGGCGGGTTCTGCAGGATGATCTCCACCCGGCGGTTGGCGCGCCGTGCGGCCTGCAGATCGGCGCCGCGGAGCTGTTCGCCAATGCGGTCCACGTAGTCCACGCGCGGCCGGTGCGAGGCGAAGGCCGTCACCGAAAGCCGCCCCTCCGGATAGCCCAGCGTGCGCAGGAACGCCGCCACATTCGTGGCGCGCGCGCTGGAGAGCTCCCAGTTGGAGGGAAAGCGCCTGGAGTGGATGGGAACATCGTCCGTGTGCCCTTCCACGATGATCAGATCGCGCTGGTGCTCCCGCAGATCCTTGATCTTGGCAAACAGCGGCCGCAGGCGCGAAAACGCGGCCTGCTGCAACTGGTCCTGCCCCGTCTGGAACAGAAAGTCCGAGGGCAGCGTGATCACGCATTCCAGCTTCGAGTTGCGCAATTCGAAATTCCTGTACGCCTCCCGGTTGGCCTCGAAATATTCCGCGATGCCGTTGCAGTTCTTGGGCGCCACCGACAGCGTCGTCAGCAGCACGAAGAAGCTGAACAGCAGCGCCATCAGGTCGGCGAAGGTGACCAGCCATTCCTCGCTGGGCTTTTCTTTCTGCTCCTGGTGCGATTGCTGGGCCGCCCCGATCATAGCTTCAGCCCCCCGGCCATCTCGGCGCGGCGCTGGGCCTGGATTTGCAGGCGGCGGCGCTTGGAGAGGTAGATCTGCAGATCCTGCTCGATCACGTCCGGGCGTTCGCGGCGGTGCAGGTAGATCGTGCCTTCCCGGATCATGTCATACAGGCGGACGTAGCTTTCCTTGTTGCGCGTGAGCTTGGCGGCCACGGGCAGGAAGATCAACTGCGCCAGCAGCACCCCGTAGAGCGTGGTGATGAGGGCCACCGACATGCCGCCCATCACGTCCACGATGCTCGCGTTTTCGCCGGCGGCGCGGCCCATCATGAGGATCAGCCCCACCACCGTGCCCAACATGCCGAAGGCCGGGGCCACGCGCCCCATGTACTCCATGACGTTGATTTCCTGGTCCGCATTGTACGCGTACGACTCGATTTCCGAGTTGATGATCTCGGTGACCATCTCCTCGCTGACCCAGTCAACCTGGATGAAGTTCTCCAGCGCATCGCGCAGGAAGTACAGCGGAATGGCCGCGATCTTCTCGTCGGGGATCATCTGCTTGCGGAAGCGCAGCTCCGCGAACTCCACCATGTGCTTGTAGACGGTCTCGAACTCCCACTCGCTTTTTTCGCGGGCGAACACCATGCCCATGTACACCAGGGTGGCGATGGCCCGCCGGAACGGAAAGGCGATCAGCGTGGCCGCGTACGAGCCTCCGAAGACGATCAGGAAGGACTTCAGGTCGACGAAGCGCGTGATGCCCGCCTCGAAGGAATTCTTGAAAGCCTCTTCTTCCTTGGCGACCGCCTCGATCTCGTTGCGTGTGGCGCCCTGCTCCTTGAGCGCCCCGATCGTGTTCTCGTACTGGTTGATCTGGTAGACGTAGTAGTTGGAGAGCTGGTCCGGCCAGGTGATGCCGAAGACGATCAGCGTGGCGCCGATCAGAAAACCGACCAAAGTTCCGAGACGGTCAATCATTGACGGATCAAGTCCTTATCCATGGTCTCAAGGTCCGTTGCCGCCGGTGGCAAATGGGCTTTATGAAACGCCAGGGTCCATGTAAAATAGCTGTGCTGCACGCGGTGGCGAAATCCACAATCGACTGTAAGCAATTCATATACCAAAGTTTTACCAGTTGAACTTGCTCGTGGCCTCAGAATTCCGCCTGCGTGGACAATTGTAAAACGGAAATTCACGCCTCGCCGCCCGTGCACCGCCGAGGCCGATGTCGTTGCAAGTCGTGCCGTACGAGGTCCGCAATAGACCGCTTCACATTGAAAAATGAGGACGTCGCTGCCGGATGCCCACGTCGGCCCATACACTGTGCGCAACTCAATCTGGTTTACATGCGAGATAACCGATGAACGATCAACCGCTTAAAAATATCGGACTGCGCGGCATCAAGGTGGGGTATGCCTACACGAGCTTTGTGGATCCGGAGAAGGGAGTGTACTACCTCGGCAATCCCATCGAGACCCTCTACAACCTCGATGTGACGGCCGTGTACTGGGGCATGATGAACCGCAAATGGCCCTCCGCGCAGGAATTCACCAAGTTTCGCGGCGAGCTGGCCGAGCGCCGCCAGAACTTCCCGCTGGACATCTGCAAGAAGATCAACAGCGACAAAGCCCACCCCATGGAAAAGCTGATCGAGGGGATGGTGCTGTTGGGCGCCAAGCGCGGCCGCTACACCACCGGCACGCCGCAGTATGAGGAGAGCGTGATCGACATGATCGCCTGGACCCCGCTGCTCTGCGCCGCGGCCATCTCGGGCAAGTCGCCCAAGATCCCCAAGGGCTACCGCACCTACGGGCAGATCCTGGCCGACGAGATGAAGATGGACGACAAGAAGGCGCGCTTCCTGGATCAATTCGCCGTGATCCATGCCGACCACGGCGGGGGCAACCTGTCCACGTTCATCGCCAAGGCCGCCGCCAGCGGCTACGTGGACCTGTGGATGGCGGTCGCCGCGGGCATGATCGGCCTGTATGGCGAGCGCCATGGCAAGGCCAACCAGGAATCGCTGGCCCAGTTGCTGGAGTTCCAGGAGCGCATCAACAAGGGCGCCAAGCTGGACGACCTGGTGCGCGAAACCTTCGAGTCCGGCAAGGCCATGTTCGGCTTCGGCCATGCCGTGCTGCGCCAGGAAGACCCGCGCGCCAAGATTTTCTACGCCCTGGCCGACCAGCTCATGCCCAATTCGCAGCTCTACGGCATCGCCCGCGATCTGCGTTCCAAGTGGCCCAGGTTCGTGCTGGAAGTGGCCAATCCCAAGCGGGAAAAAGAAGGCAAGTCGCTGATTCAGAATCCCTATCCCAACGTGGACCAGTTGTCGGGCGCCGTGCTGTGGGAGCTGGGCTTCCAGGATCCGCGCACCTTCACCGTGCTCTTCGCGCTGGGCCGCGCGCCCTGCATCGGGGCCCAGGTGCATCACGAGGCGCTGGAAAAGGTGCCCATCTACCGCCCGTCCTATCCTTACGGCGGTGCGAACCTGCCGCTGCCGACCGGGGATGCGCTGACCGCGCTCATGCCCCACTAGGACCGCCGGGGCGCCGCAATGCAGCGTCGGCGGCGCCCCCTTCCCGGATCAGCTCGCCGGCCAGCGCAGCCGCGCGCGCCGTGCCCGGTCATCGCCCGGAGGAGCGCCGGAGTGCGTGCGAGAGGGCGATGCGCGCAGGCTGCCCGGACGTGACGCATACTATTTTTCGCTCAAGATGGCGCAAATTGTCCGCGCACTTCGAGACGCTCGCTGCGCCCTTCGACTCCGCTCAGGGCGAGCTCACTCCTCGGTGACGCGGCCATTTTCCGTGTTCCCGAGGAGCGCCCGGCAGGGCGCGTCTCGAAGGACACGGAAAATCGGGACTCATCCTGAAAGCGAATTGGTATCAAGCGCGGGTCATGCCCAGCAGGCGCAGGAACTCGTCGTCGAAGGTTCCGCTGCCCACCGCCGCCACGGCCCCTTCCAGCGTGGCCTGAAACGCCTCGTCCAGGGCCACGCTGAGCGTGCCGCCGGGCATGTGCACCGTGACCGGCGAGCGGCACAGCCCCAGCCGGCAGGCCACCGCGGCCGCGGCGCAACTGCTGGAGCCCGACGCGCTGGTATAACCCGCCCCGCGCTCCCAGATTTCGATGCGGATGTCGTGCGTGCCCAGGGTCTGCATGAACTGCACGTTGGTGCGCTCGGGAAACCACGCGTGGGATTCGATGAGCGGCCCCGTTTCGCGGGCCAGCGCCTCGCTGGGATCGTCGGCCAGCACCACGCAATGGGGATTGCCGATGCCGGCGCCATTGACCTTGAGCGTGCGCCCGCCGACGCTCAACTCCAGGCCCAGGGTCTCGGTGGATGGGTCGTCCCCCTCCCGCGCGGCGGTCATGGGCACGGCCGCGCGGGTGAAGCGCACCTGGCCCATGTCCACCGAGACGCGCCGCCCGTGCTCGTCCAGGATGCGCGCAGTGACGCGCCCGCCGGGCGTGTCGATGCGCAGGCTGCGCCCGGGCGCCTGGCCGCTCTGCCACAGGTGCCGGGCAAAAATGCGCAGCCCATTGCCGCTCTTGCCCGCTTCGCTGCCGTCCGGATTGAAGATGCGCAGCGCGGCGTCGGCGCCTGGAGCGGGGGGCAGCGGACCCCACAGGATGCCGTCGCCCCCCACGCCGCGATGCCGGTCGCAGATCAGGCGGATGCGCTGCGGCGTCAGCCCCTCGCGGAATCCGCGCGGCTCCAGCACCAGGTAGTCGTTGCCCAGTCCGTGGTATTTGACGTAATCGGTCATGCAAGGGATCGGCAGCGCAACGCGGGCGCGCGGCGTTGCCCGTGCCGCGCCGCGCCGCCGCACGAGGACCCACTGTGGCATGGATGGGCCCTGCGCGTGAAGCCGCAATCCGGCGCGCCCGGCGCGCAGGCTGGCCTTGGCGGGCGGCCGCGGGCGCCTCCGGCCGCAATCCCATCCCAGGCGCGGGCTGCGCCCGCGACTGTCACCGCCTGCGCCTGTCACCGCCCGGCGCCCGCCAGGAGCTCCGATGTCCGTCCCGCCCACCCATGCCGCCCTGCCGGGACGGCCCGAACTGTGGCTGGCGGCCACGCCGCTGGTGCTGGCGCCGGCTTATCCGCCCCTGGGCTGGTCGCCCCTGGCCTGGATCGCGCTGGTGCCCGTGGTCTGGCTGCTGCGCTCGGGCCCGGGCGGCCCCTGGCGCTGGCTGGGGCTGGGCTATGCCTTCGGGCTGGTGCAGGCCGCCTGGCAACTGCGCTGGCTGCCGCGGGCGGTGCTGGAGGTGGGCGGGCTTCCCGCGCCACTATTCGTGCCCTTCGCCCTGGCCACGGTGCTGTTCTTCGCCACGGGCCATGCCCTGGTATTGGCGGCGACGCGCTGGGCCTGGCTGCGCTGGGGCCTGCATCCGGGATGGAGCCTGGCGCTGCTGCTGACGGCGCACGATGTGCTGGCAGGCGTGGCGCCCTTCGGGGGCAATCCCTGGGGCTCCCTGGCCGCCACCCAGGCCCACACCATCGCCGCGCGGCTGCTGGTGCCCCTGGCGGGCGGCTCGGCTCTCGTGCTGGCCCTGGGGCTGGTCAATGGGCTGTGGGCGGCGGCCCTGTCGCGATGGCTCCGCTCCCCGGCAGTGTCCGCGTCGCCGGACGCGCCCCGCGCACGACCGCGCCGGTGGACGGGATGGGCGCACACCCTGCGCGGCCCTGGGCCGGCGCTGGTCGCCGCCGCCCTGCTCACCGCGCTGCTTGCGGCACCGTGGCCCGCCGCGCAGGTGCCCGCCGGGAGCGGCTCCGCGGCAGGGTGGCGGGCATTGCTGGTCTCGGGAGGCGTCGCGCCGGGTGCGCCGGCGACACGTCCGCCGGAGGGGGAGCGGCTGCGCCGGTATCTGGCGCGCACGCTGGACGCCTTGCGGGCGTTGCCCTCCACCGCCGACTCCGCGCCTGCGCCCGCGCTGATCGTCTGGCCCGAAAGCGCCGCGGCGCAACCGGTCGAGCGCGGCAAGACCCTGGTGGCCCTGGCGGATGCCGCCGGGCTGTGGGGCGCCGATCTGTTGCTGGGCTCCGACGCGGTGGAGCGCGGACGCACCACCAACGCGGCGTATCTGGTGCAGGCCCGGCCCTTCGATTTCGTGCGCTACGACAAGCGCGTGCTGGTGCCCTTCGGCGAATACGTGCCGCGCGGGTTCCGCTGGCTGCTCCCCGGCAAGATCACCGCCGGCGAGGACGACTACGCGGCCGGCGCGGCGCTTCCCGTGCTGCCCTGGCGCGGACAGGTGCTGGGTCTGGCCATCTGCTTCGAGAGCATTCTGCCCGCGCACGTGCGCGCCGCGACGCTGGCCGGAGGGCAGGCGCTGGTGGTGCTGGCCAACGACGTGTGGCTCACTCCGGCGGCGGCCGCGCAGCACGTGCAGCTCACCGCGCTGCAAGGCCTGGCGGTGGGGCGCGACGTGCTATTCGTCGCGGAAGGCGGGTGGCTCGCGCACCTGGCCGATGGCCGCGTGCTGCGGGAGGCCCCGTCCGGGGGGCAGGCCCTGCTCGTGCTGCCCCGTTGGCGCGGCGGGCGCACGCCCTGGGTGCGCTGGGGCTATGCCCCCCTGGCCGTGCTGTGCGCGCTGGTGGCCGTGGCGGCGGGATGGCACCGCCGGAGCGGCGCTCGACCGGTCTCCGGGCGCTAGCGTGGGCGGCCGCGCTGTGCGATCCCGCGCGCGGTGCCCCGCGGGTTTGCCTATTCCCTGCATTTTGCGACCATGCGCCTGCCGCCGGCCGATTCCGCGCGGACATGCATCGGCGTGTGCATTGCGCATGGGGATTGCATACACTTGAGGAAAGTCGGGATTTGCGCGCCGGAGCCGGGCAGCGCAATCCGTCCCAGCGTCCGCGCCGCCGCCCCCCGCGGCTGACACGTCAACACACGGAACCCGGTCATGGAAAACCAGGCATCCCAACACACGCCCGAGGCCCACGCGCTGAGCGCGCAACTGCCGGAAGATTTCGCCAAGCGCCTGGCGACGAAAATCGTCGTCACCAACGAGCGCGAGCGCGACCCGGAGAAGGCGGTGCAGGACGTGGCGCGCCTGATCATGCGCAACGTCTCCCAGCCGGGACGCGAGCGCCTGTTCGCGGATACGGCGGAAATCCTGCTGGAGGGCGAAGAGACCCGCCGCTACGCCGCGATCGGCTGGGTCTCCGTCACGTTGGACCACCAGGGCGAGCCGCGCTACGAGCAGTTCGTGGGCCGCGTGGTCGATGCACTGATCTTCGACCACACGAATATCGTGCGCCCGCCCGTGGAACTGGATCGCCGCCGGCGCTTTTCCTTCTACGCCGGGTATCTGGGCCGCGTGTTCATCGCCATGATGGACATCAACAGCGAGCTGTACGAGGTGGTGAACCTGATCTATTCGCGCATCATCCGCCGCGAAATGGAGCTGGAGAACCAGCGCAGCGAAGAAGCCACCAGCAGCGCCCGCCGCATCATCATGACCCAGCAGCAGAAGGGCCCCACGGCGGCCAAGAAACTCTACGACGAGATCGTGGACTACATCCACGCCCGCGGCGAGTTCAAGTCCGAGTCGCTGAACCAGCAGAACCCCAACGAGTTCATGGCCATCCTGGCCGACCGCATGCGCGCCACGCGCCGCTACGTGATCCAGGACATCATGAACCGCCAGGCCCTGTCCCGTAAGAAGGAAGCGGAGAAGGAGCTCAGCGAGCGCTTGGCCGCCGCCGAGGACATCATCCTGGCGCGCGACACGTTCAAGAAGGCGCTGAACCTGTTCTGGACGGAGAAGCGCTACAACTTCAAGTTCCTGGCCGTGGAGAAGGTGCGTGTGACCCTACAGGTCTCGGCCATCCTGGTGGGCATCGTACACTTCCTGGTGGGCTACCTGGGCCTCTACGGCATGCTGTGGTGGGAGGGGCTGGCCGTGGCGCTGATCATGTACGTCTTCGCCCGCATCTTCTGCTCGCGGCATGCCTTCCAGCGCTTCTTTCCCAGCGACGTGAGCAAGGAGCTGGAAGTGGTGGTGGGCTCGGTCACGCCCACGCTGCGCAAGATGTCCAAGGGGCAGATGGACGCGTTCCTGATCCGGCAGGTGAAGGACCCGGCCAATCTGAACCTGCTGTTCATCATGCCGGAATTCATGAAGTACGTGTTTGCCGTGATGCCCGAGCGGCACAACACCATCGTCACCACCGACGAGCTGTCCGACCTGATGGAGACCATGGAGCTGGACATCGCGCGCACCCTGCGCGCCGCGGCGCCTCCCCCGCCGCCCATCTAGAACCGGTCCCAAGACTGGACTACTGGTGCTGACGAGGCCGGAGTGGCGCGGATCGTTTGCGAATTGTAGTGGCCAGTGGGTTCGTGATTGCGTCCTCGGCGAGGGTTCGATTCTCGACCAAGCTTGAAGCGATATGCAGCCTGCGAAAGAGCCACCGCCATGGGACTATTGACCTTCGCGCTCAACGTGACGCTGGACGGGTGCTGTGACCACCGCGTAGGGGTGGCCGACGAGGAGATGCTCCGCTACTGGACGCGCGTGATGGACGCCGCCGGAGCGATGCTCTTCGGGCGCCACACCTATGAGCTGATGGAGGACGCCTGGCCCCAGGTGGCGCGAAATCCGCAGGCGTCACGTGCGGACCGGCAATGGGCGAAGAAGCTCGAAGCCAAGCCCAAGTACGTGGTCTCCACGACGCGCCGCGACTTCCCGTGGAGCAACACGCATCATGTCGAAGGGCACCTGACCCAGGCGGTGAAGGCGTTGAAGAAGGCCACGCCGCGCGGACTGCTGGTGGGTAGCCCCAAACTTTCGGCCGCGCTTCAGCGCCTGGAACTCGTGGACGAATATCGCTTCGTGGTCCATCCCGTGGTGGCCGGGCACGGTCCGTACCTGTTTTCCGGCCTGCAGCCGTCATTGCACCTGGAGTTCGTTGCCGCGAAACGGCTCAAATCAGGCATCGTGGCGTTGCACTATCGCCGGCGCTAGCGGCTAGAGCTGGTCTCAAGAATGCCTGAGCAACATGAGCAGGCAGGCCAGGTGTACGAATCCGCGAAAGAGTTCCAGGCGGGTTTCCCAGCGCGTGACGACACGGCGGAACCGGAAGAGCCAAGCGAAGAGGCGCTCGACCTTCCAGCGGCGCCGGTAGCGGCGTAGCGGGCGACCGTTCTGTGAGGGCGGATTGCGGCGGTTCCGAACCATCCGCCCGCCGCATTCCCGCCCGGCCACGCGCAGCGAACCGGCCTGGGGCGAATTTCTTGGCCCTCGGGCAAGCGCGGCGGAACACGGCTCAGCGTCGCTCGATCCAGGACTGGACGGCCCGCTTGCTCCTCGCGCGGGTCTCCCACCAACGCAGCACGTCCAGGACGCGTAGCAGGAGCCACCCCAGCACCACGAGCAGGGTCGCGGCGACGGCGGCCAGGGCGACCAGGAAGTACAATGCGGCGAGCGCTGCCACTATCGGCAACTCCCTTTGCCTGCGGTTGCGCGTCCATGGCGGATTGCCGGCCGCGATGGTCTCGCAGCGGGCCGTAAGAGGGGCTCGGACTTCGGCCCGCCAGGGCGGCTGCGGCCGGTGCAGCACCGCCACCTCCACGCGGCCTCCGTGGGTCGCCCCGTGCCGGCCGCGCAAAATCAGTGGAACCGGACGTATGCGAAGTCCGCCGGCTTACCGCCCACGCCCTTGTCCGGCGGCGCGATCCAGTTGGCCACCTTGCCCGGCGCGTAGACCGGCACCATGCAGCGTTCCACCAGCGCATAGTCGTCCGGGTTGGGCAGCAGGCGCTCGATCTCCGCGTCCAGCGCGGCCCGGGTGATGGGCTGGCCGTGGGCATCGTAGGGCTGGTCGCTGTAGATGCCCACCTTGCGGTTGAAGCGCAGGCTGGGCAGGGTCAGCGTCTCGCCGATGTCGTACCTCTCCAGGACCTTGTTCCACTTGCCCACCACGCGCCGGCACTCATCCTCGTAGGCGTCGAGCAGGTAGGCGTTCATGGCGCGGCGCTTGGGGATTTCCTTGCGCGTCCAGTGGCCGCCCTCGTACACTTCCGCCTCGTAGGCGCCTTCCAGGGCCACGTGGTCGGCGTAGCGCTTGTCGCTGCCTTCCTGGAAGCGCCCCTTGAGCCCCGCGGCGAAGAACGTGGCGGCGTTGCTGGAATCCTCCGCGCCGAACAGGTCGAAGGTCGCCGAGCTCCATTCGTTGATGTACTTCTGGATCACGCCCAGGGGGATGGCGCCCACGGCGGCCGGGTCGGTGCCCGCGCGCATGAGCTGCGCCGTGCGCTCGATCACGCGCCCCACGCCCTTTTCGCCCGTGGCCATGTGGAAGGCTTCTTCGGTGAGCATGAAGTTGGTCGTGCGGGCCAGCGGATCGAACGAGCTTTCCGCCAGGCTGGCGAGCTGGAACTTGCCGTCGCGGTCGGTGAAGGTGGTGAAGCAGAAGAAGGCCAGCCAGTCGCGGATGGGCTTGTTGAACGCCTGCAGGATGCGCGGATGGTCCGGGTGCCCGCTGCGGCGTTGCAGCAGCTCTTCCGCCTCGGCGCGTCCGTCGGAGCCGAAGTGGCTGTGCAGCAGGTAGACCATGGCCCACAGGTGCCGCGCCTCCTCGGCGTTGACCTGAAACAGCGCGCGCAGGTCGATCAGGCTGGGCGCCGTCTTGCCCAGTTGCCGCTGCTGCTCCACCGAGGCCGGCTCCGTGTCGCCCTGGGTCACGATCAGCCGCCGCAGCTCCTTGCGGAACTCCCCGGGCACCTGCGTCCAGAGCTTCCTGCCGATGTTGTCGCCGAAGTAGATCTCCTCCAGCTTGCGCGGGCCGGCCAGGAAGATGCCGAACCGGTAGTCGGGCAACTTCACGGTGTCCCAGTGCGCCCAGCCGCCCGGCTCCACGCTCACCGCCGTGCGCAGATAGATCTCGTCCTTCTGGAAGCCGTCGGGGCCCATGTCCAGCCACCATTCCTTGAACTGCGGCTGCCAGCGCAGCAGCGCGCGCTGCAGCTTGGGGTCGTCCGACAGGTTGACGTTGTTGGGAATCGCTTCGAGCATGGGTCATCTCCGTAACGGTGCGGTGGCCCGCGGGGTGCGGTGTGGCAAGGGTGCCGCCGGGGCGGCGTGTCCGCCTGCGCGGGGCAGCGGCGCCGCTTCAGGTGCGGCGCGGGTCGAATTCGGGCGAGGCCGGCTCGCCGTACAGGCTCAGCGCGCCGCGCTCGCCGGTGGCGTTGGGCCGCTGAAAAATCCAGTTCTGCCAAGCCGAAAGCCGCCCGAAGATCTTGGTCTCCATGGTCTCCGGGCCGGCGAAGCGCAGGTTGGCTTCCATGCCCGTCAGCGCATCGGGCGACAGGCTGGCGCGCTCCTCCACGGCGATGCGCAGCTCGTCGTCCCAGTCCAGGCTGTCCGGCGCCGCCGTGACCAGCCCGGCCGCCAGGGCTTCCTGGGGGCTGAAGCGCGGGCGCGTATCCAGCTGCAACGCCGCCACGCGCGCCGGGTCGTCCAGGAAGCGCTGGGCCAGCCGCGCAAGGCCGTTGCCCATGGGGAAGCTGCCGTTGTTCAGCGGGCTGAGGGCCAGGGCCGTCGGCTGGTGCGGGTCGTCGATCATGTAGATGCGGTCGGCGGCCAGCGCCGGCTCGCAGAGGAAGCCGCCGAAGCAGCTTCCGGGCTCCACCAGCGCGAACACCGAGCGGGCGGTGAGGTCCAAGCGCTTGAGGGTGCGCCGCATGAGCAGCAGCACCTCGCGCACGAACCAGTCGTGGCGGTGCCGGGCCAGCAGCTCGTCCACGGCCAGCACCTTGTCCAGGTCGCCCTGGGCGTGCAGGGTCAGCACGCCGATGGTCTCGAAGTTCAGCCGCAGCTCCACCAGCGCATCGTCCAGCTCGCGGAACAGGGCCAGGGGATACCACCGGCTGCCGGCCTGGGCCGGCTCCGCGGGCAGGGGCGCCGCCGTGTGCGGCCCGCGCAGCTCCAGGCGCGCGGTGCGTGCCGCGCGGTCCACGCTCAGGGTGACATGGCTGTAGTCGATGCGGTCGGCCTCGCGGCGCTTGTCGAGCGGCTCCAGGGCGATGCCGCGCTGCGGCCGGCCGGGCTTGACCAGCTCCTGCGCGCGGCGGGCGATGGCCGCGCTCCACTGCGACTTGGGATGCACTGCGTCCACCAGCTTCCATTCCTTGGCGCGCTGGCCCTTGACCCCCTCGGCCAGGGTGGCGAACACGTCGGCCAGGTCGCGCCGCACGTGCCGCTTGTCCACCACGCGGGTCAGGCCGCCCGTGCCCGGCAGCACGCCCAGGTAGGGCGCCTCGGGCAGGCTCACGGCCGACGAGCGGTCGTCGATGAGGTGGATTTCCTGGCAGGCCAGCGCCAGCTCGTAGCCGCCGCCGCTGCACACGCCGTTGAGCGCGGCCAGGTAATATTGTCCACTTTCGCGCGTGGCCTCTTCCATGGCCAGCCGCGTCTCGTTGGTGTACTTGCAGAAGTTCACCTTGAAGGGATGGCTGGCCTGACGCAGCATGAAGATGTTGGCTCCCGCGCAGAACACGTTGTCCTTGCCGCTGGTCAGCACCACCACACTCACTTCGGGATGCTCGAAGCGCAGCCGGGTCACCGCATCGGCCAGCTCGATGTCCACGCCCAGATCGTAGCTGTTCAGGCGCAGCTCATAGCCCGGGTGCAACCCGGCGTCCTCGCGCACGTCCATGATCAGGTGGGCCACCGGCCCCTCGCAGCGCAGCTTCCAGTGGCGATACTGCCCGGGGTGGGTCTGGGTCTCGATCACGGCGCCGCTTTGCCCCGCGGCAGGCTGTGCAAGGATGGCCGAGGTCAAGGTGCATCTCCCTGTTGAGCGCTCAATGCCGCGCGCTGTCCCGTGCGCCGTGAGGCACGGGAGCGCCGCCACGGATGCGCCACGACTCCGCCGCATGCCCGCGCATACGCTTTGGCGGCAGGTGCCGAGGGGCTCCGACTGGCTTGGTATTCGTCGATGGAAGCACATTTATCCGCAACTTCACGGGCGAAGTCAAGCATTATATTGCACGATATTCCAACTATTGCATTATAGTGCCTGTAAGGTCATACTGCTTCACGTCCGTGACGGTGGCGCATGGACCAAGGCATGGACCAAGACATTGGCCGTGATATTGACCGTGATATTGGACATGGGCGGGGCACTTGGAGTTTACGCATGGCGATGACTGAACGCGGGGATGCGGCGACCACGGCCCTGACGCCGCCTGGCGTCGACAACCGCCAGCCCCCCGGTTCGCCGGTTCAACGTCAGGCCCTGCTGCTGGCGCTGGGGGCGCGGGTGCGCGGCCGGCGGGAGGCGCTGGGGCTCACGCGCAAGGCGCTTGCCGCGGCCACGGGCCTCAGCGAACGCTTCATTGCCCAGCTCGAGACGGGCAAGGGCAATATTTCCGTAGCCAACCTGAACGGTGTGGCGCGGGCGCTGGCGCTGCCCCTGGCCAGCCTGCTGGGTCCGGCCCCGGCCGAGACGGACGGCGCCGGCGAGGCGCTGCGGCGCGAGGTGGCGCGGCTGCTGGAGCAGGCCGATGTGGACCAGTTGCGCCGGGCCGCGCAGGTGCTGGGCCAGGTGCCGGGAGCGCGGCCCCCGTCGGAGGCGCGCCCGCTGATCGCCCTGATCGGCCTGCGCGGAGCGGGCAAGTCCACGATCGGCCCGTTGCTGGCCCAGCGGCTGCGGCTGCCCTACGTGGAGCTGGACGATGTGATTCAGGAGGCCACCGGGCTGGCCGTGCCGGAGATCTTCGAGCTGCACGGCGAGCACTACTATCGCCAGGCCGAACGGCAGGCCCTGGCACGGCTGGTGGCGGCGGATCGCCCGCAGCTCGTCTCGGTCTCGGGGGGGATCGTGGCCGACGCGGAGAGCTTTGCCCTGCTCAAGCGCGCCGCGCTGCTGGTGTGGCTCAAGGCCACGCCCGAGCAGCACATGCAGCGTGTGCGCTCCCAGGGCGACAGCCGGCCCATGCAGGACCGCCCCAACGCCATGGCCGAGTTGCGCCAGCTCCTGGCCGGGCGGACGGCGCTCTATGCCCAGGCGGACATCGCCCTGGACACCGGCGCCGGCGACGAGACGGAATGCGCCGAATCCCTGGCCGCCGAGCTGACCCGGCGCCTGCGCTTGGCCTGAGCCGGGGCCGGGTTCACAATCCGCCGACCGTGCCGCCGCGGCTGCGCTCCAGCAGGGTGCAGGCCGCCACGAGCGCCTCGCCGGTCGCCGCCGGCTGTTCCATGGGAAACGTGTGCGCCCCGCGCACCGTGAATACGCTGGCCAGCGCAAAGCTCGCGGCCAGCGCGCGGTAGTGGTGGTGCAGGGACACGTGGGACGTGGCGCCGCGCAAAATGGCCACCGGGGCGCGCACCTGCGGCACCCAGTCCCAACTGTGTTGCAGGCGCTCGTCGCTGAACAACTCCCGCTCCACCTCCAGCGGACAAGCCAGTTGCACCGCCCGCCCTTCGCCGCTGGGGAGCAGCCCTACCCGCAGATAAGCCTGCAGCGCGGCCTCGCACCACCCGGCGAACACGCCGCGCCCGCGCAACGCTGTTTCGGCCTCTTCGGGGCTGGGCCAGCGGCTGCGCCGCGTGTGGGTCGTCTGCAACAGATATTGGGCGCGTTCCAGGGCGTGAGGCGGCCAGGGCTCGGCGGGCGTGCCGGGATAGAGGGGATCCAGCAACAGCAGTCCGTCGACCAACTCGGGACATTCGGCCGCCAGCCACAGGCTCAGCATGGAGCCGAAGGAATGGCCGCCCAGGATCACCGGGGGCTGCATGCGCTGGCGGATGAAGTCGTGGATGTCCTGCCGGTAGGGCGGCCAGCCGCGCAGCGCCTGGGGATTGTCGCTGTCGCCGTGCCCGCGGTGGTTCAGCCCGGCCACGACCGTGCGCGCGAACAGCGGCGTCAGCGCCGGCACGTAGCACTGCACCGGAAAGCCCACTCCCGGAAGAAACAGCACGCGCGGCGGGGCGCCGTCCGCACCGTGCGCGGACGTTCCGCCCCCGATCACGCCGCGCAGGGTCAGCCCGTCGCCGGTGACGAATGTCAGCGGACGCTGCTCGGCAGGCGCGGAACGCGTGGGCATACGGCGGAACTCGGGCGGGGGCCGGGGCCGCGCACGGTGCGGCACCGGCGCAGGATCTCCCGGGCCTGGGGAGCCTACTGGAACTGCGAAACGCTCAGCGCGCCCTCGCGGCCGTCGGAGAGACGGTAGCGGATGCGGTTGGCGTCGATCCACTCCATGTCCAGCCGCGGCAGGGAATTGAGGATCGGATAGCCCAGGTGGCGCGCCTGCTCGCCGTCCGGCGGCACCAGGTGCACGCGCAGGTCGAACGTACTGACCGGCTTGCCGTCCTGCTCCTCGTGGTTCGCCGCCGCCACGTGGTAGAACAGCAGCCCGCCCGGCCCCAGGGTCAACCCGTCCGCGGTCTTGGAGCTGGGCAGCAGGTCGACGACCGTGTCCTCGGCCGTCACGAAGTACACTTTCTTGTAGACCACGCCGTCGACCACCATCACCGCGTGGAAGTAGCGCGCGCCCAGCCTGGTTACGCGGGGCTCGGGATCGCGTGCGCCCAGCACGACGCCCAGACGCGCCTGCCCCTGCTCGTTCTTGGCCAGGTACACCATGCGCCCCGGCTGCGGCAGCGGCTGCACATACACCACCGTCTCTTCGGGCAGATTGAAGATCAGCCGGTTGTTGGCATAGACGCCGTTGCCGCGGCGGTTCTGGGGGAAGATTTGGAAGTCGCCAAAGGCGATCAGCCCCTGATGCTGGGCATCGGTGGACAGCTCCTGCGCGGCCTGCGCCGCCCTGGGGGCGGCCGGCAGCACCCAGGCCAGCAGCAACGCCAGCGCCAGTCCGGCCAAGGGCCGCGGGGAGCGCCCGCCGGGGCCGCAGGTCGTGTGATCCGGGTGTTGCGTCATGCTGGGGCCTTGGTGGGAGCGCGTGCGGCGTCGTGCGCGCGGTGGAAGGTCATCTGCCACGAATAGACGATATTGCCGCCCAGGGCAACGCCGAGGTGCCGCGGCGCGGGCGGTCCTCATGGCGCTTTGGTGCCGTCCAGCACGTGGGCCACGTGAATCTGCAGCTCCGCCTGCCCGCGATACGGCCGCACGAAGCCCTCCAGCCGCACGCGGGTATCCGCGCGCCAGCGCGCCACGCCCACGCGGGCGCCCGCCGGCGGCAGGGCCACCGCGCGCAGCGGACGGTCGGCGCGCGCACCGGCCAGCAGCGCCTCCCACACCTCGTTGTTCAGCGCGCGCACGCGCAGCACGCGCCCTTCCACCAGCACGTAGCGCCCGTTGAAATCGTCCGGCCGCATGCGCTCGGCACGCTGCACCCCCGGGGCAAAGAGGGCGTTGTCGCGCGCGCGGGGCGTCTTGCCCTCGCGCCGCAGACGCGCCAGGTAGCGCGTGCGCGATTTTTTCGTGGACCAGATGCCCCGCCGGGCGCTGAACGCCGCGCCTTCCGCCTCCGCGTAGTCCTCGTAACGCGCCGGCAGGGCGTAGCGCGTGTCGAAATAGCTGTGTCCCTGGGCGATCAGGCGCAGGTTGATCTCCACCGCCCCGGCCCACACCAGCGCCAGTGAACGGCCGTAACGGTCGGGCTCGGGCGCCAGCTCCAACCGCAGCGCCGCGCCGGCCAGCAGTTGCTCCAATGCCGCCTTGGCGGGCTGCCCGTGGCGCAGATCCTGGCCTTTGGGCGAATCGTGCAGTTCGGGCGTATCCACGTAGAGCAGCCGCACGCGCTCGCGACGCAGGTCGATGTGCCCGTTGCCGTCCAGGTCCACGTCGAAGGTGTCGCCGTCCAGCACGCTGACCGGCACCCGCTCCAGCTCGACCACGGGCCCACGCGGCGCGTCGCCCCGGGCGTCGCCCGACCCCAGCGCCAGCGCCGCCGCGGCCAGCGCCGGCAGCAGGGCCCGCAGCAGGGCCGGCAGGGCAGCCGGCGCCCTGCCCCGTGCAGGCGGATGCCCGCGCCGCGGCGCGACGTGGAGCGACGCGATGTGCCACATGGGTCGGACCTCCCGCTGGGGTGACGGCTTGCCTTGACCTACCGGCAAATGGTAAACAAATATACGCCTATCCGTCAACCCCGGAGTTGTGGGGCACAGATGGAGGCGGGCCTGAAATTGTGCGAATTATCTGCTAGACTGAACGATTGCCGCCGCGGCCCGCGGCCCGGATTCGCCACCACCACCCCAGCAGAAGAGGAAGCGCCTTGCAAAAACATCCACCCATGGCGGAAGCGTCGTTGTTTGAGCCCTACGTGATGGAGCACATGCAGATGCCCAACCGCATCGTGTTTGCGCCCTTCCACGAGAACATGGCCAACCGCGATGGCACGGTCTCGCCGCACCTCATGGACTACTACGTGAACATGGCGCGGGAAGGGGTGGGCGGGGTGCTGGTGGAATCGGCCTATGTGGCCACCCAGGGCCGCGCGCACATGACCCAGCTCGGCATTTCCGAGGAACGGCACATCGAGGGCCTGTATCGCCTGGTCAAGGCCATCCAGGCCGAGGGCGCCGTGGTGGGCCTGCGGCTGTCTCATGCCGGCGCGAAGACCTCCGAAGCCCTGGCCGGCGAACAGCCCATCGGCCCCTCGGTGATGAACTTCGGCAAGGACTACGACACCTGCCGCGAGTTCGACGAGGGGGACGTGGAGGAGATCGTGCTGTTCTTCGTGCATGCGGCCGAACGGGCGGAGGAGGTGGAAGCCGACTTCATCGAAATCAACGGCGCCCAGCAGTTCCTGCTGGACCAGTGCCTTTCCACGCGCTTCAACGCCCGCGACGACGGCTACGGCGGCAGCATCGCGGCGCGCATGCAGCTCAGCGTGGACATCGTCAAGGCCATCAAGGCGCGCACCACCTCCAACATTCCCATCTCCTATCTGTTCACCATCTACGACAAGCTGGAGGACGGGTTCACCGAGGAAGACCTGAAAGGCATGCTCAAGGCGCTCAACTCGGCCAAAGTGGACCTGCTGCACCCGGTGAACATCCACGTGCTGAACAAGTTCTTCGACACGGAGGAAACCCTGGCCGAATGGGTGGCCAAGTCCTCCAAGATCCCCATCATGCTCGAAGGCAACATCAAGTCTCCCCAGATTCTCAAGGAATCCATCGGCCTGCGCCGGGCTCAGCTCTTCGCACTGGACAAGGCGCTGTTTTCACGGCCGAACTGGTATTCGTTCCTGCAGAAGAAGATCGTCCCGGGCTGATCCGCGCGGGGCGCGGGAAGTTCTTTACATTCCCCCTTGCGTTGGCTAATTTCTGCTTCCATGCCTTGCGGGTCCGCCTTGGCGCACGCCGACGCCCGCCGGGTTCGGCCAGGGAAGGGCCGCAGCAGAATGGCCAGCCGACTCACGGACGTGAGCCCACCATCCGACCTGAGGCACAGCGCCCGCCCGGGCGTGACGCTGCACGGCACCTACGTGGGTAGACCCCCTGGCCGGGGACGCTCCGGGACGCGGCCGGCGCGCGCCTCATCTTGCGGAGGATTGGTTCCATGGGAATCTATTCGATAGCCGTGGTGGGCCACAGCGGTGGAGGGAAGACGTCGCTCGGCGAAGCCATGCTGTTCCGCGCCGGCGCCATCGCCAAGATGGGCAGCGTGGACAGCGGCAGCTCCGTGCTGGACTGGGAAGCGGAGGAGAAGGAGCACCGCACCAGCACGCAGTCGGCGCTGGCCTTCCTCACCTGGAACGGCCACCAGCTCGATTTCGTAGACACCCCCGGGTCCATGAACTTCATCGGCGGCACGGTGGGCGCCATTCGCGTGGCCGACGGCGTGGTGATGGTGGCCAGCGCCGAGCCCGGCATCCAGAGCGAGATGGAGCTGCTGTGGACCCACCTGGAGCGGCAGCGTGCGCCGCGCCTGCTGGTGGTCAACAAGCTGGACCGCGAGCAGGCCAACTTCGCGGCCCGCCTGGAAAGTCTCAATGCCATGTTCGACGGCCGGCTCATCGCCACCCAGCTTCCCTGGGGCCAGGCCGACAAGTTTCAGGGCGTGATCGACCTGCTGGACATGGCGGCCTACGACTACGGCATCCCGGACAAGCCCAAGCGGACCGAGATTCCGGCCGACCTGAAGGACGCCGCCCAGGAGCTGCGCTTCAAGCTGGTGGAATCGGCCGCCGAGTGCGACGACGAGCTGCTGGAGAAGTACCTGGAGACCGAGCAGCTCACCCCGGAGGAGATCCGCGCCGGGCTCACGGCCGGCACGCGCACCGGCAAGCTGGTGCCCGTGCTGTGCGTCTCGGCCACCAAGGCCATCGGCATCGACCGCCTGCTGGGCGCCCTGGTCGACCTGCTGCCCGATGCGGCGGCGCGCCACGCCCACAAGATCGGCCCGGCCGAGGTGGGCGAAGGCTTTGCCGCGGATCACGAGGAGCTGGCCGACTTTTCGGGCCTGGTCTTCAAGACCAAGATCGACCACTACGCCGGCAAGCTGAGCATGATCCGCGTCATGTCCGGCACCCTCACGCCCGGCACGGACATTCTCAATGCATCCTCGGGGGAGATGGAGCGCCCCGCGCACCTCTTCAAGCTGCTGGGCCGCGAGCAGAAGGAGGTCGGCGAGCTGCAGATGGGCGAGCTGGGCGTGCTGCCCAAGCTGGCCCACACCGCCACGGGCAACACCCTCTGCGCGCCCAAGGCCAAGGTGGAGTTCATGCCGGTGCCCTTCCCCGATCCCGTGCTGACCTATGCCTTGCAGCTCGGCGGCAAGGGCGAGGAGGACAAGCTCTCCTCGGCGCTGCACCGCATGATCGAGGAAGACCAGACCCTCAAGTTCACGCACAGCAAGGAGACCGGCGACTTCCTGGTCAGCGGCATGGGGCAGATCCACCTGGACCTGGTGCTGGAGCGGCTCAAGCGCGAGTTCAACATCACGGCCACCTTCGGCACACCCCGCGTGCCCTACCGCGAAACCATCCGCGCCAGGCAGAAGGCCCAGGGCAAGTACAAGAAGCAGACCGGGGGCCGCGGACAATACGGCGACTGCTGGCTGGAGCTGAAGCCCAACGGCGCCGCGGAGCAGCTCGAGTTTCACAACGCCGTCGTGGGCGGGGCCATTCCGCGCACCTACATTCCGGCCATCGAGAAGGGCATCGTCGAGGCCATGGCCAAGGGCATCATCGCCGACTACCCGGTGATCGGCATCGACGCCACCGTCTACGACGGCAGCTTCCACGAGGTGGATTCCTCGGAGATGGCCTTCAAGATCGCCGGGTCCATGGCCTTCAAGAAGTGCATGGAGGGCGCCCGGCCGGTGCTGCTGGAGCCCATCATGGAACTGGAGATCGTCGTGCACGCCGACTACATGGGCGACGTGATGGGCGATATCAACAGCCGGCGCGGACGCGTGCTGGGCATGGACACGCGCGGCCGCAACCAGGTGGTGCGGGCCGAGGTGCCCATGGGCGAAATGCTCACCTATGCCATCGATCTGCGCGCCATGACCTCGGGCCAGGGCTTCTTCACGCAGAAATTCGTGCGCTACGACGAGGTGCCCGGCCCCATCGCCGAAAAGATCGTCAAGGCGCGGCAGGCCGCCGCCGGCGCATAGCCGGCCGCCGCGAGGGGTGTGCTCCATCCGGCGCGGGCGCCGTGGCGCCTGCCCGCCGGCCGGCTCAGACCATCTCCTCGTCGGACTCGGCCACGGTCTTGCGGGCCTTGGTGTTCTGCTGCACCCGCTCCAGCTCCACGCGGAAATCGCGCTGCTCCTCCAGCGCGAGGTTCAGCGCGTCCCGCCGCTGCAGCTTCATGGCGACGGCAACCACCTGGTTGATGTATTCCAGGCGCCGCTCCCAGGCCGTCGCCGATGCGCCGATCTTGGCCAGCAGCGCCTTGTGCTCCAGCAGCACGGCCAGGGCCTCCTTGGGCCGCCCCTCCTGATCCAGGTTCTGCCCCAGCTTCAGCGCGGCCTCGGTGAGCCGCGGCGCCCCCAGCCGCGTGACGGCCAGGGTCTGGCGGTAGAGCGCGTCGGCGGCGGGCAGCATGGAGGCCATGGACTTCTGGATGCGCGCCGGGTCGCTGTTGGGCAGGGGCAGCATGCCCTTGCCGCCGTGATCGCGGTTGTAGCGGTCGATGAAGTTGCGCAGCTTGCGCGCGTCCCCCAGCCGGTTGCGCGGCACGTGCGCCAGCTCCTGGACGATGTTGGCCATCTGCAGATACTTGGCGCCGCGGCGCGTGTCGCCGGCAATGGGCATCTTGGGGTAGATGCGCGAGAGGAAGCTGAACTGCACGAAGGCGTCGTAGAAGCTGGTCTGCTGGTAGTACAACTCGGCCAGGCGCTCCCGCGCCCGGTGGTCGGAAGGAAACACGGCCAGCCGCCGCACCGCCTTGATGATGTCCTGCTCCGCCGCGAAATAGGGTTTGAACTGCGCGGGCCGCTGGCTCCCCAGGTCGGCGAAGATGGCGTAGACCAGCGTTTCGGCGTCGGCGCTGATGGCGAAGGGGCTGTACTGGCTCAGCATGCGCAGCATGTCCGCCGCCTTGAACAGCAGGAACAACTGCTTGGAAAACTTGTGCTCGCGGCGCGCCTGCTGCAGAAAATAAGCCGAATAAAAGCGCAGCACGCGCAACAGTTCGCGGTGGTCCACCTTGCTGCGATAGTAATCCACCGTGTGCTTGAGCGCGTCCTCGTGCTCGTAGCTCAGGGCCGCCTTCTGATCCGAGCCGACCAGTTGGGCGATGGTGGTCTTGGGACCGAAATCCAGCCGGATGCTGTTCCACAGCATGCTCGTGAACTTGTCGCGTTCCTGGCGGGGAAGGGTGCGCGTGTTGTGGCGGAACTCCGATTCCACCTTCATCAGCCGCAGCTTGACGGGAGCCTCTCCGCGCAGGGCCTCCACATTGCCTGGGGCGCGTGCGACGTCCTCCTCGGGGGCGGCAGGGTCCTGTGCGGCCATGATTCAATCCGGCGCAAAAGGGCGGGCGGGGCGTGGCTGGCGCGACGAGCTGCGCTCGCTCGCGCGTTGCGGAAATCCGCGTCAATCCTTGCGATTTTCCTGAAATTTAAGCATAGGATTGAAACCGTTGGCAATTATTGGGTACGCTAGGAATTCTGTTGATTTCGACGCGCACTCGGACGCCGCGCGGAGGCCCATGGGCTGTCGCAATATGCCAGCCGCGCACGGGCGGACGTCGTGTAACGGAACGGCAATGGAATTCGACCTGACCCTGCCCATCCTTTCCATTCGCTCGCACTCGGAGCTGGAAGAGTTGATGGCGTCCATTTTCCAATGGGAAGGTTCCGCGCGCCGGGTCGGCGTGAAGCCCAAGGCGTTGCGCTCGTTCACCCATCGCGTCGCGCAGCAATACCACGCCAATCCTTATCACAATCTCAACCACGCCGTGGACACCTGCAACACCATGGGCTGGCTCATCACGCGCCCGGTGTTCCACAAGAACCTTTCGGATTGGGAGCGCTTCCTGCTGCTGGTGTCGGCCCTGGTGCACGACGTGGATCATCCGGGCCACGACAACCAGTGGGAGATCAAGACCCGCTCCCCGCTGGCGCGCAAGTTCAACAATGTCTCCGTGCTGGAGAACAACTCGGTCGAGGTGACCAACGCCTTCCTGGACGATCCGCAGCTCAACATTTTCGCCGCGCTGGGCGGCAAGGCGGAAAAGGATGCGCGGCACAAGATCGCCATGCTGGTGCTGGCCACGGATTTTTCGCGGCACCAGGACTTCCTGGACCGCCTGGATGCGGCCATCCTGGCCAGCCGCACGCGCTTCAACGACCGCCGGTTCCTGGAGCTGATCACCGGCAGCCTGATCAAGGCGGCCGACATTGCCAACACCACCAAGCCCTTTCACCTGGCCCGCTTCTGGGGGGCGCGCGTCATGCAGGAGTTCTGGCGTCAGGGCGAGCGGGAAAAGGCGCAGCACCTGGAGGTGGGGCCGCTCAACGATCCCGATTCCATGGACGTCAACGCCGCCCAGGCCGGGTTCATCAAGTTCGCCTGCATGGGGCTCTTCGAGCTGCTGTGCAAGATCGACGGGGACATCGCCGAAATGCTCGGCAACCTGCACCGCAACGTCCACGAATACGAGCAGCGCGTCGCGCCGAACCACAAGTAACCTTCCCGCCAACCGCACCCCATGCCGCCGCGCCGGGCCGAACGGCTAGGCGGCGTCCAGCACGTCCTTGAGCACGGCGGGCATGATCACGCGCAGGGCCAGGATTTCCTCCGTGCCCTCGAAAATGCTCAGCACGCGCGCATCCAGGAACAGCCGTGAGACGGGAAACTCCTCCGCATAGCCCATGCCGCCGTGGAGCTGCTGGGCCTCGCGCGTGATCCACTCCGCCTGGCGGCAGGCCAGGAACTTGACCATGGACGCCTCCAGCTTGCCCCGTCCGTCGTCCAGCAGGCGCGCGGCGGCATAGGCCATCTGGCGGCAGCCCTGCACAGTCACCGCCATGCGCGCCAGCTTCTCGCGGGTGAGGGGATAGTCGCCCAGGGCCTTGCCGAAGACCTTGCGGCTGGCGGCATAGTCGCGGGCCAGCTCGAAGGCGGCCTGCATCACGCCCAGCGCCCGCCCGGCGGTCTGCATGCGCCCCCCGGAGAAGCCCTCCATCTGCAGGTAGAATCCCTTGCCGCGGCCCTGGGCCTCGCCGATCAGGTTTTCGGCCGGCACAAAGTAGTCGTCGAAGTTGAGCTCGAAGGAGTGCATGCCCCGGTAGCCCAGGGTGGCGATGGCCCGCCCGCGCAGCACGCCGCCCCGGGGGTTGACGTGCTCGAAGGCGTGGCCGTCGTAGGCCGGCTTTTCCACCACGAACAGGCTCAGGCCCCGGTGCCCCAGGGCCGGGTCGCTCTCGGTGCGCGCCAGCAGGGCCAGCAATTCGGCGCGGCCGGAAAAGGTGGACCAGGTCTTGGTGCCGTTGATCAGCCAGCCGCCCTCGACGGGGCCGGCGGTCACGCCCATGCTGGCCACGTCCGAACCGAAGTCCGGCTCGGTCACGGCCACGCCCACCATGTTCTCGCCCGAGGCCAGCTTGGGCAGCCAGCGCCGCTTCTGCGCCTCCGTGCCGCCCACCAGCAGGGCCTTGGAGAGAATCTCCGGGCGCGTGATGAGGCTGCCGAAGATCAGCGCCCCGCGCGACAGCTCCTCGGTGACCACCACCATGCCCAGGTTGTCCGGGCGTTCCTGGAAGCCGCCGTATTCCTGGGGGATGGACAGGCCGAAGCAGCCCAGCTCCGCCACACGCCGGATGAGCTCGTCCGGAATGAGCAGGTCCTCGCGGTGGAACTTCTCGGCCATGGGCTTGACTTCGCGCTCGGCGAAGGTGCGGAACGAGCGCTTGAGCATGCGGTGATCCTCGCCCAGGCGGTCGCTGCCGTCGCTCTGGCGCTCGCGCATCATGGCCAGCAGGGCCGAATTGAACGCGTCGCCGGCCGTCTCGCGGATCAGCCCGTCCACGGCGTTGTCGCCGGCGAAGGCGCGCATCTCCGCCGCGGCGCGGTCCAGGCGCAGCCCCAGGTGCGGCAGTTGCTCGCGCAGCAGGTTCAGGGTCAGCCCGCCAAAGCCCGCGGCCAGCAGCGCCTCCAGCTCGCCCTGCTGCCCGTAGCTCATCATCTCGCGGGCGGCGCGGCATTGGGCGTGCACCTGGGCCATGCGGAAGGCTTCGGGCTGCACGGCGTCCAGGCGCTGCATGTCCACGCGGCCTTGCGAGACCACCTGCCCCGCCAGGCCCCGCAGCACGGCCTGCATGGCGGCTTCGCCCCGCGTCAGCGCGGACTCCGCTTGGTGGAATAGTTCACTGATGTTCATGGGTCGGTCTATGTAGAGTGTGGGAGTGGGCGGGCGCGGCCGGGCGGGTCGGGTGGCCCGGGGCGCGCGTGGAGCCGGCCTGCGGGCCGGTCCGCCGCTGGGCCGGGGAGCGGCCGGTGTGGCCGTTGCACGGCGGGTTCGCCGGCCGCGGAGCGGTGGCGAGGTCGCGGGCGGCGGTGCCGCGCGCGTAAGCGCCGCAACATTCTGCGGGAATTCACGCGCCCCCGCAAGCCGCCCGGGCCCCAGGCGCCGGGCGGGGAGAGCGGGCCGGACGACGAAGGCTGTGGGGGAACATGCAACGGGACGCGGACATTCTCATTGCCGGGGCCGGGGTGGCCGGTCTGGCGCTGGCCCTGCAACTGGGCCGCCTGGGCCACAGCGTGCTGCTGCTGGACAAGGTGCCCGCGCCGCGCGACAAGGTCTGCGGCGAAGGATTGATGCCCCTCGGCCTGAACGCGCTGCGCCGGCTGGACATCGATCCGGACGAGCTGCCCGGCGCCTATTTCCGCGGATTGTGCTACGACACCCGCCGGCAGCACGCCCTGCTGGACTTCGACGGCGGGGCGTTGGGCCGCGGACTGCGGCGCACGGTGCTCATCGACGCCCTGCAACAGGCCGCCCTGGCCACCGGCGCCGTGCGCATCGCCCAGGAGCGGGTGCTGGGGCCCGTGGAACGCGGAGGGCGCATCGTGGGCCTGCGCACCGCGGGCGGCGTGCGCCTGGGGCGCGCCGTGGTGGCGGCCGACGGCGTCAACGGGCACTTGGCGCGCCAGGCCGGGGCCGCGCTGCATCCCACCGGCTACCGCATGGGCGTGCGCCTGCACCTGCGCGGTCCGCGGGCGGCAGGCATGGAGCGCGTGTGCGTGGGACTCTTCCCCCCCTGCGACATCTACCTCACGCCCGTGGGCGGCGACACGCTGCTGGCCACCACCATGACCACGCGCGCGGGCTATCGCGAGATCTTTCCGCGCTACGAGGCGTTCCTGCGCGCCTCGCCCTATGGGCACTGGTGCGCAGGCGCCGTGGCGGCCTCGCCCGTGCTGGGCTGGTATCATCCCCTGTTCGAGCCGCGCCGCTTTCACGTACGCGGCATGCTGCTGCTGGGCGATGCGGGCGGGGGCATCGACCCCTGCCTGGGCCTGGGCATCTCCCTGGCCCTGCGCAGCGCGGAGCTGGCCGTGCCGGTGCTGCGCGAGCTGCTGCGCGAGCCGGCCCGCGCCGACCGGCACGCCGAGCGCTTCGACCGCGGCCGCCAGGCCCTGCTGACCCACTACCGCCTCTTCGACCGCGTCTTTCGCCGCCTCGCGGCGTCGCCGCTGGGCAGCGCGCTGCTGGTGTGGCACATGAGGCATTGGCCCCTTGTCGCGAATAGGCTATTAAATGTAATCGCGCAGCAGCGCCGCTGGCGATCCCTGGCGCTGGGCGATTTTCTTCAGCCATTGGGCTGGGGCGTGCCGACGAGCGGATGGCGCAAGCCGTTGCACCGAGGCGTGTTCAGGGTCCCCGCGAGGGTGCTCAGGTTATGGAGTCGTCATGATTGATTTTACGGGCAAGCGGGGCGTGATCCTGGGCGTGGCGAATCAGCGCAGCATCGCGGCCGCGGTCGCCCTGCAACTGCACGCCCTGGGGGCCGAGCTGGCCCTGACGTACGGGCCCGATCCCAAGGGGCGCTTCGAGCAGAACGTGCGCGAGATGGGCGCCACGGTCAACGCCACGCAGATCCTGCCCATGGATGTGACCAGCGACGAGCAGGTCGCCGCGGCGTTCCAGGCCCTGGACAAGGCCTGGGGCGGCCTGGACTTCGTGGTGCACTCCGTGGCCTTCGCCGACCGCGCCGACCTGGAGCGGCCCTTCACCCAGACGGCGCGCGAAGGCTGGCACATGGCGCTGGACATCAGCGCCTACTCCATGGTGCCCGTGGCCCGCGGGGCCGTGCCGCTGATGCTCAAGCACGGCGGCGGCAGCATGGTCACCATGACCTTCATCGGCGCCGTGCTGGCCGTGCCCAACTACAATGTCATGGGCCCGGCCAAGGCCGCCCTGGAAGCCAGCGTGCGCTACCTGGCCCGCGAGCTGGGCCCGCAGAACATCCGCTGCAACGCGCTCTCGGCCGGGGCCATCCGCACGCTCTCCTCCTCCGGCATCAAGAAATTCGGCGAGATGCTCAAGGTGGCCGGGGAGCACGCGGCCCTGGAGCGCAACGTGACCCAGGACGAGGTGGCGCGGGCCACCGCCTTCCTGCTCAGCGACGCGGCCTCGGGCATCACGGGCCAGACCCTCTACGTCGACGGCGGCTTCAACATCATGGCCAACTGACATGGACGTGACCGATCCTTCCTACGCGGAAGGCCGCATCCTGCAATTCGAGTCGGAGGAACACATCCGCAGCGACCTGCTGCAGACGTTTCCCTACCAGGGGCCGCGGCAGCGCATCGTCTACGAGACGCGGGAGTTTTCGGCGGTCTGCCCCTACTCCGGCCTGCCGGACTATGGCACCCTCTCCATCGAATACATTCCGGCCCGCACCATCGTGGAACTGAAGTCGCTCAAGTACTACATCGTCTCCTTCCGCAACGTGGGCATCTTTCAGGAACCCGCCACCGCACGGCTCTACAACGACCTGCACGCTTTATTGCAACCCGAATTTCTTTGTGTGAAAACCGTGTATAACGTGCGGGGCGGCATCGACGCGACCAGCGAAATCCGCTCGGACCGGCAGTAGGCCGTCCGGGGCGGGACGCCGGGCCGGCGCTCGTGCCGCACGGTTCCGCGCGCGGCGCTGCGTCGCGTGGGGCGGCGGCACCTGCCGCGGCGCGCCTTCAACAGGATTCGGGCCATGGCGATTCGCGTAGTGGTGAATGGCGCCAAGGGCAACATGGGCCGCCAGGTGGTGGCGGCCGTGCAGGCCGATGCCGCGCTGAAGCTGGTGGGCCAGACCGACCTGGGCGACGACCTGGCCGCGACCCTCCGCTCCGCCCAGGCCCAGGTGGCGATCGACTTCACCGCGCCCGCCGCGGCCTTCGCCAATGCCTCGATCATCGTGGCCGCCGGGGTGCATCCGGTGGTCGGCACCACGGGCTTCACGCCCGAGGAGGTGGCCAGGCTGCAGGCGCAGTGCCGCGAGCGGAAGCTGGGCGGCGTGATCGCCCCCAACTTTGCCCTGGGCGCCCTGCTCATGATGCGCTTCGCCGCCGAGGCGGCCAAGCTGCTGCCCCACGTGGAGATCATCGAGCTGCACCACGACGGCAAAGCCGAGGCGCCCTCGGGCACGGCCATCGCCACCGCCGAGCGCATCGCCGCGGCCCGGCCCCAACGCCCGGCGCCGAAGGTGGAATCCAAGGAGCTGCAGCCCGGCGCCCGCGGGGCCCGGGGCTATGCCGTGCCCATCCACTCGGTGCGGCTGCCGGGCCACGTGGCGCACCAGGAAGTGATCCTGGGCGGGCTGGGCGAAACGCTGCGCATCCGCCACGACACCGTCAGCCGCGAGAGCTTCATGCCCGGCGTGCTGCTGGCCGTGAAAAAAGTGGTCTCCGCCACCGAACTTTTCTACGGACTTGAGCCGCTGCTCTTCGACGGTTCCGACACGCCGGCCTGACCCCTCATGAAACCGACCCAGGGCCGGCGCCGCACGGCGCCCCGCGCCCGTCCCCTCCAGACCGCCGCCGCCTCCTCCGCCACGCGGGACTACACGCCCGAGGTGCTGCATTTCCTGGCCGAGCACCACGGCAAGATCCGCGTCGACGGCAAGGGCGACTATTTCTACGAGCAGGTCTCGGCCGTCTCGCTGCACTTCCTGCTCAAGTCCAACCTGCCGTCCCGGGAGGTGCTGTGGCAGTGGTACACGCACTTCGACCGGGAGCACGCCACCTCGATCTACCAGACCATCGGACCGCAGCACGACGAGGTGCTGCTGCGCATTCTGGAACGCTGCGATTTCCGCTGGGACCCCCAGCGCGTGCGCGAATCGGGGCTGGTCTTCCTGCCGCAGCACCGGCAGGAGGTGTACCTGGCCCTGGAAGATTTCCTCATGCAGCGCATCGAGGCCTACGAGACCATGGACGAGGCCGAGCTGGCCCAGGTGCTGCGGCCCGACGACACGTGGTCCGAGGAGCACCTGCGGCGTCTGATCCGCCGCATTCAGACCCGCCCCTTCACCGCCGCCCAGCGCCAGACGGTCTACGACCAGTTCGAATCCGACTACCTGCGCGCCACGGCCCGCGTGATGTTGCAGGAGCTCTCCAAGGACAGCTTCTGGAAGCAGCCGCCGCCGGAGATGGAGGAGATCGAATCGCGGCTGATCGCGTTCGCGCGCAACATGGCCGGCGCCGCGCGGCGGCTGGGCGTGTACACTTCCCGCAGCGAATTCGAGCAGGCCACCCAGGCCCCCGGCAAGGACGCCCGCCGGCCGCACCGCGCCGCCGGCAACGGCCAGGGCCGTCCCCCGCCCTATGGCCGCAACGCCGCGCAGCACCAGAGCCACTACGAAGTGCTGGGCCTGGCCCCCGGCGCCTCGCTGCTGGACGTGAAGAACGCCTATCGCCGCAAGGTCAAGGAGACCCATCCCGATCAGGGCGGGACGGTGCAGGGGTTCCTCAGGCTGCAGGAAGCCTACGAGGTGCTGCTCACCGAGGTGTATTAGCGAGGCCACTTGCGGAGTAGGGAAGTCCACCCGGCGCGGTTCACCGTGGCGCCGCGGCGGCCGCCTTGCGACACCGACGCCGACCGGCCGCCACACGGGGCCGCCTTGCGGCGGTACCCTTGCAGGGTGCATTATGATAGTTGATAGGCTTGGCTCCAAGCCAAATCACACCATATGCTCACGATCGACGAACGCCGGATCACTTCGGGAGCGGCGCCTGCCATGGATCGTCTAAGGGAAGAGTGCGGGATTGTCGCCGCCTATCAGATGGGCCAGCCCGAGCCCGGCTGCAACGTGGCGCCGGTGGTGGTGCGGGGGCTGCTGGCCCTGCAGAACCGGGGCCAGCTTTCCGCCGGCCTGACCAGCTACAATCCGCAGCGCGACCGCATCATCCAGACCCACAAGGAGCTGGGCACCGTGCACGAGGTGTTCCGGCTGAACAACCCCGCCAAGGGCTCGCGCATCATGGAGGAGTACGGCGGCGTCGCGGCCATCGGCCACACGCGCTACGCCACCAGCGGCGCCGAGGACGATTCGCTGGCCCAGCCCTTCGAGCGCGTGCACGGCCGCATGTCCAAGTGGTTCGCCATCGGCTTCAACGGCAACCTGGCCAACTACGCTCATCTCAAGGCCCAGCTCGAGGCCAGCGGCTACCACATCACCTACCACACGGACACGGAGGTGATGATGCACTACATCAACCGCGAGATGCGCGGGGACGAGCCGCCGAATTTCGTGACCATGTTCCGCAACCTGAGCAAGGTCTTCGACGGGGCCTACAACATCACGTTCCTCAACGCCGTGGGCGACCTGGTGGTGGTGCGCGATCCGGTGGGCATCAAGCCCCTGTGCTACGGCGTGCGCGACGGGCTGCTGGTCGCCGCCTCGGAAAGCGTGGTGATGACCAACCTGGGCATCGAGGACTACCGCACGCTCGAGCCCGGCGAGGTGCTCATCGCCAACCGCGACGGCTACCGCGTGGAGCGCTACGCCCCCGAAGGGCGCCGGGCCTACTGCTACTTCGAATGGGTCTACTTCTCCAACCTGGCCTCCAACCTGGAGGGGCGCTCGGTGTACAAGGTGCGCCACGCCATCGGGCGCGAGCTGGCGGAGATGGAGGCCCTGCAGGACAAGGAGGACTGCCTGGTGGTCTCGGTGCCGGAAACGGCCAACGCCGTGGCCAGCTCCTTCGGCTATCACCTGGGGCTGCCCGTGATGGAAGGGCTGCTGCGCAATCGCTACGTGGGCCGCACGTTCATCAACGGAGGCAACCGGGCCGAATCGGTGCGGCTCAAGTTCACGCCCCTGCGCGAGATCATCGAAGGCAAGCGCATCTTCCTGGTGGACGATACGCTGGTGCGCGGCAATACGCTGCGCCGGGTGGTGCGGGACATGAAGGAGTTCGGGCGGGCGCGCGAGATTCACGTGCGCATCGGCAATCCGCCCATCATGGGCCCCTGCTTCTACGGCATCGACATGCCCACGGTGACCGAGCTGTTCGCCCCGCACTACCTGGACGCCCCGCGCACGGGCGAGCTGCCCAAGGCGCTGCTGGAGCGCATGGCGCGCGACATCGGCGCCGACAGCCTGTCCTACCTGCCCGTGGCGCGCCTGCTCAAGGCGGTCGGGGTGCCGGAAAGCAGCCTGTGCATGGCCTGCCTCAACAGGGACTACCCCACGGCCACCGGCCGCGCGCGCTTCAAGGCCATGGCCCAGGCCGTCGGCCGCGAGGAGCCGCCCCCCAAGGCGCCCGCGGAACAGCCCGCCCCCGTCCACCGTCTGGCCGGCAACGGCTGATCCGTCCGCGTCGCTCCACGCGGCGCCCCCACGGCCGCGTTCCCTGCACACTCCCTGCAGACCCCCGGCAAACGTCGTGTTGGAAGCTCAGGCGGGAATCCGCCGCGGTGAGGTGTCGAGGCCCCACCGCGCGCGGCGGTGCAATGCGCGCCCTGTCGGCGGCGCGGGGCGCTACTTCTCCGTGGCCACGAACACGCCGTCCCAGTCGGGCGCCGGCGGTTTGGCCTTCATGTCGGAACAGCGCTTGAGATAGCGCGTGGCCGGCGGGTCGTCCGGAATGAACTTCAGCACGGCGTTGAAATACTTCTCCGCCTCGTCCCACTGCTGCTCGCGATAAAGCTGCAGGCCCTTGGCGAAGTAGGCAAAGCCCTTCTTCTGCTCCTCGGTCAGCTCGCCCTTGCGCGCCACCAGCTCGTAGATGCGCACGGGGGTGTTGATCCCGATCACGCGGATCAGGTCCAGCTCCCGCACCTCCACGGCGTCCTTGGCCTGCTCGTAGGTGTATTCGCTCATGCAGGTGAAGGTGCCGTAGTTCTTGTTGGCGCCTTCCAGGCGGGCGGCCAGGTTCACCGAGTTGCCCATCATGGTGTAGTCGAAGCGCTTTTCCGACCCCATGTTGCCCACCACCATGGGCCCCGTGTTGAGGCCGATGCGGTTGAGAATCTTGGGCTTGCCCTCGTCCAGCCATTGCTGGCGCAGCACGGCCAGGCGCTTCTGCATGTCCAGGGACATCAGGCAGGCGCGCAGGGCATGGTCCTCGTAGGCCACCGGCGCTCCCACGAACGCGATGATGGCGTCGCCCTCGTACTTGTCCACGGTGCCGCCGTAGTCCATCACGATGTTGCTCATTTCCGTGAGGTAGACGTTGAGCAGGGCCACCAGCTCCTCCGGCTCCAGCTTCTCGGAAATGGTGGAAAAGCCCTGCACGTCGGAGAAGAAGGCGGTCATCACGCGCCGCTCGCCCCCGAGCTTGAGGAAGTCGGGATTCTCCATGAGCTGGTTGATCACGTCGGGCGACAGGTACTGCTTGAAGGCGCCGCTGATAAAGCGCTTGTCCTTGTCGGTCACCAGGAAGCGGTACAGGGTCACCGCGCCCCACACCACGATCATCACCAGCACGACAAACACGGCCGAGGTCCAGCTCAGCCAGTTCATGACCATCCAGCGGTGCGCGAACACGTAGCCCACCAGCAGCGCCAGCGTCAGCAGCGAGCCGTAAATGCTCTTCAGGTTGGGCAGCGCCACCCCCAGCACGAGCCCGATGACCAGGATCAGCAGCGCCGTGAAGAAGTCGTTGGCGAAGCTGAGCTTGAAGTAGGAATCCGTGATGATGTTGTCCAGCAGCGTGGCGTGCACCTCGACCCCGGGGTAGGCCACTCCCACGGGCGTGGTGCGCAAGTCGAAAATGCCCACCTCCGTGGCCCCCACCAGCACGATGCGCCCCTCCAGCTTCTCCTTGGGGATGTTGTGCTCGATGATGTCGTAGATGGAGTAGTGCGGAAACGTCTCCTGCGGCCCCTTGTAGTTGAGCAGGATGGAGCCGTCGAAGTTGGGGTAGATGGACTTGTTGCCGCCCAGGGCGATTTCCACGATGCCGGAGTTCTCGTCGGCCACGACGCTGATGCCGTCGGCGGCGAAGTAGTGCCGCAGGAGCTGCAAATCCAGCGAGGGATAGATGTTGTCCTTGTACTCGTAGAGCAGGTGCACGCGCCGCACCGTGCCGTCCTCGGTGTCCGGCTGCATGTTGAAGAAGCCCGAGAGCGTGCCGCCCTTGTAGATCTTCTCGATGTTGGATTCCACCGCCTCGCCGATGGGGATGATCCCCTTGGCGATGGTGCCCTGCAGCAAGGAAATCTCCGACCCGGCAATGCGCGAGGCCGACGCGCGCAGATCCTCCTCCGCCTGGTGCGCCACCTGCTCCTTGCTGGTGAACAGGAAGTAGCCCAGGACGGAGTTGGGCTTCTTCTTCAGCATCTGCCCCAGTTGGGTGTCGCCGTCGAGCTGGGATTTGTTCCGGTTCAGGTAGGTGATGAATTCCTGGGCGCGGCTGCCCGAAAAGCCCAGCTTGCGGAAATAGGACGCATAATCGTCGGTGACCTTGACGCCGGAGCCCTCTTCGGCCTCGGAAAACACGATGTCGAGCCCGATGGTGTTGACTTCGTAATAGTCGTTGAGGGCCTGCACCAGTTGCGCGATGCGCGCGCGTGGCCAGGGCCAGCGGCCGTAGCGGTCCACCGACTTGGTGTCGATGGTGGCGATGACCACCTCGGTGGTGTGGGGCTGCACTCCGCGCCCCTTCATGATGAAGTCCACCCACTTCTTGTCCAGCAGATTCAGGAAATTCCCGGTGGGATCCACCGTGCTGTAGAGAAACATCCCCAGAATCACGAAGGTGATCAGCAGGGAAAGCTTGAACCCTGACATCTTGAAGAAGGACTTCAGCATGCAATTCCTCGGCGTCCGTGATGGTTGTATTCCCCGGGAAGGCGGGCGATTGCACCTCGAACTGATTGCATAGCGCAATCCGGCCGGCTTGGCCAATCCTTATCGGCTTTTGCGGGCTCTCCCCCGGGCAAGGCCGAGGCGCCCGCCGCATGGGCGGGATGTCAAAAGACGCCGGGAATCAGTCGTTTTTTGTGCTCGAAGGCCGCGCGGTATTCCGGCACGCCCAGCAGATAAGCCTCCTCGCGCCGGATGCGCCAGGCCAGCACCAGCCCATTGGCCAGCGAGCCCAGCGCCGCGGTGACATAGGCGCCCAGCAGCAGGGGCACCACGGCGATTTCCACGATCACGGCCACGTAGTTGGGATGACGCACCAGGCGGAACGGCCCCGCCGTGACCACGGGCTGCCGGGTGCGCTCGATCAGCCGCACGTTCCAGTGCTCCTGCATCACCGCCAGCACCCAGAAGCGCAGGGCCAGCGCCGCCATCCACAGCAGCAGCGCGGGCAGGAACAGGGCCCCGGGGAACGGATACGCGCGCAGCCAGGTTTCCAGCAGGCTGCCGCTCAGCCAGCCGGCGTGCACGGCCACCATCACGGGATAGATCGGTTCGGGAATGGGCACGGCCGTGCCCTCGGTCTGGGCCGCCCGCAACTGGCGCCAGGAATAGGCCAGCTCCCAGCCGCGCAGCAGGGCCACCGCCAGCAGGATCAGGTGATGGTAGGACATCGGCCATTTTCCCGCTGACGGCGTGGAATGCGGAGGGTGGGGCAGAGGCCGGCCGGCACGTGACCCGCGGGCGCGGATTCGTGCACGGCGCCGTGTCGTGGCCCGCCCGCATCCCGGCTCAGGCCGACGTGACCAGCTCGGGCACCAGCAATTCGACGTGGTAGGCGGACTTGAGCCGGTCCAGCTCGGTGTTCATGTAGTACTGCTGCAGCTCCTGCTCCACGGCCTGGGCCGCGGCCCGGCGCTGCTTGTCGGCCTCCGTGCCGGTGGGCATGGCGCGCTTGCGCAGGTGCAGCAGGTAGACCTTGCCCTCGGCCACGCTGATGCCGAAGGAGCGCTCCGGCGTCAGCCCCAGGGCCACGCGCTGAAAATCGCGGTTGGCGCCCAGCTCGCCCAGGTTGGCATCGGCCGCGGAGAATTCCGCCTGCTTGAGAAACAGGGTGTGCCTGGCGGCGAACGCCTTGAAGTCTTCGCCGCTCTTCAGCGTGGGCAGCGCGGCCTGGCCCGTCTCCTGCGCGGCCTGAGCCCCCTTCTGCGCGCGCACCTGCTCGGCGGCCTGCTGGCGCACGGCTTCCAGGGGCTTGACGAAGGCGTCCTTGCGCTCGGCCACCTGGAAGAACACGTGTCCCTGCACGGGGTTGCGGCGCAG
>JACQHH010000095.1 GCA_016199125.1 Candidatus Lambdaproteobacteria bacterium
AACTGCTCCGGCGAGCGCTGCATGTTGTCCAGCAGCGCCTCGATGGCCTTGCGGTCCGCGTTGTTGGCGGTGGAGAAGGCGATGGTCTTGCCGCCTTCGGAAACGGTGATCGTGAACGTTTTCACCGGTTCCTCTGGATCGCTGGAGCGCAGGTCTTCGAGCTCGATGGCGCGCTGGCCCTTGATCTGCGAACGCGTGGCGGCCCGGGTGATGTCGATGGCGTAGCCTTCCGCCGGCGAGGCCTTGGTGATGGGCTCGGCGCGCACGAATTCCAGCCCGTTGCCCACGGCCACGCCATTGGCGCCGTTGCTGCCGTCGAGCAGCGTGCGTGTGCCGAACTGGCTGGTGCGGGCGATGCGGTCGATGGTGTCCAGGGCGTTTTCCACCTCGGCCTGGTCGGCGTCGAGCATCTTCTCGTCGTTGGCGCCCTCGTTGGCCGCGTGAATCGCCAGTTGCCGCAGCGAAGTCAGCAGCGCGTTGACCTCGGTCAGCGCCGCCTCCGAGGTCTGCAGCATGGAGATCGACGATTCGGAGTTGCGGATGGCCTGGTCGATGCTGGCGATCTGTCCGCGCATCTGCTCGGAGATGACCAGGGTCGCCGGCCCATCCGCGGCGCGATTGACCTTGAGGCCCGAGGACAGGCGCTCGAAATTCGTGGACAGCGACTTGTCGGTCTTGTTCAGGTTGCGCAACGCGTTCAGCGCGGCGATGTTGTGATTGATTCGCAGTGCCACGGTTTGGTCTCCCTACCTGCGCGTGTCATCCCTAACGCCGGTCCCACCTCTGCAAGGTCATGGTGGGGGTGGGCCGTATGCTGCCCTGTGTTGCCTTCGTCTGGTTCCAACATCGGCAGGGCTGGTGAAATCTTGAGCGCCGTGAGCAATTTTTCTGGGATTTGGTAGACTCTAGGCGCGAGTCAGGCCCTGCACATTGGTTGCACTGCCCGGCGGGCGTCCGGCCGAAGGTGGTACACCCTGCCCGGCCGGAGTTGTCCGCTGCATGAGTTATCGGTCAGGATGCGCGCGGCTTGAGCCCCGTGCGGGCAGGCGACGGCCGGCGGACGGCCAAGGCGGGCGCTGCGCGCGCATGCCGCGGCGGCGCGGCGCCCCCATGCCGTCCCTGTGTGTGGCACGACATCGCGGGCGCAACCGCCTCCGCAGCGTTTACACCCTGGTGCCTATGAATCCCCTTCGAGATGGTCTGGTCAGCGAGCGCACGCCCGAGCCGCAGGTGTTGGTGATCTTCGGCGCCTCGGGCGACCTGACGCAGCGCAAGCTGCTGCCGGCGCTCTACACGCTCGCCCGCGAGCGGCTGCTGCCCGCGGCCTTTGCCGTGGTGGGCTTTGCGCGGCGCGACGCCGGCGGCGACGACGTGTTCCGGGAGGAGATGCGCGCGGCCTGCGACCGCTTCGCGCGGCGCAAGCCGGTGGACGCGACCCTGTGGGAATCCTTCTCGCGGGGCATTTTCTACCACGTGGGCGACTTCAACGACGCCGACGCCTACCGCCGGCTCAAGGCGCGGCTGGAGGAGATCGACAAGCACTTCGGCATTCCGGCCAACCGCCTGTTCTATCTCTCCACGCCGCCCTCGGTGTTTCCCGTGATTGTCGGCAACCTGGGCGCGGCGGGGCTGGTTTCCCGCGCGTACCAGCCCTGGACGCGCATCATCGTGGAAAAGCCCTTCGGGCGCGACCTGGAATCGGCCCAGGTGCTCAACCGCCAGCTCAAGCAGGTCTTCCGCGAGACGCAGATCTTCCGCATCGACCACTACCTGGGCAAGGAGACGGTGCAGAACATGCTCACCTTCCGCTTCGGCAACGGCATTTTCGAGCCGCTGTGGAACGAGCGCCACGTGGAGCAGGTGCAGATCACCGCGGCGGAATCCATCGGCGTGGAGGGGCGCGGCGGCTACTTCGAGGAAGCGGGCATCATGCGCGACATGGTGCAGAACCACCTGTTCCAGGTGATGTGCCTGACCACCATGGAGCCGCCGGTGAACCTGGAGTCCGGCGCCGTGCGCGACGAGAAGGTGAAGCTGCTCAAGTCCCTGCGTCCTATTCACGAGGAGCAGATCGACCGCTACGTGGTGCGCTCCCAGTACGCCGCCGGCCAGGTGCTGGGCGAAAGCGTCCCGGGCTACCTGCAGGAGCCCGGCGTGGCGCACGATTCCACCACGGAAACCTTCGTCGCGCTCAAGCTGCACGTGGACAACTGGCGCTGGGGGCGTGTGCCCATCTATCTGCGCGCGGCCAAGCGCATGCCCAAGAAGATCACGGACATCACGGTCAAGTTCCGCGACGCGCCGCACCAGTTGTTCCAAAGCGGCAACGGCGCGGGAGCCGTGCCCAACCTGCTGACCATCCGCATCCAGCCGGACGAGGGCATCGCCATCCACTTCGGCTCGAAGGTGCCCGGGCCGGCCATGACCCTGGCCCCGGTGAACATGGAATTCCGCTACGGCGCGGCCTTCGGCCAGGACCCGCCGGAAGCGTATGAGCGCCTGATCCTGGACGCCATGCTGGGCGACAGCACGCTGTTCATCCGCGACGACGAGACCGAGGCGTCCTGGGCCTTCATCTCGCGCATTCACGACGCCTGGGCCGCCCAGCGCAAGCGCGCGCTGCCCTACTATCCCGCGGGCACCTGGGGCCCCGAGGAGGCCGACGGGCTGATGGGGCCGGAGGAGGCGACATGGCGCAAACCGTAAGCTGCACCCGGGCCGGCGACCTGCTGCACGTGACCCGGAGCGGCCCCGTGGAGATCGCCGCCATCGACCAGACCTGGGCCCGCCTGTGGCGCGAGGCGCTGAGCGTGGACGACACGCTGGAGCGCGCGCCCACCACCCGCGCGTGCCTGTGGAACCTGCTGGTGATGGGCGACGGCGGCCAGATGCCGGCCCACGACAACCTCACCCGGCACAACGCCACGCCCTCGCGCGACCGCCTGCAGGCGCTGCTGGACGAGGTGACGCGCTCCGTGCCGGCGCGCGTCATCCGCCTGGAAACCGCCGCGCTGGACAGCGGGCGCGAAGTGGAGGCGCACATCGCCTGCAACGGCCTGCTGCGCAACGGCGCAGCGCTGGTCTGCGCGGAGCAGGTGACCCTGCGCGGCAACGGCGCCGACGGCGCACGGCATTTTCCCTCGCTGGTGCGCGCGCTGAAGGTGCCCGATCTGCCCGTGGCCCTGCTCTGGCTGCACGAGCTGCCCCGCAAGAGCCGCCTGCTGGGCGAGCTGGTGGGTCTCAGCAACCGCGTGGTGGTGGACACGCACAGCACCCTGGACGAGATGGCGCTGCCCGCGCTGCAGGCGCTCAGCGGCAGCCTGCGCAGCCTGACCGACATCGGCTGGATGCGCATCACCCCCGTGCGCTACATGCTGGCCAGCCTGTTCGATGCGCCCGGACACGCCGAGCTGCTGCGCCGCGTGGAGCGCATCCGCATCGAAGCCGCGCCGGCGGGACGGCCGGCGGCGTTCCTGCTCGCCGGCTGGCTGCTGGGCCAGTGCGGCTACTCCACGGTCAAGGCCGTGCCGGTGCCCGACGCACAGACCGTCTACCGCTGGAACGTGCGCGCGGGCGATGGCGCCTTTCCGCTGGACTTCGGCGAACGCGAGGCCGAGGGCGGCGTGGACCACCTGCTGAGCGTGGAGATCCACGCCGGCGGAACCCGCTTTGCCCTCTCCCAGGTGGACATCGAGCACGTGTGCCTGGACAGCCCGCTGCACGAGGGCCACCGCCTGGCGCTGCACGGCTGGGACACCGCCGAGCTGCTGGTGGCGGCCCTGGGCCTGGGCCATGCCGATGCGCTCTATCCCAAGGCCCTGGCGCTGGCGGCACAACTGGCGGACGCGGAGGCCTGGAACCGGTGAGCCTGCACGTCAAACCCAGCACGACCACCGACGCGTTGGCGGCGGCCGGCAGCGCGCTGCTGAGCGATTGGGCGCGGGAGGCCATCGCGGCCCGCGGGCGCGCGGTGATCGCCCTGGCCGGCGGCGGCACGCCACGCCTGCTCTACCCGGTATGGGCCGCGCGGGCGGGCCTGGATTGGACGCGCGTGATCCTGGCCTTCGGCGACGAGCGCGCCGTGCCGCCCACCCACGCCGATTCCAACTACGGGATGGTGCAGGAGGCGCTGCTGGCACACCTGGACGCCGCGCCCCGCGTGCTGCGCATGGCCGGCGAGCACCCGCGCCTGGAGCAGGCCGCGGCGGATTATGCCCGGGACCTGCGCGGGGTGCTGGATGCGGACGGCCGGCTGGACGCCGCCCTGCTGGGCCTGGGGGCCGACGGGCACACGGCCTCGCTGTTTCCGGGCAGCGCGGCCCTGGACGAGGCCAAGCGCTGGTGCGTGGCGGCCCCCGGGCCGGACGGCACGTCGCGGCGGCTCACGCTCACCTTCCCCCTGCTTAAGCGCGCGCGTCACATCGCCTTCCTGGTGGCCGGGGCGGACAAGGCCGCCGTGCTGCGCGAGGTGCTGCACGGGCCGCTGGACACGCGGCACCTGCCCGCCCAGACGCTGCTGCGCGACGCGGCGCTGGACGTGCATCTGCTGCTCGATGCCGCCGCCGCGGCCGGGCTGGACTGAGCGCCGTTGCAAGGCGGACGCGCACGGGCGCGTCCGCACCCGCACCCCTTCGAGGAGCACCTGCGATGAACACCCATGACGTGGCCATGGTGGGCTTGGGCGTAATGGGCGCCAACCTGCTGCAGAATCTGGAGCGCAACGGCTTTTCCGGCGTGGGATACGACGTCAACCGCGAGACGGTGCAGAAATTCCTCGCCGGCCCGGCCCGCGGCAAGCGCATCGTGGCCGCCAAGGGCTGGAAGGACCTGGCCCACCGGCTGTCCCGCCCGCGCAAGGTGTTCATCCTGGTGCCCGCGGGCCGCCCGGTGGATGCGGTGGTGACCTCCCTGCGCGGCGTGCTGGAGAAGGGCGACGTGATCGTGGAATGCGGCAACTCCTATTACCGCGACACGGAGCGCCGCGAGAGCAGCTGCGCGGCCAGGGGTCTGCACTTCACGGGCATGGGCGTGAGCGGAGGCGAGGAGGGCGCGCTGAACGGCCCCAGCATGATGCCTGGCGGGCCCCGCGCCGGCTACGACAACCTGGCCCCGCAACTGGAAAAGATCGCCGCGCAGACCGACGACGGCCCCTGCGTGACCTACATCGGGCCGGGGGGCGCGGGGCACTACGTGAAGATGGTGCACAACGGCATCGAGTACGGCGACATGCAGCTCATCGCCGAGGCCTACGATCTGCTGCGCCGCGTGGGCGGGCTGACCAACGCCGAGCTGGCGGATGTCTTCGACGAGTGGAACGAAGGCGAGCTGGAATCCTTCCTCGTCGAGATCACCGCGCGCATCTTCCGCCAGCGCGACGATCAGGGCGCCGGGATGCTGGTGGAGCAGATCAAGGACAGCGCCGCCATGAAGGGCACGGGCACCTGGACGGTGCAGGATGCGCTGGAGCTGGGCGCGCCCATCCCCACCATCGCCGCGGCGGTGGACGCCCGGCTGCTCTCGTCCATGCGCGGCGAGCGCCTGGCCGCCAAGGATCTGCCGGGCCCGGGCGGGCCGGCGGGCACGGGCGACAAGCGCGCCTGGATCGGCGCGGTGCGCGCGGCGCTGTATTGCGCCAAGACCTGCGCCTATGCCCAGGGCATGGCCATGCTGGGCCGGGCCTCGGCGGCGCGGGACTGGTCGCTGCCCATGAGCGAGATCGCGCGCATCTGGAAGGCGGGCTGCATCATCCGCGCGCGCTTCCTGCGCAGCATTCAGGAAGCCTTTGCCCGCGACGCGGCCCTGCCCAACCTGCTGCGCGACCCGTTCTTCCGCGAGGCCCTGGGCACGCGCCAGGAGGCCTGGCGCCAGGTGGTGGCCAAGGGCCTGGCCGCCGGCGTGCCGCTGCCGGCCTTCTCCAGCGCGCTGGCCTATTACGATGCCTACCGCGCCGAGCGGCTGCCGGCGAACCTGGTGCAGGCCCAGCGCGATCTGTTCGGGGCGCACACGTACGAGCGCGTGGACCGCCCGGGATTCTTCCACACGCACTGGGAATGAAATGAACGGCACCTGGGGTTGAGCGCCGCGCCCCGCAGACCTTGACGAGGAACCATATGGCCGGCTATTCGGGAACGCCGCTGCCCAAGAAACTGGGCATCAAACCGGGCGGTCGTTTGCGTCTGGACGGCGCGCCGCCGGAGCTGGACGACCTGTTGGGGCCGTTGCCCGAGGTGACCCGGGCTCTGGGCGCCGCCGATGTGGTGCTGCACTTCGCCACCAGCCGCGCCGCGCTGGAAGCCGCCTTCGAGGAGCTCAAGCGCGCCATCTGGCCCGCCGGCGGCCTGTGGGTGGCTTGGCCCAAGAAGAGCAGCAAGGTGCCTACAGACATCACCGAGGACGTGGTGCGCGAGGTCGCCCTGGCCCGCGGGCTGGTGGACAACAAGGTGTGCGCCATCAGCGCGGTGTGGTCGGGCCTGCGCCTGGTCTATCGCCTGTCCGACCGCAAGGGTTGAGCCGGGCGACGCGCCCGCGAGGCCCGGCGCGGCGGGCAGCCAGAAACAGGTTCCGTATCTCAGGAGAAGTCATGACCTCAGGATTTCCGCGGGCCGCGGACGCGCCGCTACAGTGCGATCTTCGGCTGATTGCCCTGGTCATTGCCGCGCTGGCGGCCCTGTTCACGGCCCTGCCCGGCAGCCGCGTGGGGGCCGCTGACGGGCCGCTGACGATCACCAAAGCCTGGCTGCGCCCCACGCCGCCCGGCGCGACCGTCAGCGCGTTGTATGCGGAAATCGCGAACAGCGGGAGCACGGACGACCGGCTGATCGGCGCCAGCAGCCCGGCGGCCGGGACGCTGGAGGTGCACGAAAGCAGGAGCGAGGGCGGGATGATGCAGATGCGCAAATTGCCGGACGGGCTGACGGTGCCCGCCCACGGCGCGGTGACGCTGGCACCGGGGAGCTATCACATCATGCTGATCGGCGTGACCGCGCCCCTCGTCCCCGGAGCGGCGGTGCCGGTGACGCTGCACTTCCAGCGCGCGGGGGAGCTGGGCCTGCTGGCGCGCGTGGCGGACGTCGGGTCGGCGGGAGGCGCCATGCACGGTGCGCCGCAGGGCCCGATGCCCGGCGGCATGCACGGTGCCATGCCCGGCGGCGGCGCGGGAGCCATGGGCGCACCGGCCGGCGGCGGCACCGCCATGCCCCACGGCACGCCCTCCAAGGCACAGCAGACGAAGTAGGGCCGGCGGGC
>JACQHH010000097.1 GCA_016199125.1 Candidatus Lambdaproteobacteria bacterium
CCACTTGGTCGCGCCGGTCGCCACGTGCAGCTGCGGCACCTTGCGCATGTTCATGTACTTGTGGATCGCCGTGTTCGAGGGCGTGCCCAGCGTCTGGAACAGGAACAGCACCTGGTCCTGCTCGACCAGCTTCCTCGCCATCTCGACCGTCTTGGGCGGGCTGTAGCCGTCGTCGTAGGAGATGAACTCGATCATGTTGCCGTTGATGCCGCCCTGGTCGTTGATCATCTTGAAGTAGGCGTCCAGCCCGCGGCCGATCACGCCATAGGCGGAGGCCGGGCCGCTGTAGGGATTGGTATTGCCGATCTTGATCGTTTTCGCCCAGGCGGTCGTGCCCAGGGACCCGATGGCGCCTGCCAGCGCGAGCGTCACGCCCAGCGCAACGACCCGGGACAGTTGTTTGAAACGAAGCATTTTTCCTCCTCCGGATGGGTATCGTGACCTACTTCGTTGCAACCTTTCCGGCATTCACGGCCGGAGCGTTGCCTGAAAACCAGCGATGGATGACCATTTTCAGGGAGCCGGCGATGCCGCCGGGCATCACGTACATGAAGACGATCAGAAAAATCCCGTAGATGGCCCCCGGGGCCGCCTTGGAGACCAGTTCCGCCATGTTGGGGACGAACAGGATGAAAATACCGCCGATGATGGCACCGGAGATGGTGGCCAGGCCCCCCACCACGCTGCCCACGAGGAAATTGATCGAGAGAAAAATCGAGAAGCTGTCCGGTGCCACGAATTGCACCACAATCGCCCCCAGCGAACCCGCGATGCCCGTATAAAGTGCGCTCACCCCGAAGGTCAGCGACTTGTATAGCGCGCTGTTCACACCCATCGTTTCTGCGGCGATGTGGTGATCGCGGATCGCCACCATCGCACGCCCCACGCGCCCGCGCAACAGATTGCGCGCCAGCGCGAACAGCACGATCAGGATGGCCAGCGTGAGGAAATACAGCCACTCGTCCTCGTTCAGCGGCAGCCCGAAGGGCGCCGCGGGCTTGATGATCACGATGCCCTGCACGCCCCCGGTCCAGCCCTCGAAATATTTCAGAATCTGCGGCGCGGCCAGGGCCAAGGCAAACGTCGCCAGGGCCAGGTACAGGCCCTCCAGGCGCAATGCCGGTAGCCCGAACAGAAAGCCCACCACCAGGCACACCAGCCCCGCCACCGGGATGGTCCAGCCGTAGGCGATGCCCCAGCGGTCGAGCATGATGGCGGTGGTGTACGCCCCGATCGCATAAAACGCGCCGTGCCCCAGCGAGAACTGCCCGTTGAAGCCGGTGAGCATGTTCAGCCCCAGCAGCGCGATGGCGTAGATCATGGCCAGCGTAAACTGGAACACGCGGTAGTTGCCCACCACAAAGGGCAGCGCCACGGCGACGATCAGCACCGCGGCCAGCCCCAGCCGCTGCCACTGCGCCAGGGTCAGCCCGCCCACGCGGGGGATGATGGACGTCGCTGGGAGCTGTGCTTCCATGGTTACACCCTCGTCACGACGGCCTTGCCGAAGAGCCCGCTGGGCTTGATCAGCAGCACCCCGATGATCAGCACCAGCGCCACGGTCAGCTTCAGCTCGTGCCCCACGAAGGGCACGAACGCGCCCACCAGGTTCTCCAGCACGCCCACGGTCAGCCCCCCCACCACCGCGCCGCCGGGGCTGGTGATGCCGCCGAACAGCGCGGCGGCGAAAGCATACAGCAGAATGCCGCCCATCATCAGCGGATCCAGGAACACCTTGTGCGCCACCATCATCCCGGCCACGGCGCCCACGGCGGCCGCCAGACCCCAGCCCAGCGCCAGCATCCAGCCCACGCGGATGCCCACCAGGCGGCTGGAGACCGGGTTCTGCGCCGCGGCGCGCATGGCCAGACCCAGGGACGTGTAGCGGAAGAACACGTAGAGCAGCACCAGCACCACGATGGTCACGCCCAGCGCGCCGAGGTCGTGGCTGCCGAACTGCACCGTGCCCAGGGTCACGGCCGCCTGCGGGAAGGGGCTGGGAAAGGGCTTGATGAGATAGGTGAAAATCCACCCCGCCGTGCTCTGGAAGATCAGCAGCAGACCGATGAACACGATCACCACGGAGAGGATGGGGGCCTTCTCGAACAGCCGGATGATGCCCCGCTGGATCAGGATGCCGCCCGCCAGGGAAATGGCGATGGTGAGGAAGAAGGCCGCCCAGTAGGGCAGGCCCACGTTCATCAGGCTCCAGGCGATATACGTGCTGAACATGGCCATTTCGCCCTGGGCGAAATTGACCAGCTCCGTCGCCTGGTAGATCATCACCAGCGCCAGGGCCAGGCTGGCGTAGATGCCGCCCGTGGCCAGCCCCGCCACGATCTGTTGCACCAGGATTTCCATGCCCGTTCCGTTTTGCTCACGTGTGGCGGCCGCGGCCGGCGGCAAGGCCCGCCGCCCAGTACCCCAGGGATCAGTACCCCAGGTAGGAGCGCCGCACCGATTCGTCCCGCTTGATCTCCTCCGTGGTGCCCGAGAGCACCGCGCGTCCGGTTTCCAGCAGGTAGGCGTGGTCGGCCAGCTCCAGGGCCAGCGACGCGTTCTGCTCCACCAGCAGCATGCTCACCCCTTCGTCCCTGTTGATGGCGCGCAGGATGGCGAAGAGCTCCTGCACCACCAGGGGCGCCAGGCCGAAGGACGGCTCGTCCAGCAGCATCAGCCGCGGACGCAACATGAGCGCCCGCGCGATGGCCAGCATCTGCTGCTCGCCGCCGCTGAGGGTGCCGGCCTGCTGATGGCGCCGTTGCAGCAGCACCGGAAACAGATGGAACACCCGCTCGAAGTCCTGCAGCACCCCCGCCTTGTCCTTGCGCGTGAAGGCCCCCAGGCGCAGGTTCTCCTCGACGGTGAGGTTCACGAAGGTGCCGCGGCCGTCGGGCACCTGGGCCACGCCCAGGCGCACGATGTCCTCGGTGGCCTTGCCCGCGATGGACTGGCCGTTGAACGTCACGTCGCCCTGGGTGGGGATCATGCCGCACACCGCGCGCAGGGTGGTGGTCTTGCCTGCCCCGTTGGCGCCCAGGATGGTGGTGATGCCGCCCTCGCGCACCTCAAAGTCCAACCCGTGCAGGGCCTTGGTGCGACCGTAGAACGCCTGCAGCTTGCTGGTGTGCAGAATGGCGCTCATGCGGCGTCCGTCCCCAGATAGGCGCGGATGACCTCGGGGTTGGCCTGCACCTCCGCGGGCGTGCCTTCGGCGATCTTGCGCCCGAAGTCCAGCGCCACCACCTGATTCGAGATGTTCATCACGAAGTTCATGTGGTGCTCGACCAGCAGCACGGTCACGTTGCGCTGATCGCGGATGGCCCGCACCGTTTCGCCCAGCTCGTCCACCTCTTCATGGTTCAGCCCGCCGGCCGGCTCGTCCAGCAACAGCAGGCGCGGACGGCCCGCCAGCGCGCGCGCCAGCTCCACCCGCTTCAGCGTGCCGAAGGGCAGCCCCTCGGCCGGCACGTGGCGCAGCGCCGTGAGGCCCAGGTATTCCAGCAGCTCCTCGGCGATCTCCAGCGTGCGGGCTTCCTCGCGCCGGGCCCAGGGCAGGCGCAGGGCATTGCTCACGTAGTCGCTGCGCGTCAGGCTGTGGGCGCCGACCATGACGTTCTGCTGCACGGTCATGCGCGGAAAGAGCGCCAGGTTCTGGAAGGTGCGGCCGATGCCCAGCGGCGCGATGCGGTGTGGCGGCAGCCTCAGGATGGGCCGGCCCGCGAACGCGATCGTGCCGGCGTTGGGCGTGTACAGACGGCTCAGGCAGTTGAAGAGCGTGGTCTTGCCCGCGCCGTTGGGACCGATCAGGCCCGCGATGGTGCCCTGCTTCACATCGAAGGACACCGCGTCCAGGGCCACGATGCCGCCGAAGCGCACCGTGAGCCCCCGCACGGACAACAGCGCGTCCACGGCGCCGGCCGCGGCAGGCGGGAAAGAGTAGGTCTCGGACATGCAGCGACTTCCAGTAAGGTGTACGACACGCCGTGGCCCAGGGGCCCCACGGCCGCAGACCCGAGTGCGCACGGCAAACGACCCTCACCCTCGGCACGTCGCGTGCCGCAGGCCGAATGCCGCGGAAATTATGATCTTGCATGTGCTGACCGCGCTTCCACCGCTCCCCGGCGGGAGCTCCCCCGGGCTCCATGCGCCGGACGGTCAGCGTCCCCACGCGCCGATGGCAGCTATGGATAGCGAAAACCACGCTACCTGTCAAATCGTTGAGCCGACGGCATATTTTGAGCAGGCCCCCCAGGTGGCGCGGCGCGGCGAGTGGCCGGGCGGCCGCGCGGCGATTGCATTTTGCGCCACATTCAGGTGGGCTCACGGGTGGAGTGCGTCGGCGGCCATGGGCCGCGCGCCGCGCCCCATGGCCCACGCAAGGCAGGTCCCGGCGACGCACGGCGCGCCCGGGCCCCCGCCCGCGGATGACCCGCCGCCGCTGCCGCGGAACCCCAGCCGGGAGAACGTGCGCTTCATGCTGTCCTGTCAACGCAACCTGTTTTCGCTTCCCGAGGGCATGCATTACCTGAATTGCGCCTACATGGGGCCGCTGCCCAAGGCCACCCAGGCCGCCGGCGTCGCGGGGGTGGCTCACAAGGCCGTGCCCACGCGCATCGCCGCCGCCGACTTCTTCGCCCCTGGCGAGCGCCTGCGCGCGCTGACGGGGCAACTGGTCAACGCCGCTCCCGAGCGCGTGGCGCTGATCCCGGCCGTCAGCTACGGCGTGGCCCTGATCGACCACAACCTGCCGCTGCGGCGGGGGCAAAACGTGGTCATCCCGGACGAGGAGTTTCCCAGCAACGTCTACGCCTGGCGCGACCGCTGTCGCCGGGTGGGCGCGGAACTGCGCCTGGTGCCGCGCCCCCGCGACGCGCAGCACCCCGGGCTGAAGTGGAACGAGGCCCTGCTGGAGGCCATCGACGCGCAGACGGCCCTGGTCACGCTCACCGCCGTGCATTGGACCGACGGCACCCTGTTCGACCTGGAGCGCATCGGCGCCAAGGCCCGCGCGCATGACGCGCTGTTCGTGGTCGACGGCACCCAGTCGGTGGGCGCGCTGCCCTTCGATTTCGACGCGCTGCGGCCCGATGCGCTGATCTGCGCGGGCTACAAGTGGCTGCTGGGGCCCTATCAGCTCGGCGTGCTGGTCTGCGGCGACCGGCTGCTGGAGATGGAGCCGCTGGAGATGAACTGGATCAACCGCCGCCACAGCGAGGACTTCGCCCGGCTCATCGACTATCAGGACGAATTCCAGGCCGGCGCGCGGCGTCACGACGTGGGCGAGCGCTCAAACCCCATCACGCTGCCCATGCTCATCGCCTCCCTGGAGCAGATCGCGGCCTGGGGCGTGGAGCGCATCCAGGCGTACTGCGGCGAGCTGGGGCGGGCCCTGGACGAGGCGCTGGCCGGCAGCCCGTTCATCGTGGCGCCGCCGGGTGAGCGCGCGGGCCACCTGTTCGGCGTGCGCCTGCCCGACCCCCGCGGCATTCCGCGCGTGATGGACACGCTGCGCGCCCACGAGGTGTATGCCTCGCTGCGCGGCACCTCGGTGCGCGTCTCGCCGCACCTCTACAACGATGCGGCCGACATCGAGGCGCTGGCCGCCGCCCTGCGGGCCAGTCTGGGGTAGCGGCAGGGCGTGCCCTCGGTACTCAATCAGCAGCGCCGTGCACGATGCCCATGCCCACGAACCATTCGGGCACCGGGCGATAGAAATCGACCTGCGCGCTGTAGGCTCCGCCGGCGGCCAGGGCGGCAAAGGCGGCGATCCAGCAGCGCAGCTCGTGCCCGCCGCTGCCGGCCTGCTCCGTGATCCACCGGTCCTCAAAGTCGTCCACCCGCGCCAGTTCGCCGCCGGTGAGCAACGCCAGCATGTCCCGGTCCCAATCCGGGTTGAGCGGGCGGCTGCGGCCCTCCCCGCGGGTGAACTCCTCGGCGATCTCCCGCGTGCGCTGCTCGCGGCGGGCCTTGGCCTCCGCATCGGGCGCCGGGCCGGCGATGAGCGCCGCGCGCGCCGCCGGCGAGGCCGTGGCCATGGCGGGAAAGCGCGGATCGTGGGACAGCCCCCCCGAGCCGATGAACAGCACGCGCCGCCCCAGCCCGGCGGCCCAGGCCCCCACGGCCTGCCCCAGGCGCCGCACCCGCCGGCACGAGGGCCGCGGCGGCGCGATGCAATTCACGAACACGGGAATCACGGGATAGCGGTCCAGCCCGCCGGTGAGCAGGCTCAGCGGCTGTGCCACGCCGTGATCCACGCGCAGGCGATAGGAGAGGGCCACGTCCAGCTCGGCGTCGCGCAGGGCCTCCGCCAGGGCCACGGCCTGCGGCTCCGGCACGGCCAGCGGCCCGGCGCCCGAGTCGTAGTCGTTGACGGATTCCGCCGCGGCGCCCACGCAGAAGGCGGGCATCATGTCGTAGAACACGCCGCTGAAATGGTCGGGGGCAAAGACGACGATCAGCTCCGGATCGAACGCGCGCACCTGCGCACCGAGGGCTCCGAAGGCTTCGCGCACCGCCGCGCGCACGTCGCCGGCGGGCGTCATGTATTCCAGCAATGGACTGTGCGAGCAGCAGATGAGCGTGCAGGTCATGCCCCCTCCCCGGCGCGCGCCCCGCGGCCCCGGCTGCGCTGGACACCGCGCGTGCGGTGTTGTGCCGGAACGCATGACGGCGCGTGTTTCCCTGACACGGGCGCGGCGGTTAGCTTTTGAGGTACTCCAGGGCCAGCGCCTTGTGCGACTCCAGGCTCACCGGCACGTGCACCGGCGGGGCACCCAGCTTTTCGCGCACCTTGCTGAAGTAGGCGTGCTCGCTGTCCCGGCGCCGCGTATCGGCCTTGAGCAGCAGCGTCATGATCACCAGCGCGGCGTTCTTGGCCGTGTCGATGTCCAGCTTGCCGCACGCCTCGTCGACGGTCATGTGGCGGAAGGTCTGGCGCGAGCGGAAATCCTCCACGCCCGCGGCCTTGGAAAGCTCCTCCAGCAGGCGCCGCTCGTTGGGCGCCACCTCGCCGTCGGCGGAGCACATGCGGTCGGCCAGGTAGAAGATGGGCTCATAGTACTTGCGGTGCAGCGGTCGCGGCGGGTGTACGATGTGCGACCCCTGCGTGTCTTGGCCCTGCTTGTCTTGCTCGGTCATGACGCATCTCCCTGTGAGGCGGTCACGGGCTTGCCACATCAGCGCACAATTGGGGTGCGCAACGTCATACACCCAAAACGCCTGCTTATTCAATCATCGGCGCGGCGCACGCGCCCCAGCCCGACGGGGCGTGCAACCAGGCGGCAACCCTGCAATCCATTCCATAAACGTGCCGCGCGCCGCGCAGGCCCTCCGGGCTCTGCTATAATGAAGCAGGGGCACAGGAGCCCCCGCGGCCGGTTCTCCCGTGCCGATGCGCTGCCGCGGCGACGGTCGCGTTCACGCGGGAGGCCGCGCGTGCAAGGTCTCCGTGACTTGTCTCCGCGAATGTTTCCCGTGCAGGGGGGCTCGCTCCGCAACCATCGATCCGCCATGACCGCCTCCGCCAAATCGCGCACCCCGGGCCCGCCCGCCGGGACGATCC
>JACQHH010000104.1 GCA_016199125.1 Candidatus Lambdaproteobacteria bacterium
CACCCACGGCTCGGCGCTGTTCACCCGCGGCGAAACCCAGGCCATGGTCACGCTGACCCTGGGGGCCAACCAGGACCGCATGCTGGTGGAGACGGTGGACGGGGTGCGCTACGAGCGCTTCATGCTGCACTACAGCTTTCCGCCCTATGCCGTGGGCGAGACGCGCCCCATGCGCGGACCCGGGCGGCGCGAGGTGGGCCACGGCACCCTGGCCCGGCGGGCGCTGGAGCCGGTGCTGCCGGAGGCCAGGAGCTATCCCTACACCCTGCGCATCGTCTCGGAGATCAGCGAATCCAACGGCTCCTCGTCCATGGCCACGGTGTGTGGCGGGGCCCTGGCCCTGATGGACGGCGGCGTGCCCATCGCGGCGCCCGTGGCGGGCATCGCCATGGGCCTGGTCAAGGAGGGGGACGCGCTGGTGATCCTCAGCGACATCCTGGGCGACGAGGATCATCTGGGGGACATGGACTTCAAGATCGCCGGCACGCGCGAGGGCATCACGGCCATCCAGATGGACAACAAGCTGGGCTCCCTGCCCCCGGCGGTGATGGCCCAGGCCTTCGAGCAGGCGCGCCAGGGACGGCTGCACATCCTGGACGCGATGGCCCGCACCCTGGCCGCGCCGCGCCCGCAGGTGAAGCCCACCGCGCCGCTGAACCAGGTGGTCAACATCTCCCCCAGCCGCGTGCGCTCGCTGATCGGCCCCGGCGGCAAGGTGATCCAGGAGATCCAGGCCACCACGGGCACCCGGCTGGAGGTGGACGACGAGGGCACGGTGCGCATCTCCGCGCCCACCCGCGCCGCGGCCGATGCGGCCATGGCCGCCGTGCAGGAGGTGGCCGGCACGCTGGAGGTGGGCGCCATCTACGAAGGCGAGGTCACCGGTATCAAGGAGTTCGGCGCGTTCGTGCGCATCCGCGGGCAGGAGGGGCTGGTGCACGTCTCGCAGTGGGCCAACGAGCGCGTGGCCAACATGGCCGACATGGTGAAGCCGGGCGAGAAGGTGCGCGTCAAGGTGCTGCCCCCGGACAAGGCCGGGCGCCTGGCGCTCTCCCGCAAGGAGGCCCTGTAGCACAGGGCGGGGTGAGCGGGCGGCGGCGCGCCGCTAGCGCAGATAGCCCGCCCGGCTCAAGGCCACGACCACGGCCAGCAGGAACAGGAAGAAGCCCAGCAGCGTGCCCACGAACAGGCGCGCCTGGCGCTTGGCCAGGTTGGGCGTGCCGCCGCTGCGCCGGCGGCTGAACAGGCTGCGCTTGGGCACCCAGATGCGGCTGTCGCGCTCGCTGTAGTAGAAAATCCCAAAACGCCAGCTTTCCGGCTTGTTCCACTCCGCCTCGTCCGCCTGCATGCGGCGTTCGAGCTCGTCGATCTGTTCCGGGCTGAGGGCCGAGGGGGGCGTGGGGTCCGGGGGCGATGGCGGGCGGCGCTCGTCGGTCACTGGGGCGGCTCCGGGCGTGGTGCGCGTTGAGGATGCGGCGGGCGCTGGGCGCACGGACGGGCTCCGCGCACGCGATCGCCAGATCGTATCACGGCCGCGTGGCGCCGCAGTTCCAGCAGGCGCCGAATTCCGGCTCGTGGGTCTCGCCGCACCGCGCGCAGCGCCACAGGGCGCCGCGCACCCCCGTCGGGGCCAGGCGGAACTGACGGATCAGCTCCCGCGCGTCGTTGAGCCGCGAGGCATCCTCCAGGAAGATTTCGCTGGGGATTTCCTGAAACGGAATTTCGCCCATGGCCCCGCGCAGGGGCCGCTCGGCCAGCGTCACGGGAATGCCGTGGGCGTCCAGGTAGTGCGCCAGGGCAAAGGCGCGCACAGGATCGAGCTCCCGTTCCAGCAGCACGCGTTGCGTCCAGGATCGAGCGCTCATGGGAAACCCCCCGCGACGGCACGGAGCAGACGGGACGGCGGTTCGGGACAGCGGTTCGGGACGATCGTTTGAGACCAAGGGCCGCGCTGGCCGGCGGCGCGCGCGCATCCAGCGCCGCGCTGCCCCCGACCCGGCAGCCCCCCGCTTCAGGTCCCTAGTTAATATATTTCGGCTTGATAAGCCAACTGGCGATGTCGTCGAGCGTCTTGGCAAAGATGTGCGTGAGGTATTTCAGCTTGACCTCATCGGCCACCATCTTGTCCATCTCGAGCACCGCGCGTTCCGCCGCCGTGGAGACCAGCTCCTCGAACTCCGCGTTGCGGCTGAGCCCGTGATATTTCTCGTGGTACGCTGCGCTTTTCATCTCCATTCTCCCAGGGTGTGCCACAGCAATCCCAACCCGGCCCGTGGCGGTGGAGACTGCCCTTTGATGGGGTAACGGCAGGCCCGGGGGAAACTTGAGCCGCGCGCAGCGGAATCGGAACGGCAAGGCATGCTGATGGCAGGGGAGCTCCGCACGGCACAACGACGGAGGGGCAAGCCGCGACGCGGCAGGCAGGGGGCGGCGCGAGACTGAGCGGGGAACAACGATCGGGGAGCAAGGGCCCGCACGGCGTGCGTCAGGGACGGTCACGCCGGCAGGGCGCGTACGGCCCGCCGGATCGGCGGGCGCTTCAGGAGATGGCGCGCGCGGCCGGCACCTTGGGCGGCGCCATGCGCTGCAGAATCTCGCGGTACTCGGCGGCCTCCTCGAAGTGGAAACGCACCGTGGCCAGCACCTTGACGATGGCGTAGATCAGCTCGGCGTCCTGCTCCCGCTCCTGGAGTGCGCGCAGCAACTCCTTGAGCCGGGTCTCCAGATCGGAGAGGGTCCCCGCGAAGGCGAGGATGGTGTCGATCGCCCCGTCCACGGCGTGCTGGATTTCCACGACTTCGAAGCCGAAATTGACGTGCGTGTAGTGATGTTGCATGGCCGCTCCTCCCTGCGGGGGGTGGTCGGGATGCCCCGGCGACTGGCCGGGGCCCGAACGTCTACCGCATGCGAACGTCAGGAAAATAAGAGCAATTTCGATGCCAGCGGGGACACGGGACTGGCCGCGGCGGCGGGCGGGAATTGCGCCACCGCCCGGGCGCCGGCCTGCATCCCGCAGACCGCGCCGCACAAGACGCGGCGGATGCCCCTCTGTTACGCACGTTGCTCGGCGAGCTTGGCGAGTTGCTCCACGACGGTGCCCCAACCGTCGTAAAAGCCCATTTTTTCGTGCATGTTTCGATCCGCGTTGTTCTTGTGCATCACATGAGCGGCATAGTCGGTGCCCATCGGATGGTCCCGTAGCGTAATGATTGCCGTCATGAAGGGTTGCTCTGCAGGTCTCCACCCACCGACCAGGGAATTTGTGAAGACGATCCGCTCAAGGTCGTCGACGGCGAGGAAGCAGCCACTCAGATGCGGCATGAAATCACCGCCGTTTTCGCTGATCTGGGTCACGAATGAGCCGCCGGGGCAGAGGTCCATTTCCAACACTTTGCAGTTGGCCGGCGCTGGAACCCACCATTGCTCGAAGCTCACGGGGTCCGTCCAGGCGCTCCAAATGACCGACCGGGGTGCCTTGATGACTCGCGATATCGTCAGATCGAGAGATGGATCAAAAGATATGGTCATTTCGAGTTCTCCTTATTCCGGGCGGTGGTGACGAATTGCTCGAGCCTGTCGGTGCGGCCTTCCCAGAGGGCTCGTTGTGCGGACAGCCACTCTTCGGCCACAGCAAGCCGCTGCTTCTCGATGGTGCACGTCCGGACGCGGCCTTCCTTGCGCGTCTGGATCAATCCGCTGTCCTCAAGACAATGGATATGTTTCATGAAGGACGGCAAAGTCATGTCGAATGGCTTCGCCAAGTCGCTGATGCTTGCAGGGCCTTTGCCCAGCCGCCCCAACACGGCTCGGCGAGTGGGATCGGCAAGCGCCTGGAAGATGCCGCTGAGCTGCTCTGAATACTGTGCCATAAGGCAAAGTATAGCAGAAAAAAACTTTGCGCAAGAGCTGACTGAATTTGATGGTGACTCAGATTGAATTTTCGGGCGTGTCCATAAGACATTGCGGTTCACGCCCACCTTGGCCGCCCTTCTTCCCTCCAATGCGGCCCAGGGCGACGGCATGCGGATTCTTCCCGGAATCCTCGGGCCGTTCTTCCTCGGCCTGTCCGGTTTCAAACTGCGTCACTACCCCGGATGTGGAAGCGTTGACGGGAGGCGGAGAAGGCTTTTAAGATGGGTGTTTGACGTCACGGGGCCAGGACGCGTCCCGTGCGCGCAATTTTCAGCCCGGGCTGCGCATTGCGGCGCGGCCGGCGCATGCCGGTCACCATCCACTCCGTCCGCCCCGCGCGGGCCTCACCACAAGCGACATGATTACCTTCCTGCGGCGCCACGCCCAATCCTGGTTCATCAAGATCCTGCTGTCGATCATCGTCGTCACGTTCATCATCTCCTTCGGCATTGGCACCTTCTCCAATCCCAAGGAGGTGCTGGTGAAGATCGGCCGCCACGAGGTGCTGGTGCAGGAATACATGGACGCCTACCAGCGCGAGCTGGAGCGGCTGAAGGAGCGCTTTCCGGGCAATGCCGAGGAGCTGGCCAAACAGATCAACCTGCGCCGCCAGGTCTACGAGAACCTGGTCAACCGGCGCCTGATCCTGCTCTCGGCACCCGGCCGGGGGCTGATCGCCACCGACACGGAGGTGCGCGCAGCGGTGCGCAGCCAGCCGGGCTTCCAGGCGGGCGGACGCTTCGATGCCAATGTCTATGCAACCGTCCTGCGCCAGAACGGCATGACGCCCTTCATCTACGAGGGGCGGGTGCGGGAGGATCTGGTCGTGCAGAAGTTCCAGCGCAACCTGTTTGCCGGGGTGGTCGTGGGCGAGCCGGAAGTGGAGCGGCGCTTCCGCATCAACAACGAGAAGGTCAGCGTGGACTACGTCTACGTGGACCCGGCACGCTTCGTGCGCACGGCCACGGTGAGCGATGACGAGCTCAAGACCTACTACGACGCGCACCAGGAGCAGTTCCGCCAGCCCCTGCAATACAAGCTGCGCTTCTTTGTGCTGGGCACCAGGACCCTGCTGCCCCAGGTGGAGCTGCGGGAGCGGGCCGTGGAGCGCTTCTACGAGCGCAACCGGGATACCCGCTTCACCAAGCTGGGCCGCGTGCGCGCCCGGCACATCCTGAAGAAATTCCCCGCCGACGGCACGCCGGAGCAGGAGCAGGCCATCACGCGCGACCTGGCGGGGCTGCGCGCCCAGACCATGAGCGGCGCCGACTTCGGCGGGCTGGCCAGGAAGCACTCGGAGGACGCGTCCGCGGCCAAGGGCGGCGACCTGGGCTTCTTCGAGCACGATGAGATGCTGCCCGGCTTCGCCGATGCGGCCTTTGCCATGGAGCCCGGGCAGATCAGCGACGTGGTGCGCACCCAGTTCGGCTTTCACCTGATCCAGGTGCTGGAGCGCGAGCCCAAGGTGGTGCGGCCCCTGGAGGCCGTGCGCGCGGAAATCGAGGCCGACCTGAAGAACGAGCGCGCCGAGCGCAAGCTGGACCTGGAGGCCGAGCGCGCACCGCAACGCATGGAAAAGGACGGCATCGAGGCGGCGGCCAAGGAATTCGGCGCGGCGCTGCAAAGCACCGACTGGTTCGATGGCACGGGCGAGCTGCCGGGCATCGGCTCGGCCGCGGCACTCTACGGCCAGTTGCGCAACGCGGCCGTGGGCCACGCCGGCGTTCTGCGCCGCAACCCCGTGCAGGGACACGTGTTCTTCCAGGTGGCCGAGCGCAAGGACGCCTTCGTCAAGCCCCTGGAAGCCGTGCGCCAGCAGGCCGCCGAGCAGGTGCGCGCGCAGAAGGGGGCTCAGGCCGCGCAGGAG
>JACQHH010000098.1 GCA_016199125.1 Candidatus Lambdaproteobacteria bacterium
CTACTGGGGCACTGATCATGCGGCCCTGATCCGCAAGCACGCCAAGCTCATGGGCATCGTGCGCTATCACCAGTCCCACGCCCTGAACGACCCGCGCAACGCGCCCAACGAGACCTTCCCCGTGCGCTATGACGGCGTGGCCGAGCTGTGGTTCGAATCCAAGGAAGCCCTGGAGCGCTGGTTCAACAACGACACGCCCGAGTTGAAGGCGGCGGGCAAGGCGATTCGCGACGACGAGCGCCGCTTCGCGGACCGCCACCATTCTCCGTTCATGATCGCCGACGTGCGGCCCGTCATCGGCGGCTAGCCGCCTGGGCTCGTGGTCAGACGGGGCACGGCCGGCGGTCGCCGCGCCGCGGTCTGCGGGGCGACATCGCATTGGGGGAATGAGCAGCAGCGCCAGGCGCGGTGTCCGCGTCCGGCGATCCATTCAACCGCATCGCAACAGAGGAACGTCATGGATCTGGGATTGAAGGGCAAATCGGTCATTGTGACCGGCGGCGGCTCGAACATCGGGCGGGCCATTGTGCTGGGCTTCGCCGGCGAAGGCGCCAACATCACCATCGGCGACATCGAGGTGGCACAGGCCCAGCGCGTGGCCGAGGCGGCCCGCAAGGCCGGAGCCGGGGACGTGCAGGTGATCGAAACGGACGTCACCAAGCTGGATCAGGTGCAGCGCATGGTGAAGGCCGCCGTGAAGAAATACGGCACGGTGGACGTGCTGGTGAACAACGTGGGCTGGGATCAAACCATGTTCTTTACCAAGACCACTCCGGAATTCTGGGATCGGGTGATCCAGATCAACTATATGGGCGTGCTCAACTGCACCAAGACGATCCTCGACGTGTTCATGGAGAAGGGCAAGGGCGCCATCGTCTCCATCAGCTCCGATGCCAGCCGCCAAGGCGAGCCGCGCGAGGCGGTCTACGGCGGAATCAAGGCGGCGGTGAACAGCTTCATGAAAACCATCGCCAAGGAAAACGGCCGCAACGGCGTGCGCTGCAACGCGGTCTGCCCCGGCGTGACGATTCCCGAGGAAAACGAGGAAGTGGGCAAGAACAGCATGTGGGTCAACAAGGACACCATGTTCACGCCCGAGCAGTTGGAAAAGGTGAAGAAGGCGTTGCCCTTGCGGAAGATCGGGCGGCCCAAGGACATCGCCAATGCCGTGCTGTTCCTGGCCTCCGACAACGTCGCCGGGCACGTCACGGGCCAGGTGCTCAGCGTCAGCGGCGGCTACAGCATGGTCGGCTGACCCGCCCGCGTCCGCGTTCCCACTCCAGCGCGCCGCGTTCCGTCCCGCCGGCCGGTGGGGCGGGCGGCCACGGTGTTCGTCGCGTCCGGCTGGACCGCAGGCCGGACACGCGCGCGGGGCCGCGTCCGGCAGGTGTTGCGGTGTGACGCAGGGCGATGCTGGAAGCGCAGCACCGCCGCCGCCCGCATTGTCCAGCGGAGGCACAGCGCGCGTGTCCGGCCTGCCGTCATGCCCGTGTCGAATCAGGATTGCCCCCATGAGCCGGACCCCCGCAGCCCCTCCGGAGATCATCGAGCCGCCACCGCGGCATCGCTTCGACGTGGAGGCGCTGGGCGCATACCTGGAGGCGCATGTGCCGGGCTTTGCCGCACCCCTGCACGCGCGGCAATTCACCGGCGGCCAGTCCAACCCCACATTTCTGCTGGAGGCAGGCAGCGGGCGCTACATCATGCGCAAGAAGCCGGCCGGCGAGCTGTTGCCCTCGGCCCACGCAGTGGACCGCGAGTACCGGGTGATCACCGCCCTGGCCGACAGCGACGTGCCGGTGCCGCGCACCTATTGCCTGTGCGAAGACGAGTCGGTCATCGGGCAGAGCTTCTATATCATGGAATACGTAGACGGGCGCGTGATCCGCGATCCTTCGGTGCCCGGCGTTTCGGCCGAGGAGCGCGCGGCCATGTACCGCTCGCTGGCGCAAGTGCTGGCGCGTCTGCACGCCGTGGACTACAAGGCGCTGGGGCTGGAGGATTACGGCCGGCCGGGCAACTATTTCCAGCGCCAGCTCGCCCGCTGGAGCAAGCAGTACGAGGTCACGAAGACGCGCGAGATCGCCTCCATGGACGCGCTGATGGCTTGGCTGCCGCCGCGCATTCCGGCCGACGAATCCTCGTCCATCGCGCATGGCGACTACCGGCTGGAGAACACCATCGTGCATCCCCGCGAGCCGCGCGTGGTGGCCGTGCTGGACTGGGAACTGTCCACCATCGGCCATCCCCTGGCCGACCTGGGGCTGAACCTCGTGGCGTTTTATGCGCCGGCCGGCATGCCCACCGGCTTCGCGCGGGAGGAGGACAAGCGCGCTCCGGGCCTGCCCACGCCGGAGGCGTACGTGGCCGAGTATTGCCGCGCCGCGGGCCGCGCGGGCATCCCCGACCTGCAGTATTACGTGATCTTCTCCATGTTCCGCCTGGCGAGCATTCTGCAGGGCATCGCCATGCGCGCCATCACGGGCACCGCCAGCTCCGCCCAGGCCGCTCACTACGGCGACTACGCCGGGTGGATCGCCGACGCCGCCTGGAAAATGGCCCGGCACCAGAGCTGACCCTGGGCTTCATGCGGGGCAAGCCCCTGTCCCTCGCCATGACGCCGCACCGGGCGTGCCGATGGTCGATGCGCCGGGCAAGTGCAGCCCACTACTGCGCGATGCCGTTGAGGCGCAGCTCCAGATAGGCCAGGGCATCGTCCAGGGTGGCGAAGTTGACCGCGTCGCCGGGCGGGATGCGGATGGGCAGGCGCGGTTGCAGGGCCGCCAGCAGGCGGCCACGCACAATCTCGTCGGGCCCGATGTGC
>JACQHH010000105.1 GCA_016199125.1 Candidatus Lambdaproteobacteria bacterium
CGGGCTGCTGGGGCGCGGGCTGCTGGGGCGCGGGCTGCTGGGGAGCCGTGTGCCGAGGCGGGTTGGCGTGCGCCCCCTTGCCGGTCGCGCCGGACGCGGCGGCGGACGGGGCAGGCACTTGCGGTTCCCAGGTCAGCTCGTCCAGCGCCGAAAGCTTCTCGAACAGGCTGTTGAATTGCCGCATGGCGTCGGTCTCCTCGCCCGGCGGAACGGGGACGGGCGTGGTGAGCTTGTGAAAAAAGGATTCCAGGTCCTGGGATTCCGGCGTGGTCACGGGTCTCTCCTTCCATGGATTGGTCGCGACGGGTCGATGGATTTTCTGCTTCTCAATCCAAGCAAAAGCGATACCATTTGCGCTTGCGGCGGGCGGGCCCGGCGGAGGGGCGGCCCGCGGCGGATTCGCGGCGGGTGGGGCGCCCCCGCGCAGCCGCGCGCGGCGGCCCACACAGACCCAGGGCGCGGCCCCGCAGAGTCCCCGCGTTACGCCTTGGGCATGAAGCCCTGGAGCATGACGCCCCGGAGCATGAGGTCCTGGGGCATGAGGTCCTGGGGCATGAGGTGAGGAGGCGCCCGGTGTGGGCTGAGGGACACGTTTCGGCGCTGGTGATTCTGGCGGCGCTGCTGCACGCGTCGTGGAACGCCATGCTCAAGCGCAGCGAGGATGCGCTGGTGACCATGGGCGTGGTGATGACCACGGGCGTGGCCATGGGCGCACTGGCCATCCCCTTCCTGCCCCCGCTGCCCGCGGCCTGCTGGGTGTACCTGGCCCTCTCCGTGCTGCTGCACCTGGCCTACCAGCTCATCCTGGTGCAGGCCTACCGCATCGCCGACCTGAGCCAGGTGTTTCCCATCTTCCGGGGCATTCCGCCGGTGTTGGTGGCGAGCTTTTCGGGGCTGGTGGCCGGAGAGCTGCTGGCGCCGACGCAGGTGCTGGGCGTGGCGGCGATCTCGCTGGGCATCGGCAGTCTGGCGCTGCACCGGGGCCTGCCGCGCGGACAGGACCGGCTGGCGCTGGCCTGGGCCCTGGGCACGGCCGTGGCCATCACCGCCTACACCTTCGCCGACGGCCTGGGCGTGCGCCTCTCCGGCAATGCCCTCACCTATGCCGCCTGGCTGTTCTTCTTCAACGGCATCCCCTATGCCCTCTTCGCCTGGTGGCGGCGCCGGGCGGCGCTGTGGCCCGTGCTGGGGCGCGTGTGGCCCCAGGGGCTGGGGGCGGGCGTGGTGGCAATCGGCGGGTTCACCATTGTGCTGTGGGCCTTCGCCCGGGCGCCGCTGGCGCCGGTGGCGGCGCTGCGCGAGACCAGCGTCATCTTCGCCGCCCTCATCGGCACGCTGCTGCTGCGCGAGCCCTTCGGGCGCCTGCGGCTGGTGGCGGCGGTGCTGGTGGTGCTAGGCATCGTGCTGCTGCACCTGGGGCGATAAGGGGCGCTATTCCCGCTTCACGTAGTCCTCGGTGCGGTGACGCACGATCTCGCCGTCGACCATGTAGATCACGTCCTCGGCGATGTTGGTGGCATGGTCGGCGATGCGCTCCAGGTGCCGCGCGGTGCTGAGGTAGTGGATCAGCCCCTCGATGTGCCCCGGCTCCCGGCGGATGCCGTCCTGCACCTGGCCGTACATTTCCCGGTTGATGGCGTCCACCTCGTCGTCCGAGGCCAGCACTTCGCGCGCCAGGCGCGTGTCCATGTCCACCAGCGCGTCCAGGCTCTTGCGCAGCATGACCTTGGTCTTGCCCACCATGCCGCGGAAATCGAAGGGGATGTTGATCTTCTCCCGCTCGTTGAGGAACAGCGCGCGCTCGGCGATGTTCACCGCCAGGTCCGAGATGCGCTCCAGGTCGCTGTTGATCTTCAGCACGGCCACCACGAAGCGCAGGTCGATGGCCACCGGCTGGTAGAGCGCCAGCAGCTTGAGGCACTCCTCCTCCAGGGCCACCTCCTGGTTGTCGATGGTATGGTCGGCGTTGATGATCTTGCGCGCCAGCTCCGAATCCCGCGTGTCCAGGGACTGCACGGCCAGATGCACGTTCTGCTCCACGTGGGCACCCAGCGCGAGAATCAGTTTCTTGAGATTGTTGATCTCACGCACCATGTGCACGGTCATAAGCGCATTCCCAGGGGTTATCCGAACCGGCCGGTGATGTAGTCCTGCGTCTTGCGGCGCTCGGGATGGGTGAAGGTGATGTCGGTCTCGTTGAACTCGATCAGCTCGCCCAGGTACAGAAAGGCCGTGTACTTGGAGACGCGCGCGGCCTGCTGCATGTTGTGGGTGACGATGATCACGGTATAGTCGTTCTGCAGCTCGAAGATGAGGTCCTCGATGCGGGCCGTGGCGATGGGGTCCAGCGCCGAGCAGGGCTCGTCCATGAGGATCACCTCGGGATTCACCGCGATGGCCCGCGCGATGCAGAGCCGCTGCATCTGGCCGCCGGAGAGCCCCAGCGCCGGGTCGTTGAGGCGGTCCTTGACCTCGTCCCACAGCGCCGCGCCGCGCAGGCTGCGCTCGGCGGCCTCGTGCAGCAGGCGCCGCTCCCGCACCCCCGCGATGCGCAGCCCGTAGACCACGTTCTCGTAGATGGACTTGGGAAACGGGTTGTAGGACTGGAAGACCATGCCCACGCGGCGGCGCAGCTCGATCACGTCCACGGCCCCGGAGTTGATCTCCATGCCGTCCAGGGTCAGCGAGCCCTGCGCCGTCACGCTGTCCACCAGGTCGTTCATGCGGTTCAGCGAGCGCAGCAGCGTGGACTTGCCGCAGCCCGAGGGCCCGATGAACGCCGTCACGGTCTTGCGCGGAATGCTGACCGTGATGTTGTGCAGGGCCTGCTTGTGCCCGTAGAACAGGTTGAAGTCCTTGATGGCGATGATCGGATCGGGCACCTCGATGAGATAGGGGGCCTCGCTTTCCGGCGCCGCCCCCGGCTGCCCGGCTTCCGGCGCCACCCCGGCCTGCAGGGTCGCAGTGCTGTTCAACGTCTCTTCCACCGGCGCACTCCTCGTGCCGTTGCGGGGTTTCAGAACGCGGCGCCCTGAAAGCGCTTGCGCATGGAATTGCGGAGGTAGACTCCCACGATACTCAAAATCAGCACGATCAGCACCAGCAACAGCGTGGTCATGTACACCATGGGCTTGGCCGCCTCCACGTTGGGCGACTGGAACCCCACGTCGTAGATGTGAAATCCCAGGTGCATGAACTTGCGGTCCAGGTGCACGAAGGGAAACTCGCCGTCGATGGGCAGCGTCGGGGCCAGCTTGACCACGCCCGTGATCATCAGCGGCGCCACCTCGCCCGCCGCGCGGGCCATGGCCAGGATGAACCCGGTCACCACACCCGGCGCGGCCATGGGCATCACCACGCGCAGCAGCGTCTGGAGCTGCGTGGAGCCCAGGGCCAGCGAGGCTTCGCGCATGCCCCGCGGCACCGAGGAGAGCCCCTCCTCCGTGGCCACCACCACCACCGGCACGGTGAGCAGGGCCAGGGTCAGGCTGGCCCACAGGATGCCGCCCGTGCCGAAGGTGGGCGTGGGCAGGCGCTCGGCGAAGAACAGCGCATCGACGCCCGCCCCCACGCCGTAGACGAAGAAGCCCAGCCCGAAGATGCCGAAGACGATGCTGGGCACGCCGGCCAGGTTGTACATGGCGATGCGCACCACGCGCACCAGCCAGCCCTCGCGGGCGTATTCGTGCAGGTAGATGGCCGCCACCACGCCCATGGGCACCGAGAACAGGCTCATGATGATCACCAGCAGCACCGTGCCGAAGATGGCCGGAAACAGCCCGCCCTCGGTGTTGGATTCCCGCGGCTCCCCCGTGAACAGCTCGCCCAGCTTGCCCGCATAGAACCCGGCCTTGGCCCAGAGGCCCATGCGGTTGGGGCGCCAGGCACGCACGATATCCAGCAGGGGAACCGCCTGCTCCGTGCCGGCCACGTCGCGCAGCAGCACCGCGTGCGCGCGCAACGTCGCCACCTGCTCCAGCAGCGGCCTGTTCTGGCGGTCGAACTCGGCCAGCGCCGAGGCGCGCTGCGCCTCCAGCTCCGCCAGCAGCGCATCGTCGTCGGCCGCGCCCTGGTAGCGCAGGGTCTGGATGCGTCCCGCGAGGCTCTGCATGCGCCGGTTGACCACGGACAGCGCCGCCTGGGCCTGCGCGATGGCCTCGTGCCGCCGGGCCACCTCGCGGCGGGCCCACTCCAACCGCTGCCAGGGGTCGGCGGCGGGCGGGGCGTCCAGGCCGGCCAGGCGCAACTCCGCCAGGAAGCCGTAGAAGTTGCCGAACTCCGCGCGTTCCAGCGCCACGGCCTCGGGCGCCCGCTCGCGGGCACGCACATCGGCATCGTCCACCCAGCGGAAGTCGGCGCCATAGAGGTCGCGGTTGCCCACCTTGTACAGGCTGCGCGTGGCCCCGCGCTCGGGGATGGGCTCGTGCTCCAGCACCTCGCCCAGCAGGCGCGTGCCGTCGGCCAGCGTCACGGTGACCAGGTCTTTGGGCCAGTAGAAGCCCAGGCCGTTGACCAGCACCACCACGATCAGCGTGGCGGCGATGAGCAGGGTCAGGGTCACGGCGGCCCCCGAGATCCACACGTAGACTTCGCCTTGCTTCAAGCTCATGCGGGCCGATCGCGCGTTGGACATCAGAACTGGCCGAACTTCTTGCGCAGCCGCTGACGCACCATCTCCGCCGCCGTGTTGAGCACGAAGGTGGTGAGGAACAGCAGCACGGCGCTGAGGAACAGGGTGCGGTAGAGCGTGCCCTCGAAGGGCGCCTCGGGAATTTCCACGGCGATGTTGGCCGAGAGCGTGCGCATGCCGTTGAAGATGCTCCAGTCGGTGATGGGCGTGTTGCCCGTGGCCATGAGCACGATCATGGTCTCGCCCACCGCCCGGCCGAAGCCCACCATCAGCGCGGCGAAGATGCCCGGGCTGGCCGACGGCAGCACGACGCGCCACACGGTCTGCCAGCGGCTGGCCCCCAGCGCCAGCGACGCGGCGGTCAGGTTGCGCGGCACGTTGGTCAGCGCATCGTCGGAAATGGTGTACACCGTGGGCAGCACGGCGAAGCCCAGCCCGAAGGCGATGATGATCGAGTTGCGCTGGTCGAAGTGCACCCCCAGGTGCTGGAACAGCCACAGTGGCAGGTCGCCGCCGAACAGCCAGACCTCCAGGACCCGCCCGGCCACGGCGGCCAGCCCCACGCCCAGCAGCACCACCGGCACCAGCAGCAGGAACTCGTAGCCCCGCAGCACCTTGCGCACGGCGCCGAGGGCCGTCACGCGCTCCCAGACCCCTACGCCCAGCATCACCAGCAGGGGCAGCAGCACCAGCAGCAACAGCAACGCCCCCAGGCTCACGCGCACCAGGGGCGCCAGCCACAGCGCGGCGATGAAGCCGATGACCACCGTGGGGATGGCCCCCATGATCTCGAAGGTGGGCTTGATCACCCGGTGCAGGCGCGGGTTCATCAGGTGGCTGCTGTAGAGCGCGGCGAACACGGCCAGCGGCGCCGCGAAGAGCAGGCCGTACAGCGTGCCCTTGACCGTGCCGAAGATCAGCGGCACCAGCGACAGCTTGGGCTCGAAGTCCTCGGTGCCCGCCGAGGACTGCCAGGTGTACTCCGGCTCGGGAAAGCCCTCGTACCACAGCTTGCCGAAGAAGGTGCGCCAGCTCGCCTCGGGGTGCGGCACGTGCAGCGCCCACAGGGTCACCTCGCCCGCCCCGTCGATGGCGATCGCGCCGTTGCTGCGCGTGCTCAGCCCCACGGCCGCCGGCGGCTGGGCCGGCGTCAGCGAGAGCAGGTGGCGCTGGTTGGTGGTGTAGTCGTAGAGCAGGCGGCCGTCGGCGGAGACGCTGAGCAGGGCCTTGTTGTTGGCCGTGGCCAGGATGCGCGTCACGGGCGCCTGGTGCGGCTGCAGCGGATGGATGC
>JACQHH010000101.1 GCA_016199125.1 Candidatus Lambdaproteobacteria bacterium
GGGATCGATCAGGACTGCAACGGCATCGACCAGCCCTTGGGCACGGTCGCCGATGCGGCGGAGTCGGACGATTCCATCGCCACGGCCAAGGACATGGTGGAAGCGGGCGGGAGCGCCTATGAGATCATCTACCGGCGCGACATCTACGAGGGCAACGGGCGCACGCTGCACACCGTCGGCGACGTGGACTTCTTCCGCGTGGTTGTGCCGGCCTGGGGCCAACTGGAAGTGAACGTGGTGGATTACGACGTTTCGTTGAACGCGATCTTCTATGACGCCGACGGAATTGAAGTGGGCACGGGCGGTGGCTACTACGATCTGACGAATGCCACGTCCAGCCCCGCCACGTTTTACGTCAAGTACTCTGCGTCTGATGGGACCTCCACCGGCTGGTACGTACCGTACTTTGTCAACCTGGGCACCGACCAGGATCAGGACACCTATTACACGGGTAACTGGTCCGGAAGCCGGGACTGCAACGACGGCAACGCGAGCATCTACGACGGTGCGCTGGAAACCGAAAGCGACAGCATCGATTCCAACTGCGACGGCGCGGACGGCACCGCCACCGTGACGTATCCGGAGTCTTACCCACCCGCGGGGCCGATGCAGCCCGCGGGAGCCCTGGGCAGCCACCACCCAGCGAAGGCCCGCCGCTGAGCGGCCGCGTTCCGCAGGGGCCAGGTGTCCGGTGCCGCCAGGGCGGCGCCGGGCCCAGTCCCGCGTCGTGCGATGGGCCTTGCCATGCCGGGCGCAGTGGGTGATATGGTCCGGGACCGGCTACATGGCCGCGACGCGCGCGCAGCGCGTGGCAACGCCGCGCAGGCCGGTTCATCCGGAGATGGATGAGTCACTGGTGGACTCCCCGGGCTTCAAACCCGTGCGCGAGGCACTAACACTGTCTTGGGTGGGTTCGATTCCCACGCATCTCCGCCACAGTTCCGCGCGCCGGCGGCGGGCGGGCCGCCCGTCACCATCCGGGAGCATGGCATGGCATCGCACGACCAGCGCACCCGCGAGCGCGTGAGCGTGGGCAATGTGCGCGGCGAGGCGCGGCTGACCCAGGGCGCGGGGCGCTATCCCTTCGCGGTGGTGGACTTCACCATGCTGGGCATGCAGGTGGCGCTGCGGGATCCACCCCCCGAGGGCACGCGGCTGGAGCTGCGCTTCGACGTGGACGGGCTCGATGGCGCCCGCAAGCGCATCACGCTGCAGGGGGAGATCGTGCGCAACAAGCTCAGCGAGGGCGTGCAGATGAGCGGCATCCGCTTCCTGGAACCCGCCGACAGTCCGGGCCTGGACGAGCTGGAAAGCATCTACATCGAGCAGTTCTTCGACAACGAGATCTAGTCCGCATCGCCCATTCGGGCGCGGCGGAGCCTTGGCCGCGGGGGTGGCCCGCGCCGGGGCAGCGCCCGCCTCCGGGGCGGGCTCGGCGGGCGCGCTGCTTCAAGTCCGGACCGGCGGTTCCATGCAGCCCACCGGCCAGGTTCGATGCTAGGGCGGGGAGATCAGGTCGTCCGGAATGAACACCAGGCCGTCGTAGCGTGCATCGGTCTGTCCGACAAACGTGATCTCCGCGGTGGATGTGTTGACGGTCACCAGGTAGGAGTTCGCACCGGTGGGATTTGACTCTTTGAGCAATCCGAAGATCGTGCCGTCGCTGGGGCGCGTCGACATGGCCACCAGATAATGTGAAGTGCCCGGCGTCACCGAGAAACCCGTAAACATGAACGGCCCGACGGAGGTCCCCGTGCCATCGGTGGTATTGACGCTATACAGAGCATTGCCGCTGCCGACGAACAGTGTATCGCTGCTGTCGAAGGTCATGCCGTTGCCGCCAAACGACGCGCCGAGCCCGCTGCCGATGGGCGTGGCCGCACCCGTTGTGGGATCGACAGAGTACAGAGCGTCGCCGTCGCCTTGCATTGTGAAAATGCTGCCGGAAGCATTCATCGCCAATCCGGGCATCCCGGAAGTTGCGTTGGAGTTGTCCGCAAGCATGGTGGCAACGCCCGTGGTTGTGTTGAGGGTCATTACGCAACCGGGACAAGGATTGCTCGAATTGCCGCCGGTTCCCAGCCACAGCACCCCCGTGGACGGAAAATAGAGCATGGAGCTCACGACGCCCACGTCGATTGTGCCGTTCGTCGATGTATTCAACAGCAGCGTCGGCGCGCCGGTGGTCTCATTCAGCGTGTAGATATCGCCGTTGGGCGCTGCGGCGACGAGGATGTACGTGCCGGATGCGGGCGGCGTGAAGGTGCCCCCGGAGGTGGTGATCGTCGCCGTGCGCAGCGTGGCCCCGCGCAGCGAGACACCCACCAGGTTGCCCGTCATGTCGTCGGTCAGGGCGCCGCCGCTGCTGCTGTAATCCCCGGCCGGCGTGGTCGCGGGGTCCGTATCGGCCCAGGCCAGCACGGTGTCCGGCGAGGTGCTGCGGTCCACCTGCACCGCCAGGCTGAAGTCGTCGCCCTCGTTGAACGTCCCTGTAAATTCGTGGAAATCGGAATCTGGGGAGCAAGTTTCCGTGGGACAGGACGTGACGTACAGCGTCGCAGGATTGAAACGCTGGAATTTCATTACCCAGCCGTCGCTGGCCCCGGTGTCGGAGCCGAAGATCAGGGGATAGACCTCGCTGGCGTTGAAGGTGCCCGTAATCTCCATGCGCACCACGTTGGTCGTCACGGGCGTGTCGAACACCACGTGCACGTGGCAGTTGAGGGCCAGGTCCGCGAAGATGGAGCCGTCACTGTTGACCGTGGCGCAATCGGCGGGACTCTCGTTCTGCAGGGTGTAGGCGGGCAGGCCGCCCGAGCTAGTGTCGGGGCTGGACTCCTTCTTGGATTCAGACGTCGCGCAGGCAGCGAGCAGCAACGACAGCAACGCGGCCCCCAGCGCCACCGGCAATGATCTGTTCATGCTTCCCCCCTTGTGCTGATCCTGCTGTGGGAACACACGGGACAGACCGGCGCCCTCGGCAACGCAGCGCCGACCTGAACCCGGACTCCAAGCGTGTTTGCGACACTATTAACACGATTTTCTGATGGGGATCAATGCAAATCCAGTCGCGGCAGGCAACCGCGTGCGTGCGTTTGTCATTCTGAGGCCCGCGCAGCGGGCCGAAGAATCTCGATGATTTCAGGATGACGAGGATTTCAGAATGACGAGACCCTGCGCTGCGCTCAGGGCGACATCGTTGACGATGTGCCGGCCGGAATGCGGCTGCCCAGCCGGCGGCGACAGGGCTGTCGGGCGAAGTGTGTCGGCAGGGGAGCCCTCCGGCCGCGGATTACTGCGCCAGGCCGGCCTGGGGATCGCTGGCCAGCGCGCCCGGCTGGAGCCAGTTCAGGGGATCGTCGGGCTTGCCGTTCAGGCGCAGCTCGAAGTACACGCTGTAACCGCCATCGATGGGCTGGTAGGTGGCGGTGCCCAGGCGCGCGCCGGCGGCGACCCGGGCGTCGCGCTGCACGCGCAGCTCGGTGAGGTGGCCGTAGACGGTGAACAGGCCCTTGCCATGATCCAGCACCACCAGTTCCTGGTAGCCGCGGAAGGGCCCCGCGTGCACCACGCGCCCCGGCGCCACGGCGGTCACGGCGGCTTCCTCCCCGGTGCGGATGACCATGCCGCGCTGGAATTTTTCCAGGGAATAGCGCGGATCGCGCCGGCCGAACTTGGCCACCACCTGCCCCGCGACCGGCGGGGGCAGCTTGCCGCGCAGGGTCTCGGGATCCTCCACGGCCTCGCCGAGGGCGGCTTCGCGGCTGCGCTGCTCCAGGCCGGCGATGGCGGTTTCCATGCGCTCCAGGACGCCTTGCAGGTCGGCCAGGTAGGCGTTGTAGATGCCCTGGTTGCCGCGCAGCTCCTGCAGCGACGCCTTCAATGCCGTCTCGCGCTCGCGCAACGTGTCCATTTCGTCCAGCAGGGATTGGCGCAGGCGCGCCAGCTCGGCCAGGTTGTCCTGCACCGCCCGGCGCTTCTCCTGCACCTCGGCCTTGAGCCGCACGTGCTCGGCCACGGCCGCCTCGTCGCGCCGCTTGAGCAGGCTCAGGTAGGCGCTGTCCTTGAAGAACGTCTTGTAGCGCGCCAGGGCGAACAGCGAGGCATGCTCGCGGGCCTTGGAAAAGCGGTACAGCCGCGCCAGGCGCTGGGTCATGCGCGCGCGGTTGGCAGCGATGTCCGCATCCAGCGTCTGCAGCTCGGCGTCCTGCTGCTCCAGGGTGGCCGCCAGGGCGTCGCGCTCGCGCTGCATGTCGCGCACGCGCCGGCGGGAGGCGCGGATGTCGTTGGAGAGGGACTCGATTTCCTGCGACAGCGCCTGTTCGTCGTCCTGGGCCTTGCTCAACCGCAGGCGAATCTGCTCGCGCTCGTACTGGAGCTGCTTGAGCTGGTTCTTCTTGTCCAGGATGCGCTGATCGATGGGCTGCTCGACGGATTGCCCGACGGATTGCTCGTCCTGGGCCGCCACAGGCGCCGCCAGCAGCAGCGCCGCCAGGCCCAGCGCGGCCCACCCGAGCACGGCCAGGGCGCGCCGCCGGCGCGGCGCCCGCGGAAGGTGGTGCATCGCCCGTGCATCGCGCCGCGCCGCCATGGCTAGAGCTCCCGCAACACGCGCGTGACGGACAGGTGGCTGGCCACGCCCCCCAGCAGCACGATCACCGCCAGCGCATAGGCCACCGTGGCCCAGGGAAAGAACACCGCCACCTCCTGCAGCCCGCGCGTGAGCGCATCCCCTGCCAGCCCCGCCAGCAGCAGCGTATAGGCCCCCCAGATCAGCCCCAGGGCCAGCAGGCCCCCCGCCAGGGAGATGACCATGCCCTCCAGCACCAGCCCCACGCGGATGAAGCCGCGGGTGGCGCCGATCAGCGTGAGTATCTCGACCTCCTCGATGCGCGCGTGCATGGAGAGCTTGATGGCGTTGGCCACGATCAGGCAGAACGAAACCAGGATCAGCGCGATAAAGAACAGGCCCACACTCTGCGTCAGGCTGAAGAAGATCTGCACCTTGTCCAGCACCTGCTCCGCGTAGACCACGTCGTCCACCTCCGGCATGGCCTTGAAGAAGCGCGCAAGCTCGTCGATGCGCTGGCGGAAGTCCACGTACACCTCGAAATCGATGGTGTACGGCAGATCGTCGCGCCCGGCGCCCTCGAACAGGCTTTGCCGCGTGCCCAGGCGCCGCGCCAGCGCCTCCAGGCCCTCCGTGGGCGAGACGAGCCGGGCCTGCTGAATCATGGGATGGCGGCGCACCTTGCCCAGCAGCGCCTCCTTGGCCGGCGCGCTGAGCCCGGGGTCCAGGAACAGCGACACCGACGTGTCGGCCAGCCAGACCTGGGAGGCATGCTGCACGTTCACGTAGAGCAGCACGATCATGCCCAGCACGGCGATGGACGAGCCGACGATGAGCACGCTGTTCAGCGTGGTGCGCCAGTTGCGCGCCAGGTTGCGCACCGCGCGCGGCAGGCTGTAGCGCAGCGCCATCACGGACGGGCCTCGCCGCGCCGGGGTGCGGTGGAGGGGCGTGCGGCGTTCATGCGCGCTCCCCCGGGCTGGCGGTCAGGCGCACCTCGTGCACCGCTTTGTCCTTGATCAGCAGCGTGCGGGCCCAGGAGGCGCGGATCAGGTTGATGTCGTGGGTGGCCACCACCACCGTGCAGCCGGTGGCATGGATGGCGCGCAGCAGCTCCATCACCCGCATGGCCATGGCGTGGTCCAGGTTGCCCGTGGGCTCGTCGGCCAGCACCA
>JACQHH010000106.1 GCA_016199125.1 Candidatus Lambdaproteobacteria bacterium
TCGCCGGTGATCAGCACCGTGCGCAGCCCGCGCCGCTGCAGGCGCCGCACCACGTCGCCCGCCTCCGGGCGCGGGCGGTCCTGCAGGGCCAGCACTCCCAGGAAGCGGCCGTCGCGCGCGACGTAGACGAGCGTCTTGGCCTCGCCTTCCAGCCGGGCCAGGGCCTCGTCATCGGCGATGGACACGCCGCGCTGCTCCAGCAGGCGCCGATTGCCCACCAGCAGCGTGGCGCCCGCGTGCTCGGCCTGCACGCCCAGGCCCGGCAGCGCCACGAAGCGCCCCGGTTCCTCGGCCACGATCCCTTGCTCTGCGGCGTGCTTCTGGACCGCCCGCGCCAGGGGGTGGTGCGACCCGTACTCCGCCATGGCGGCGCCGCGCAGCACGTCCACCGGCAGCAGGCCGGCGGCCGGCAGCACGTCGCTCACGCTCAGCCGGCCTTCGGTGAGCGTGCCGGTCTTGTCGAACGCGATGGCGGTGACCTGCGGCAGGCGCTGGAAGGCCACCCCGCGCCGGAACAGCACGCCCTGCTCCGCGCCCAGGCCCGTGCCCCGGATCAGCGCCAGGGGCGTGGCCAGCCCCAGCGCACACGGGTAGCCGATCACGGCGACGGACAGGGCTCCGAACAGGGCGGTGAGGGGCTGCCCGGCGACCAGCCAGGCCACGCCCGCTCCCAGCGAGATCAGCATCACGGCCGGCACGTAATAGCGCAGCACCGCATCGGCCAGCAGCACGATGGGCGGCCGCATCACCTTGGCTTCTTCCACATAGGCGGCCACGCGGGCCAGGAACATGGCGTCGCCGACCCGCTCGGCCTCCACCGTGAGCAGGCCTTCCTGGTTGACCGTGCCGCCGATCACGGCATCGCCGACCTGCTTGGGAACCGGCAGGCTTTCGCCCGTGACGAGAGACTCGTCCACGCTCGAGGCGCCCGAGAGCACACGGCCGTCCACGGGCACCTTCTCCCCCTCGCGCACGATCAGGCGGTCGCCGGGTTGCACCTCCTCCACCAGAACCTCTGTCTCAGCGCCATCGCGAAGCACCCGCGCCTTGAGGGGCTGCAGGCCCAGGATGCGCTGCACCGAGGCGCTGGCGCGCTCCTTGACCTTGCTGGAAGCGAACCCGCTCAGCACGTGGGCGAAGATCAGCATCGCCCCCAGCCCGGCGAAACTCTCGATGGGCTGGAACAGGGCCAGGATGCTGGCCGCGAAGCCACCCAGCGCGCCGTAGGAGAGCAGCACGTGCTGGTTGAGGATGCGGTTGCGCAACGCGTAGAAGCTCATGCGCAGGATGGGCCAGCCCGCGCCGAAGATCATCGCCGCGTCCACCACCAGCAGTATCAGCTCCATGGCGTGGGAGCGCAGCCCCAGCGCAAACATCAGCACCATGGACACGGCCACGATCAGCGCCACATACCCCGCCACCAGCAGGCGCGGCAGCTCGCCGTAGCGCACCTCGATGCGCCGCCGGTGCGCGGGCGTGGTGCCAGCCTCCCACACCTCATAGCCCAGCCGTTCCAGCGTGCGCAGCAGATCGGGCGGATCCGTGTGCCGCGGATCGTAGCGGATCAGCGCCTCCTCGTGGGCCAGGTTGACCTGGCAGGATTGCACGCCTTCTTTGCGCTGCAGGGCCTTCTCGATGGTCTGCGTGCAGAACGAACACATCATGCCGCGGATGTTCACGCGGACTTGCGCGGCTTCCATCATTGCGAAACCTCACCTTGCGATCCGTATCGCGCCAGGTAGAGCAGCGTCCCGGCCAGCACGGCGCCGTAGACCGCGTGCGCCAGCGTCTCCAACGTCCAGCCGAGCGGCGGGATCGCGATGCCCTGCACCAGCGTGATGGCGATCGCCGAAAACCAGGCCAGCACAAAGGCCCAGCCCAGCGCTCCCACCAGCACCGGCGCCGCTTGGCGTTGAGGGAGCAACAGGGCAAACAGCGCGCCCCAGGCCGTCAGCACGGCCATATGTACCACCCAGCCCAGGAATTCGGCTGGTGTGCCGGCCAGGGCCGGTGCGAGCTCGCGCACCAGCTGCGCCCACAGGGTGGGCTGCAGCAGCAGCATCACGGGCAGGAACGCCAGCCCGCCCAGGGCGCCGCCCAGCGCCCCGGCGAGCAGGTGCGTACGAGCGGTTCGTCGTGTGGTCCAGTCGGTCGTCATGAGTCAAACCTCCGATCCAGGTTGGCCAGGGGCGGTCACATTCCTGTTCCCTCGCGAATTACCCCGCGCAGCAGGACAGCTTGCTCACGTCCTTGTCGAAGGTCTGCACGGCCAGCTTGAGCGCCTCCACGCTGGTGAGGTAGGGGAACAGGGTGCCGCCCAGCTCCCGCACGGTGATCCCGAACTTCATGGCCAGCACGGCGGGCTGCACGATCTCCGCGGCTTCGGGCGCCAGCACGTGGGCCCCCAGCACGCGGTCCGTCTTGCGGTCGGCCACCAGCTTGACCAGCCCGCGCGTGTCGCGGGCAGCCAGGGCGCGCGGCACATAGCTCATGGGCAACACGCTCACCTTGATGTCGTGACCGGCCTCTCGCGCCTGCTGCTCGGTGAGCCCGGCCGAGGCCACCTGCGGATCGGTGAAGGTCACGCGCGCCATGGCGCCGGTGTCGAAGATGCGTCGGCTGCCGGTGAGGGCATTCTCGGCGGCCAGGCTACCGGCATAGGCGGCCACGTAAACGAACATGTCCCGCCCGGTGACGTCGCCGGCCGCGTAGATGTCCGGGTTGCCGGTCTGGAGGAACTCGTTGACCTGCACCGCGCCGCGCTCGCCGAGCGTCACCCCCGCGTCTGCCAGCCCGAAGCCGGCTGAATTGGGGCGCCGGCCGGTGGCGACGAGCAGTTGCTCGGCCTCCAGCTTGCTGGCGCGCCCATCGACTGTGGCGTTGAGCTCGTAGCGCCCATTCGGCTTGGCGACGCGCTCGATGCGCACCCCGACATGGATCCCAATGCGTTCCTCGCGCAGGGTGCCGGTCAGCGCCTCGCTGATGGCCTCGTCCTCGAAGGGGGCGATGCGCGGCAGGGCTTCCAGCACGGTCACCTGGGTGCCGGCGCGGGCGAAGAGTTGCGCCAGCTCCAGGCCCACCGCGTTGGCGCCGATCACCAGCAGCGACTCGGGCCGCTTGTCCAGCGCCAGCGCGCCCGTGCTGTCCAGGAAGCCGGCTTCCTGGAGGCCCGGAATCGGCGCGGCCCAGGGTGATGCCCCGGTAGCGATGACGATCTTGCCGGGCCGGTAGCTGGCGCCGGCAACCTCCACCGCGTTTCCGCCCCGCAGCACCGCGTGGCCCTGGATGTAGCGGATGGAGGGATAGGCGGCGAGTACGTCCACGTACTTGGCCTGCCGCAGCTCGCTGACGAACTCGTCCTTGTGGCGCATCAGCTCGGCCCAGTCCAGTGCGCCGCTTTCGGTGTGCACACCCCGAAAGCGGCCGTGGCCGGCCAGGTGGTGTGCCTCGACCGCCCGCAGCAGGGTCTTGGAGGGCACGCAGCCGACGTTGACGCAGGTGCCGCCCACGGTGCCTGCCTCCACGATGGCCGCGCTGAAGCCCAGCTCGGCCGCCTTGATGGCCGCGGCGAAGCCCGCCGAGCCGGCACCGATCACCATCAGGTCGATGCCGTCCTTGCTCGCCCGCGCGGGCCGGAGCGGCGCATCGGCCCGCCGGGTGGCCACGCTGGCGCCATAACCCGCCGCCTCCACGGCGGCGGTCAGTGCGGACGGATCGGCGGACGTCTCCACCTTGACCAGGGCTTTTCCCGAGCGCCAGCCGGGGACGTTCACGTGCGCCACCCCCGATGTGCCTTGCAGCGCCTTCGTCACATGTGCCGCACAGGCGTCACAAGTCATCCCGCTGATTTTCAACTCCAGCTCATCTGGCGCTTGCATCCGCGTTCTCCGTGTTCGCGACAATTGCGCGGTTCACAGCATCAGGAGCAGGGTGCAGCACAGCGCGAGCGGAATGCCGAGCAGCAGCGCGCTCACGACCACGATCCACGTTGGTGTGGGTTTTTGCTCCGATGATTTGTCGGTCGTTGGGCGGTGTTTGATCAGGTGCGCAACTGCCATGATGCAGCCCCCACTGCGTTTGTGTTCTACGGCCGTCACACGTCGTCCGGACCTGCATCCTGCTCCAGCGCGTCCAGGATCGGGCACTCTCCCGTGGGGCCCTCCCCAGCGCAGGCCGAAGCCAACCGGGTCAGCGCCTGCTTCATGCGCTTCAGCTCGCCGATACGGCGCTCGATGTCGCCGATCTTCGCCTGTGTCAGCGCGTAGACGTCGGCGCAGGTACGCTCCTCATCCACGCGCAGCGAAAGCAAGTCGATCACTTCACGCAGCGAGAAGCCCAGGTTCTTGGCCCGCTTGATGAACCGCAGCCGGGTGACCGCGCCGGCGTCGAACTCCCGGTAGCCCGAAGGCCGCCGTACCGGCGCGGGCAGCAGCCCCATGCGCTCGTAGAAACGGATGGTGTCGATGCTCATGCCTGTTTGCGCGGCCGCTTTGCCGATGGTCAATCCGCTCATGGCGATCTCTCCGCTTGAATGAACTTCAGCCTACACTCTGGAGTGCACTCCAGAGTCAAGTCCTTTTTTCGACGTCTTCGAACAATGGGAGAGAATGGCGAAGCCAAACTACGGCGCGTGCCGCCCGTCGATCGGGGTCAGCAACGGACACGAGGCGGCGTAAATCGCAGGCTTGCAGGGGGTTTCGCAGGTGCCGGATCGGCGCCGGTACTTCCATGGCGCCTGCGTGCGCACCTGGCTCAATTGCGGGAATTGCGTTCGGCGGAACGTGCGCGGCCAGCCCGCCGTGGGGCGGCGTCTCTGCGCACCGTGGACGACTCCACGTAGCGCTTCAAGCCGGCGAAGATATCGTCGATTCCGGCGTCCAGCTTGCGGCGCATCATGAGGGCATCCATCAGGTGGCCCAGCAGCCCGAACTTGAGCCGGTATTCCAGCTCCTGGCTGACCGCGGTGGCCGCACCCTCCGGCTGCAGTTCGGTCGTCCATTTCATGAATACGAGCGGCCACTCGCTGGCGGCCACCTCCAGGCCGATGGCCCTGGGCGGATTCCACGCCCACACCCGTTCCTCTACCCAACCCTTGGGCTTGAGCTCGCA
>JACQHH010000112.1 GCA_016199125.1 Candidatus Lambdaproteobacteria bacterium
AGCACGCCGGCCCCCATGGAGTCGGCCCAGGCGCTGGCCCTGGCGCCGTTCCAGTGGCGCCACCTGTCGCGCCCCACGTTCTACGTTCCGCTGCTGGCGCTGACCCTGGCCTCGCTGGCGCCACGCACCGCCGAGGCCTATGTCTATGCCCCGGATGCATCCATCACCCGGGACGAGCTGGCGGCGGGAATTGTCCTGCAATACGAGATGGTGGCCATCGGCGAGGAAGCGTTCTTCCGCGGCGTGCTGAACAACAGCCTCAGCCACGCCTTCGGCGAAACCTGGGGCCTGGCCACGTCGTCGGTGGTTTTCGGGCTGTCCCACGAAGGTCAGGGCAACCAGGCCACGCCCCTCAGCGCGACTGTGTTCGGGCTCTACGCCGGCTACCTGCACCAGCGCAACGCATACGAGTTGGGAGAAAGCGTCGCCCTGCACTACTGGTGGAACGTGCTCAGCGCGTTGAACCTGCTGCGGGCCCGCGAAGCGCGGCGGCCCGTGCCGATCCTTGCGCTGCGCCTGAGGTTCTAGCGTGGCGGACGGCGCGCGCCGGCGCGGCTAGCCTTGCACGTGGCGTTCGAGCTGATCGATCAGGTCCGGCGGCAGGGGCGGTGCCCCCGAGACGGCGCCGTTGCTCGCCACGCGCGCGGGCTTGGAGGTGGCCGGTAGCAGCACGAGCGTGGGGTTCTTGCTCAGCAGGTATTGCAGGCACAGACTCCCCAGGTCACCCACTCCGTAGTCGCGGAACTGCTCCAGAGGCACGCCGCGCAGGCGTCCCAGCAGGTCGCCCCGGCGGAACAGCGGGCAGATGGGCGTCATCACCAACACCCCGATGTTGCGGTCGCGGGCCAGCGGCAGCAAGCGCGACTCGGCCTCGCGCTCCATGATGTTGTAGGGCACCTGGATCACATCCACCTGCCCCGTGAGCATGGCCGCCTCGATTTCGTCGAAGTACGGCGTGCGGTAGTCCGTGACGCCGATGGCCTTGATGCGCCCCTGATCCCTCATTTCGCACAGGTAGGGCAGCACCTGGCGCCAGCCGGTCATGTTGTGGATTTGCAGCAGGTCAATGCGCTCGCCCAGCAGGCGAAAGGATTGGCCGATCTCCAGCTTGGCGGCGGCCAGCTCCTCCTTGCGCACCTTGGTGGCGATGAAGACATTCTCGTCCGCGCCCAGGCCCAGCGCATCGATGGCCAGGCCCAGGTTGCGCTCGCTTTCGCCGTAGGAGGGCGCCGTATCGAACAGGTTGACGCCCAGGTCCAGGTTGGCCCGCACCAGGGTTTGCACCAGACGCTCGCCGGCGGCCCCCGACACGTCGAAGCTGCCATAGGTGCCGCAGGCGATCTCGCTGACCTGCCAGCCGGTTCTGCCCAGAGTGCGCGTGCGCATGCCTCTTCCTGGCGAAGTCCTGCGTGACGGGGTGGCCCGCGACCCCGGCGCGGCGGGCGCGCGGGGCGTGCCGGGGCTCATCCGGCGGTGGCGCTGCCCGGGCCCCTCCGCGGGGCGGCCGGCGCGGGGCGATTGACCAGCCGCAGCCCCAGCCCTACCAGGACAATTCCACCCACCAGCGGCAGCGTCAATCCCTCGCCCAGCATGAGCACGCCCGTGATCACACCCCATACCGGCGTGAGAAACACGTAGGCGTGCAGCGCCCCGGCCGGATAGGTGCGCAGCAGGTTGAGGAACTTGATGTAGCTGAAGCTGACCACCAGCAGCGCCTGGAACAGCAGGATGGCGACGGTCACCCCCGTCACCGCGGGAAACGGCACCGGCTCCGCCAGCAGCGAGGCCAGATAGTACAGGGGCGTGGTGATCACGATGGGCAGGTAGAGCAACTGATAGCCGCCGTAGTCCTGGATCAGGAAGCGCTTCATGTGCAGCGTGGAGAGCGCCCAGGTGAGCGCTGCGCCCATGACCAGCAGATCGCCCCGCCAGTAGCCGCGCTGCCCGCCCAGCAGTTCCTCCCCGAACAGCGCCAGGATGCCCAGGAAGGCCAGCAGCAGACCGCTCACACGTTTCGCGTGCAGGCGCTCCCCCAGCAGGAAGTGCGCGCCCACGGCCGTGAAGAACGGCGCGGTGTTGAGGAAGATGGCCAGCCGTCCGCCCGTGGTGAATCGCGCGCCGATGTAGATCAAGATGAACTCCAGGCCCACCACCAGACCGTTGGCAATGAGGTGCAGCGCCGGCAGGCCGCGGTAACGGAACGATTCGCCGCGCCACCAGCCGAGCAGCGTGAGGGGCCCCAGGGCCAGCGCACCGCGCACGGCCAGACTCATGATGGGCGCCATGCCGGCCACCAGCACCTTGACCGTGACCGCGTTGAAGCCCCACAGCGCCGTGAGCGCCAGCATCCACAGCACCATGGCCAGGTCCACGTCCCGCGGAGCGACCAAGGGACTGCCGCCCGGCTGGCCGCCGTGGGCGGCGCTCACGGCGCCACCCCGTCCGGCTGGCGCAGCGGGGCCCGCAGCCAGGCGTCGAGGCGCGCCCACAATGCGTCGCGCCCGGCCCCGGTGCGTGCGGAAAAGGCCACCGGCGGCACACCGGGGCAGAAGGTAGCGCCCAGCCGCGCCACCTGGCGCGACTGCTCCGCCTTCTTGAGCTTGTCGATCTTGTTCACGGCCACGACGATGGGCAGCCCCGCGCCCTCCAGCCAGGCCTTCATCTCCACGTCCAGGGAAGAGGGGGCGTGGCGGCAGTCCACAATCAGCACCACGCCCTGCAAACCGGTGCGCTGGCGCAGGTAGGCGTTCATCAGCCGGTCCCACTGGCGCCGCACGCTCTCGGGCACTTTGGCATAGCCGTAGCCCGGCAGGTCCACGAAGCGGAACGACCCGTTAACCAGGAAGAAGTTGATCTGGCGGGTCTTGCCCGGTGTGGCGCTGGTTTTGACCAGCGACTTGCGCTGCAGCAACGCATTGATGAGGCTGGATTTTCCGACGTTCGATTTGCCGACGAACGCGACTTCGGGTAATGATGGGGGGGGAAATTGCCGCGGACTGGCGGCTCCTTCGACGAATTCGGCCGAGCGGATATTCATAGCCCACAGGATTCATGGCCACACCGTCCCATCGGGCTCACAAGGAACAGGCGCCGGCGGCGGTGATCTGCGGGATCGTCACGGTCAGCGACACCCGCACGCCGGAAACGGACAAGAGCGGTGCATTGATTCGTGAGCAGTTGATCAGCCACGGACACGAGGCGCGAGCCTACCACATCGTCAAGGACGAGCCCAAGGAAATCCGCCGCCTGCTGGAGCTGCTGCTCGCGCGTGCCGACCTGCAGGCTCTGATCATCAACGGGGGCACGGGCATCGCCCAGCGCGATGTGACCTTCGATGTGGTCACCCGCCTGCTGCAAAAGGAGCTGCCGGGCTTCGGCGAGTTCTTCCGCCACTTCAGCTACGAGGAAATCGGCTCGGCGGCGTTGATGAGCCGCGCTACGGCGGGCATCGCGAACAACAAGGTGGTCTTCTCGGTGCCGGGCTCCAGCGGTGCCGTGGAGTTGGCCATGAAGCGGCTGATTCTCCCCGAGCTGTCCCATCTGGTGTACGAGCTGAACAAATAGGCGCGGCCGACGCCGTTGCCGCGCCGCATGGCCAGCAGGGCAGCCATGCCGCCCGCGGACGGCTGCCGTGCCGGCGCCCAGGCGAACCTTGCATGACGACCAAAGCGGAGCCACGGCACGACAAGCGGACGGTGGAGCAGGAGCAGGCCGATCCGCTGGAGCTGCGCGACGAGTCCGACGAGATCATCGACACGCTCCGGCGCCAGCTCGCCTCGCTGCAGCACCAACTCGATACCTACCGCGCCTCCGAATCCGGTGGCGGGGCAGCGGCACCGCCGGAGCCGCCCGAGGTGACCCTGGCCACCTGGAACGCCGAGCTGACCCCGCGCCTGACGCGGCATCTGCAACGACCCGCCGAGGAGCTGACCGAGCGCCTGGGGCGCATCATCGCCAAGGTGGAGGACCCGGAGCTGCGTGAGGAGCTGATCCAGTGCCGCGAGACGGCCTTCTTCCTGTTCGACACCTTCCGGCGCATCAGCGACAACCACCAGGTGCTCACCGATTCGCTCTCCGACACGGTCAATGAGGTGTCCACGGCAGACTTCGCGCGGCTGCTGGAGCACCTGCGCGGAGACCACGCCACGCCACTGGCGGTGTCCCGGGCCCCGGCCATGCCAGCGCGGGTGGCCCTGCGCACCGCATCGACCGTGTCCATTCTGCGCAAGCTGACCCTGCTGGCCGAGACGGTAACCGAGAGCGGGCTGCGTGTGGACCTGGACTTCACTGCAGCCGCAGATGGCGACACCGTCCCGCCCCCCGGTGCCGCGGCCGGCCCCGCGCGTCTCCGCGTGCGCCTGGTGACGCCGACGGCCTGGGAGCGCTTGCAGGATGCCAACGACGTGGCCTCCATCGCGTTCCGGCCCGGTGCCACCGCCGAGGCCGTCGTGGACCTGCTCTACGTGCAGAAGATTGTAGAACTGCAAGGCGGCCTTCTGGCCTTTCACCAGCGCGGGGGGCAGGTGTTCGGCTTCGAGCTGCTGTTGCCGGCGGCGGCCCTGGCGCCTGGCACATAGGGCGGCGGGCGCTTGACATGTCCGGGGGATCGTTCCACCGTAATTCGAAGGATTCTGGCAGGCTGTGTGCACCGTCCAGGGTGAGCCCATCGCAACGTGACGGGCCAGCAACCATGGGACATGCACGCCGAATCCCGGCCGGCTCTCGCGATGTCCCTCCACATCCCATGCGGTGACCCCCTTGCGACGTAAACTTTCCCGGCTGCTGCTCGGTTGGGCCGAGGGATTCTGGGGCGGCAAAGAGCGCTACAGCGAGTTGCGGCGGCTCGTCACGCTGCTGGTCAACTATCGCACGCACCTCATCCTGGCGGTGCTGTGCATGGTGGGCTACAACCTGTTCACCGCAGCCCCGGCCTGGTACGCCAAGGATGTGGTGGACGCCCTGCAGGCCGGCCATACGCCCACCATCGGGCGCTTCGTGCTGGTGGGTTTTGGCATCGTGCTCATCTTCGGTGCAAAGGGGTTCTTCTACTTCGGCCAGAACTACCTGATGGGCATCGCGGGGCAGCGCCTGATCACCGATCTGCGCACTCAACTCTACCAGCACCTGCAGAGCTTGCCATTTGCCTTTTTCACCGGGAAGCCCTCGGGCGACCTGGTGACCCGCTTCACTTCCGACCTGCTGAATCTGCAGAACACGATCAAGCTGGGGGTCACGGGCCCCCTGCGGGACATCCCCCAGATCGGCATCTTCCTGGCAATCCTGGTTTTCCGGAGCTGGGAGCTGTTCCTGGTGACCTTCCTGCTGATTCCCATCGTGCTGCTGCTGATCTCGCGCTTCGGGCGGCGCAACAACGAGCTGACCTCGCAGCGGCTGGAATCCTTCGGGGACATGACCAGCCTGCTCATGGAGACCATCAACGGCTTCCGGGTGGTCAAGGCCTTCAACATGGAGCGCTACGAGGAAGCACGCTTCGACAAAGCCAACCGGCAGTTGCTGAAGAAAAATCTGCGCACCATCCGCATCGCGTCCTACTCCACGCCGATCCTGGAGACCATCGGCGCATGCGCCGGGGCGGGCATCATCATGTTCGGCGGCTGGCTGATCATTCTGGGCAAGATCACCCCGGGCGACTTCGTGTCGTTCCTGCTGGCCTTCTTCATGCTCAACGATCCCATCAAGAAGCTCAACGACTTCAACATGAAGGTGCAGGAGGGGCTGGCCGCGGCCAAGCGCATCTTCGAGCTGCTGGACATCCCCGCGGAGATCACCGACAAGCCGGGGGCCATCGCGCTGCCGCCCTTCACCAGGGAAATCGCCATCGACGTGGAGCGCTTCAGCTATGCCGGGAGCGGCGCGGCGGTTCTGCGGGATGTATCCGTGCGTGTGCCGGCCGGCCGGGTGGTGGCTCTGGTGGGCACCAGCGGCAGCGGCAAGACCACGCTGGTGAACCTGATTCCGCGCTTCTTCGAGCTGCAGCAGGGTAGCGTGCGCATCGATGGGCACGACATCCGCGACGTGACGCTGGCCTCGCTGCGCGGCCAGATCGCCATCGTGACCCAGGAGATCTTCCTGTTCAACGACACGGTGGCCAACAATATCGCCTACGGTTCCGTGGACTGCCCCATGGAAAAGATCGTGGCCGCGGCCAAGGCGGCCAAGGCCCACGATTTCATCATGGCCATGTCCCAGGGCTACGACACGAGCATCGGCGAGGACGGCATGCACCTCTCCGGGGGTCAGCGGCAGCGATTGGCCATCGCCCGCGCGCTGATCAAGGATGCACCCATCCTGATCCTGGACGA
>JACQHH010000108.1 GCA_016199125.1 Candidatus Lambdaproteobacteria bacterium
GAATAATGCAGTATTGTCTGGATTTTTCGGCCTGTCAACATTTTTTTAATCGCATCAGCTACTTGTCGTCACGTGAGGCTGTGACAGTCGGCGGGTCGGCCCCCTTCTGGCCATGGCGGGAGCCGTCACGCGACTTGCGGCGCGGGATGCGCATGGCGCCCAGGGAGGCGCAAAGCGGGGTGTCCCGAAGGGCGCGGCGAGCGGTACGGCCGGTGCCCCGTCTGACGCAAGCCGCGATCGGTGGGCCGCTATCTGGTATGGTGGGCGCATGAAAGTTCGCGCTGTGCCGCGATGGAGAATCGGCGATGCGTTACCTGGTCGTCATCGAGCGTGGGGACACCAGCTACGGGGCGTATGTGCCCGACCTGCCGGGCTGTGTGGCGGTGGGCGAGACTGCGGAGGAGGTGCGCCGCCTGATCGCCGAGGCCATCGAATTTCACTTGGAAGGCTTGCGGGCCGATGGGGAGCCCATCCCGGAACCGTCAAGCCAAGGGGATTATCTGGAAGTCGCGGGTTGACGCCCTCGGAACGCTGTCCGACGTGATCCGGAGCAGGCAACGCCCCGGGGAGGGGCGAATCCGCGGGCCGGTGCGCGTGGCCACCCCGCGCAGGGCATGGTACCTTTGAAAGAGCGGCACGGGCCGCCCGCCAGCCAGCCGTACAGGCCGCCCGCACGATGCCGGCCATCCACCCGAACCACTTCGAGGTCCCATGAAGAAACTTGCAGCGCTTCTGCTCGCCGCGGCGGGCATTGCCTTGGGGTCGTCATCCGCCTGGGCGGACTTCTTCGCCATCAGCGCCGACCTGCCCGTCTCCTACACCGCCGACGACACGGCGGCCGACAGCGTGACCGGCTACAAGATCGGCCTGAGCCTGCCCTTCTTCGTGGGCGTGGCCATGGAGAATTACACGGGCACCTTCAACGGGTCCGGCTCCGAGCCCGACGTCAAGGTGACCAACAATCTCTACGACGTGTTCTTCAACCTGCCCCTGCCCATCCTGAACATCGGCCTGGGTCTGGGCACGGGCACGGCCAGCATCGACACCGGCAGCACGTCGTATTGGAAGGACGCCACACTGACCCAGTACTTCCTCACCGTGGGGCTGCCCATCCTGGTGCTCTTCGACGTCCACGTGGGCTATCACGTGATTTCGGGCAGCGCCGATCCCAAGCCGGGCCTCGGGGCGCCCAAGATCTCGCTGGACGGCAACATGGTCTCCGTGGGCGCCAAGGTGGGATTCTGAGCCGCGTCGAACCGCTGCGGCGCTCAAGTTCGCACGCGCCGCACCGATACAGGGAATGATGAGGCGAAGGTCTCGTCCTGGGCGGCCGCGAGGCCGCCCAGGTCCTGAAAGCCCCCGGTGGCAGACACCTGGTAGTCCGCGTAGCGCGCGGGTGTGCCGGGCGCTTGTGAACGCTGGGCGCTGCAGGACGAACCCCCGGAAGGTACCCGCCCGCGGGAGCGGGCGGGTGCCTATTCCCCGCATCCCCTTGCAAGCCGAAGAGCTTCACGGCGGCACGGCGCTCCAGCGGCCCGCGGCGCCTTGGCGCGTGGCGCGACGCCCCAGGCGAGCCCGTGCCGGCAAGGCGGCCGTTCCCGCGCGGATCGCGGCCAGCGGGCCGGGTGCACAGCGGCCCCTGCAGCGCCCGGCGTGGGAAATCGGCGCCCGCGATGCTATCCTGAATATGGGCTGAACATGGGCCAGGGCGAGGATGCGCGCTCTCCGGGCTGTCGGGGGCGCGGGCATGGCGTTGCCGCCGCGGAGCGCGTCACCGCGGCGGGCGCAAGCGCCGGGAGCCGCGGTCAATGAATTCGATCCTGCAATATTCCGTGTCCGACATCATGACGAAGTCGCCGATCACGGTGGCTCCGGGCACGCTGCTCTCGGTGCTGATCGAGGAATTCGACCGCACCGACTTCAACGGCTATCCGGTGCTGGACAACGGGCGCCTGCTGGGCATCGTGACCCAGTACGACGTGCTCAAGGCCTTCATCTTCCATCCCAACGAGATCATCCCGCAGTACGCGCGCATCATGCAGAAAACCGTGGGCGAGATCTTCTCCACCAATGCGCAGCAGGTGGTCTCCACCACGCCGGTCACCGAGGCCATCCAGATGCTGGTGGACTCCCGGCACCACGGGCTGCTGGTCACCGACGAGCGCGGCAAGCTGGTGGGGATCGTCACCCGCTACGACATCGCCCGCTGCCTGCGCGCCGCATTCAAGTAGGGCCGCAGACGGCGCTAATTCAGCGTGACCACGTAGGCGCCGCGCAGGCGGGCATCGGCGGAGATCAGCACGTCCTTCAGGCGGCGGGCCTCGTCGAGGGCCAGGGGCTCCACGCGCACGCGATGCACGGGCTTGCCGCCCTGCGCGGGGGTGACGGTGGCGTAGTGGATGGTGCTGTGGCCCACCAGGGGCTGCAGCAGCGTGCGGTAGTTGTCCAGGCAGGCCACCGAGGCGCAGGCCCCCACCTGGATGGCGTAGCGGAGGCCGGATTCCCCGGCCGGCGCGGCCGTGGCCCTGCTCTGGGTGGACGCGGTCGTGTCCGCGGTCGCCGGGGCGCTGGGCGCGGAGGCCGACACCTGGGCGCCGGCGCCCTGGCCGGCGGTGACACGACCGGCGGTGTCATGGCCCGTGCCGGGCGCGCCGCTGGTCGTCGCCTGGGCCGTGCCGGCGGCCGGGCGCTGGGTACGCTTGCCGGTCGTTTCGGTCATTTCCACCGAGCGGAATTCCGCCAGTTTGCCCTCCAGCGCCGACCGCACCGCGGGCGACGCGGCTGCCGCATAGGGAGCGGTGCGCTGCGCCGCCGTGCTTGCGGACGGAGCCGCAGCGGCCGCGTTGCCGGTCGTTCCGGCAGCGCCGGAGCCGTGCTGCGCCGGAGCGGGGGCCGCTGCGTCCGAGGCGGACGCTGGGCCGGCGGACACTGCCGGGCCCTCGTGCTCCGTCAGCGCGCCGGCCAGCCTGGGCAGCGAGCCGTCGAAGCGGCTGGGGAAGGACATGGCCAGCCACACGCCGCCCAGCCCCAATCCGAACAGCCCCAGTCCGATGCTGGCCGCCTTCAGGCCGTGGGCGATGCGCCGGCGGCGCGTATCTCCGGCAATGACCTTGGCCACGTGCCGCGGTGCGATGTGCGCGGCGGCGGCCGCGGAGGCCAGGCCCTCGTTGCCCGGCATGGCCTTGGCCGGCTTGCCCGCACGGCGACGCCGGCGGGCGGCCAGCGCCGCTTCCAGCCGCTCGGCGCCGCTTGGCCCGGGCGCGGTGGCGGGCGTGCCCGCCGTGCCGGTCGCGCCGGCCGGCGTCGGTGCGTCGTGCGCCGCCGGCTGCGCCGGCGTGGTCTGTGCGGCCGCCTCCTGCTCTGCGGCGTCGGCCGCGGGCGCGGGCTGCTGGGGCGCGGGCTGCTGGGGAGCCGTGTGC
>JACQHH010000109.1 GCA_016199125.1 Candidatus Lambdaproteobacteria bacterium
ATGGCCCTCTACTGGCACTTCGTGGACGTGATCTGGATCGTCATCTTCACCGTGGTTTATCTCTTCGTCTATGTGTAGGAGTTGAAGGTTATGTCGTCTGAACATGCCCTCGAAAAGCAGCACCCGGGCCCGAAGACCTATGCCAAGGTGGCGGCCGTGCTGACGATCATCACGGCCATCGAGGTGTGGGTGTTCTATCTGCCCGCCCTGCGGCCCGTGCTGGTGCCGCTGCTGGTGGTGCTCTCGGCGGCCAAGTTCTCGCTGGTGGTGATGTTCTACATGCACCTCAAGTTCGACCATCCGGCCTTCACGCGGGTGCTGCTGAGCGGCGTCATTCTGGCCTTCGGCGTGTTCCTGGCGCTGTTGGCCCTGTTCGCCTTCGCGCATCCCATCGTTCTGCCCAGCTAGGCACCCCTGCTGCCCGACGTGACGCGGCGCCCCGCCCGGGGCGCTGTGCGAGATGCGCAGGCGGCACGCGGCGGGTCGCTGGCACCGCTCGTTGCGGCGGTGTACCCTGGTGACCGTGGCAGCGGTCGCGGAGCTGCCCGCCGGCAGCGCCGTGGCCGGCCGCTCCGCCACGCCGCGCAATCGTCCACATCGTCCGCCGCACAGCGGGCACCGACCCCCTCGGGACACCCCCATGCAGCTCGTTTACGCCCATGGCGCCGCGGCGCACGCCGCGGACTTTGCGCACGTCACCTGGTGGGACTGGACGCTGGACCCCACGTTCCTCGTGCCGCTGCTGCTGGCGCTGCTGTACCTGCGCGGCTACCGGCGCTACCGCCGCCTGGGCGGGTGGCGCTTCCCGCGCTGGCGGGTGGGCCTGCTGCTGGGCGGGGTGCTGGTGGCGGCGCTGGCGCTGTTGAGCCCGCTGGATGCCATGGCCGACATCTCGTTCGTCTTTCACATGGTGCAGCATCAGTTGCTGATGATGGTCAGCGTGCCGCTGATCCTGCTGGGCGCGCCGTTCGTGCCGTCCATCCGCGGCCTGCCCCGCGCCGTGCGGCAGGGCTGGTTCGTGCCCTTCGCGCTGACGCCGGCGGTGCGCGCCACGGTGCGCTTGCTCACCCGGCCCCTGGTGGGCTCCGCCGCCTTCGTGGGGGTGCTGGTGCTGTGGCACATGCCCTACCTGTACGACGCGGCGCTGTTCAACGAGACCGTGCACATCCTGGAGCACTTCACGTTCGTGGTGGCGGCGCTGCTGTTCTGGTGGAAGGTGGTGACGCCGTATCCGTTTCCGGCCACGCTGCACCCGCTGCTGCGCATGGCCATGCTGTTTGCCGCGTCCATTCCCAACAACGTGCTGGGGGCGTTGATCACCTTCGCGGAGGAACCGCTCTACGGTTACCGCTTCACCGACGGCTTCTGGGGGCTGAGCACGTTGCAGGATCAGCAGCTCGGCGGGCTGCTGATGTGGGTGATGGGCGGCATGATGTTCATGCTCGCGCTGACCGTGGTGTTCATCGTGTATGCCCACGAGGAGCTGCGCAAGGAACCGCGCTACCTGCTGGCAGTGCGCGAAGGCAAGGTCGCCCGGCCCGCTTGATACTGATGAGCATTCAAGATGATGCTGATTCTCCGTGTCCTTCGAGACAGTCCCCTGCGGGGCTTCCTCAGGAGCACGGAGAATTGCCGCCGCCCTGCGGCGCGCCGCCGGGCGCGGACAGGCGCGGCCATCGCAGCGACGGCACGCGGAGAGGATGACGCCGTCCTGGGGTCTCCCGCCCCGCCGGGTGTCGCAGGCTGAAAGCTCTACAGGTGGTCCAGCGCCGCGCGCAACTCGCCCACGTAGGCCAGCACGGCCTCCTCGCCGGCCGCCGCATCTGGCGCCTCGGCCAGCCGCGTCACCACGCCGCTGCCCACCACCACGGCGTCGCAGAGCGGCGCCACCTGCCGCACATGCGCCACGGTGGAAATGCCGAAGCCCACGGCCAGGGGAATGTCGCTGATCGCGCGGAAACGCCGTACGCGCTGCGCCAGGTTCTCGCCCAGGTTCTTGCTGGAGCCCGTCACGCCCTTGAGCGAGACCAGGTAGACGAAGCCCTGGCTGGCCTGGGCGATGAGCCGGGCCTGGTCGTCCGGGGTGTTGGGCGCCTCCAGGAAAATCGCCGCCATGCCCTGGGCACGGCACAGCGCCTGCCACTGGTCGGCCTCGGCGATGGGCAGATCGGGCAGGATGGCCCCGTCCAGACCCGCCGCCTGGGCATCGCGCAGGAAGCGTTCCTCCCCGTAGCGGAAGATGGGATTGTAGTAGGTGAAGGCTATCATCGGCACGTCGCAGTCCTTGCGGATGCCGCGCACCAGCTTGAAGAACGCGTCAAGGCTGTGCATGTGCGGCATGGCCCGCTGGCCGGCCGCCTGGATCACCGGTCCGTCAGCCACCGGCTCGGAGAAGGGAAAGCCCAGCTCCACCAGGTCCACGCCGGCCGCCTGCAGCCGCGGCACCAGGTGCGCCGTGGCCTGGGGCGTGGGATCGCCGGCCATGATGTACACGATCAGCGCCTTGCGCCCGGCGGCGCGCAAATCGGCGAACATGCGCGCCACGTGCGCGGTCCCGCTCCCGCTCATGGGCGCTGCTCCTCGCCGTAGGGGTTGGCGGCCATCAGCGTGTGCAGGTCCTTGTCGCCGCGGCCCGAGAGGTTGACGACGATCAGCTTGTCGCGGCCCATCAACGGGGCCACGTTCATGGCGTCGGCGATGGCGTGGGCGCTTTCCAGCGCGGGGATAATGCCCTCCAGCCGCGACAGGTCGTAGGCCGCGCGCACCGCATCGCCGTCCTCGATGGCCGAATAGGTCACGCGGCCGCTGTCGTGCAGGAAGCTGTGCTGGGGCCCCACCCCCGGATAGTCCAGCCCCGCGGAGATGCTGTGCGCTTCCTGCACCTGGCCGTGGGCATCCTGCAACAGGTAGGACTTGCTGCCGTGCAGCACGCCCACCTGCCCCGCGGTGATGGAGGCGGCGTGGTGGCCACTCTCCAGGCCCTCGCCGGCGGCCTCCACGCCGCGCATGGCCACCTGCGGTTGGTCGATGAACTCGGCGAAGAGGCCCATGGCGTTGCTGCCTCCCCCCACGCAGGCGATGAGCAGATCGGGCAGGCGGCCCTCCAGCTCCAGGATCTGGGCGTGGGTTTCCTGGCCGATCACGCGCTGGAACTCGCGCACCATGGTGGGATAGGGGTGGGGGCCGGCCACCGACCCGATCACGTAGAAGGTGTTGTCCACCGTGGCCACCCAGTCGCGCAGGGCCTCGTTCATGGCGTCCTTGAGGGTGGCCGAGCCCGCCTTGACGCTGCGTACCTCGGCCCCCATCATCTTCATGCGCGCCACGTTGGGCGCCTGGCGCTCGATGTCCTTGGCCCCCATGTAGACCACGCATTCCAGGCCAAAGCGCGCCGCCACCGTGGCCGTAGCCACGCCGTGCATGCCCGCGCCCGTCTCGGCGATGATGCGCGGCTTGCCCATGCGGCGGGCCAGCAGCACCTGTCCCAGCGTGTTGTTGATCTTGTGCGAGCCGGTGTGGTTGAGGTCTTCGCGCTTGAGATAGATGCGCGCGCCGCCCAGCTTTTCGGTCAGGCGCTCGGCGAAATACAGCGGCGAGGGCCGGCCCACGTAGTGCTTGAGCAGCCCGCGCAGCTCCGTCCAGAACTTCTGGTCGTCGCTGATCTGCTTGAAGGCCGCGGTGAGTTCGCGCAGCGGTCCCATCAGCGTTTCCGGCACAAACTGCCCGCCGTAAGGCCCAAAGTAGCCTTCCCGCGAAGGCGTGCCGTCAGGTTGCGCTGGCATGGTGCACCTCAGAGGTGGCAGGTGGTGGCGCGCCGTCCCGCAGCGCCTGGAAGAACGCGCGCAGCAGGGCGTGATCCTTGACGCCCGGCGCGGCCTCGACGGACGAAGAGACGTCCAGGCCCCAGGGCTCCACGGCGCACACGGCCTCGTTGACGTTGTGCGGCGTGAGCCCCCCGGCCAGGATCACGCGGCGGCCCGCCCCGATGCGCCGCGCCCAGTCCCAGTCGAAGCGGCGCCCCGTGCCGCCGAAGAG
>JACQHH010000110.1 GCA_016199125.1 Candidatus Lambdaproteobacteria bacterium
CGACGTCTCCGGCGAGGGCGTGCAGCAGGCCCTGCTCAAGGTGATCGAGGGCACGGTGGCCAACATTCCGCCTCACGGCGGGCGCAAGCACCCGCAGCAGGAATTCCTGCAGGTGGACACCTCCAACATCCTGTTCATCTGCGGGGGCGCCTTCGTGGGCCTCAACTCCATCATCAACCAGCGCATCGGGCGCAAGTCCATCGGCTTCGGCATGCAGATCGCCTCGGTGAAGGACACCAACATCGGCGACGTGCTGCGCAAGGTGGAACCGGAAGACCTGATCCGCTACGGGCTGATCCCCGAGTTCGTGGGCCGCATTCCGGTGGTCACCACCCTGGACGAGCTGACCGAGGATGACCTGATGCGCATCCTCATCGAGCCCAAGAACGCGCTGATCAAGCAGTACCAGAAGCTCTTCGAGATGGAGCACGTGGAGCTGGAGTTCTCGGACAAGGCCATCCGCGCCATCGCCATGGAGGCCATCAAGCGCAAGACCGGCGCGCGCGGCCTGCGGGCGATCCTGGAATCGGTGATGCTGGACATCATGTACGAGCTGCCGTCGCTGGAAGGCGCCGAAAAATGCGTCGTCAACGACGACGTGATCTTCCAGCGCGCCCGGCCGGTGCTGGTCTTCGCGGAGCAGAAGGGCAAGGCCGAGGAGCCCCAGGAAAAGACCGACCGCAAGCTGCGCATCAGCTAGCGCCGGCGGCCGCGTCCCCTCCGCCGGGCGGCGCGGCCATGGTCGCTTCCGCCCGGCGCCGCGGTCCACCCAGGCTGCGGCGAATGCGGCGCCGCAGCGCCCCCGCGGCGTGATGCCCGCCCGCACCCGTTCAGCCGCGCCTCTGCGCACCCCCCATGCTCGACCTCGACGCCGCCATCAAGACCGCCCTCAAGTCCAAGGACGCCACGGCCCTGGCAGCGTATCGCGCCCTGAAGACCAAGGTCATGGTCAAGCTCACCGAAGCCGGCCGGGAAGGCCACAGGCCCCTCAGCGACGAGGAGTTGCACGCCCTGCTGCGCAAGGAGATCAAGGAGCGCCACGAGTCCAACGAGTTCCTGGACCCGGCCGGCGAGACCTACCGCACCAACGCCGGCATCGTCGCCATCCTGGATGCGCACCTGCCCAAGCTGCTCTCCGCTGAGCAGGCCGATGCGCTGATCCGCCAGGTCATCGCCGCCACCGGCGCCGCGGGCCCCAGGGACCTGGGCAACGTGATGAAGGCCCTGCGCGATTCGGGCCAGCCCCTGGACATGAAGGCCGTCTCCACCCGCGTGAAAGAGCTGCTGGCCGGGTAGCCGGGCCGCGGCAGCGCGACCTTTTCCGCAGACAAGGAGCAGCGCTCATGCTGGACCGGGTGGATCGCATTCAGGTGGTGGTGGCCGACCGTCGCCGGGCCGCGGAGGCCTGGGGGCGGCTGCTGGGGGCCGAGGTGGCCGGGGAGTCGCACAGCGCCTACCTGGGCGCGCGGCGCACCGTGCTGGCCCTGGGCGAGAGCGAGGTGGAGCTGTGCCAGCCCGAAGGCACGGGTCTGGCCGCCGACCACCTGGCCCAGCGCGGGGAAGGGCTGATCGCCGCGGGCGTGAGCAGCTCCCAGCCGGAGGCGCTGCGGCGCCGCCTGGCCGGCCTGGGCCAGCCGCCGCTGGCCGACGGGGAGCAGGTCTACCTGCCGCCGGAGCTCAACTTCGGCGTGCGCTTCGTGATCTCGCCCACGCGGCCCCGGCCGCGGGTGGGCTGGGTGAGCTTCCTCTACGAGGTCACCAACACGCTGCTCAGCGACTGGCGCCGGGCGGCGGCGCACTTCGCCGGCCTGTTCGCCCTGGACGCCGCGCGCTTTGCGGAGATCCGCCATGGCGGCTTCGGCTACGAGGGCAGCCTGACCCTGTTCAATCCGCCGGAGCGCCTGGACCGCATCGAGCTCTCGCAGGTGGTCAAGCCCGACAGCGCCATGGGCCGCTGGGTGCGGAAGTACGGCGATTCCCTCTACATGTGCTACTGCGAAACCCACGACCTGCCGCGGGTCGTCGCCCGCCTGGACGAGCACGGCGCGCGCTGGACGCCGCGCGGCCCCTCCCAGGCCGCCGAGCGCGACGGCCTGTGGGTGCATCCCAGCGCACTGCACGGCGTGCTGCTGGGCGTCTCGCGCACCACGCTGGCCTGGGAATGGTCCGGCCGGCCCGAGCTGGTGCGGCCCGCGCCGTGAGGGCACGGCGGACGGAGCCTGACCCAGCGGGGCGCAGGCCGCGTCAGTTGCGGTTCTGCAGGATGGTCAGGCGATCCAGGGAAGGATGCAGCAGCAGCAGGTCATCCTTGGCGCCTGCGCTGAACTTGGCGGTGCGCGGCTGCGCGGGCGTTTCGTCGAAACCGATCACGCTGCGCGTGAAGCCGCCGCTGCCGTCACCCGCCAGCACGGACGCCACGCGGTCCACAAGCTCCAGGCTGAACAGATCGGCGCTGCCATCGCCGCTGAAGTCGCCCACCGCCAGGGCATAGGGATCCTCGCTCACGTTGAGCAGCCGGGTAGTAAAGCCACCCGTGCCGTCGCCCAGCAGCACGGTCAGCACGTTCTGGGCATCGTGGTTCACGGCGACGGACTCGTTGACGCCGTCGAAGCGCCCGACGGTCAGCCACTCCGGCCTGCCGGAGACGGAGAGATGAGACACCGTGAAGCCGCCGGCGCCGTCACCCAGCAGAATGGACACGCTGGCGCCCAGGTTGTTGGCGATGGCCAGGTCGCGGTTGCCATCGGCGTTGAAGTCGGCCGCGACGATGCTCAGGGGCCCCTCGTTCAGCGTGTACCCGCCGGCCGGCTGCTCCGTGAAGCCGCCCGCGCCATCGCCCAGCAGAATCCGCACGGTGTGGCCCGCGTAGCACAGCACCGCCAGGTCCAGGTTCGCATCGGTGTCGAAATTATCCGCCACGAAGGCACTGGCTCCGTCACAGAGGGCCGTGGTGAGCGTGGTCAAGGCGCCCGCGCCATCGTTCACCATCACGCTCAGGTTGCCCGCCGACGGAAAGGTGAGCAGCAGGTCGGCGGCGGAGCCGTCGCCATTGAGATCCACGGCGGCCAGAGAATGCACGATGTCCGTGAAGAACATGGTCTGGGTGCTCCAGGTGCCGCCGTCGTTCGTCAGCAGCACCAGCTTGCGGTCGTTGACCGCGTAGGCCACTGCGTCGATCTGACCCGCCCCGCCGCCATCCAGATCTGCGAAGAGCACCTTGCTCGGCTCGGCGTTCACCGCAAGCGTCGTGCTGCTGAAGTTCAGCGCGCCGTCGTGGGTCAGCACCTGCACGCTGCGCGAGAGGGTGTTGGCCACGACCAGCAGGTCCACGATGTCGTCGCTGTTCGTATCGGCCACGTCCAGCGCACTGGGCAGATCGCCCACGACGATGTCGTGCGCGGTGAAATCGGCATTGGTCGTGGCGGTGGGCTTGAACTCGTCGGGATTCGGGTTGTAGTCGGTGCAGGCTCCCAGCGACCCGGCCAGCAGCGCGAGCGCGGCCAGCAGCGCCCATCCTGGGCGCGCGGCGGAGCGCCGGCTGCGGGCGTTGTGCGGCGGCAGTGGGCGCGGCTGCGGCGTCCGGGCCCAGAGGCGCGCAGTCGCCTGCGGTGTGTGTGTGGGTTGTCGCATGGCGCTAGCGTGCGGGCAGCATGAAGTCGGGCATGCGCCGCAACAGGGGCGCGATCAGCCGCATCTGCCAGGGAAACACCGCCTGCCGCCGGCCCCGCGCCACGGCGCGCAAGGTCAGCTCGGCGGCGCGTTCTGCGGAGAGCATGAAGGGCATGGGGTAGGCGTTGCGGGCCGTGAGCGCCGTGGCGATGAAGCCCGGGCAGATGGTGCTCACGCGGATGCCGTGGGGCCGCAGCCGGGGCCGGAAGCCATCCATGAGCATGTTCACCGCACCCTTGGACGCGCAATACCCGCCCTTGCCCGGCAGGGCGCGAAAGCTCGCCACGGAGGAGATGGCCACCAGATGCCCGCGCCCTTGCCGCACCATGCTGGGTACCAGGGGCAGCAGCGTGTTGATCACGCCGATCACGTTGATGCGCATCAGCTCACCCAGCACCGTGGGGTCGCCCTGCAGCACGCGGTCGGGCTCGCTGATGCCCGCGTTGGCGAAGGCATGCGTCACGCCCCCGGCCTGGGCCACAAAGTCGCCGGCGGCCTGGCGCATGGCCGCGGCATCGCCCACATCGGCGGGGTAGCTCCACACGCGCGCCCCCAGGGCCTGTGCCGCCGCGCCCACCTCGGCCAGCGGCTCCGCACGCCGCGCCACCAGTCCCAGGTCCACCCCCGGGGCCGCGAGCGCCAGGGTCAGGGCCCGCCCCAATCCGGCGCTGGCGCCGGTGATGAGCACCTTGGCCCCGCGGAAGGCGGTCCGGTTCACGTGCCCCGCCTGCGCGTGGGGAGACGCCGGGGCCGCCACGGCTAGAGCGCCTCGCGGCGGTCATGGCCGCTCATGGTGACGAAATCGCACATCTCGCGCAGGCGGGAATAGATGCGCGAGCCCACGCGCTCCTGCAGCGTGTCGCGCAACTCCACCTCGCCGTCCCCCGGATTCCAGTCACGGCTGCGCACCCGCTCCACCAGCGTCGTGGCGCGCGAATCGGTGTAGTTGGAGGTGAAGATGGTGGTTTTGCGATTGTTGTAGCGCTGGGAAATGATGCCGTCCAGGATGTCCTTTTCCCAGGGCGTGTTGCGCCCCTTGCCCAACTCGTCGATGACCAGCACGTCGATGTTCACCAGCGGCTCGATCAGCTCCGATTCGGGGCGGTCCTGGGAATAGCCCGAGCGCAGATCCTTGAGCAGGTGGAAGAAATCCTGAAACTGCGCGCCGATGCCGTGGCGCACGATGATCTCGTTGAGGAACGCGGCCACCAGGAACGACTTGCCCACCCCCGCCTCGCCCATGAGCACGATGCCCTTGTGCCCCGGCTGGAATTCCGCGGCCAGCAGCTTGAACATGCTGAAGGCGCGCTCGTTGTCCTTGTCGCGGTACTGCGGGCGCAGGCGCGCATTGGCGAACTTGCTGGGAATGCGCGCCTCGTTGTAGCGCCGCACGCGCATCTCACGCAAGGCGCAGGCGCAGGGCCGGGCGATGTCGCGCCCGGCGGCGTCGCGGGAGAACAGGTAGCGCGCGCCGCCGCATTGGGTGCAGCGCCGCGAGCAGGCACAGATGCGCGCCTCGGCGGTGCTGAAATTGGGCAGCACCTCGATGCCGGTTCCCTCGCAGGCCGCGCAGGCGGCCGGTTGCCCGTCCATGGCCAGATTGTTCATGCCGCTTGGATTCCCTGTTGGCGGGCCGCGTTCAGCGTGCGCCGCGCAGCGGCCCGTGCCTGCGCCGCGCGCCGCGGCGCGGTTGTATTCTGCCAGGATTCCCGCGCATTTGCATCCCGCGCCCGGGCCTGCCGGGCGCCGCGCGCCATGCCGGCGCGGGTCCCCGCGTGCCGCGCCCGGGCGCGCAGGGTCGCCGCGGGCGCGGGTATAGTACGGGAATAGCAATTGTCTGGCGGCGAGATAACCGGTAAGTTTATATATGGCAGTGTGGTGCCTCCCAGGCACCCCGCGCTGCATCGATCTTAACCGGCAGTCCCGCCGCGGCCCGCGGCCCTCACCGCCCCGCCCGTCGATCCCGCGCCGCGCGCCGTGGGACCTGCCCTCATTGTAGAACCGCAGACATGGAAAAACGAGAACGCAGGCCCCGCCACACCCGCGGCAATCCGCGCAATCCACGCAACTCGCACGACGGCAAATCCGGCAGGGACCGTGCGGAGCGCGACTTTCAGCGCGAAATCGAAATGCGGCTGCAATACTTCGTGGAGTCGGAGGAGAAGGAGTTGGAGTTCGAGCCCATGAACTCCTTCAAGCGCCGCCACGTGCACAACATCGCCAAGACCTTCAACATGGAATCGTATTCGCGCGGCGACGAGCCCGCGCGCTACGTGGCGGTGGTGAAGACCGCGGAGACGGAAGTCCCCAAGACCCGCAAGCCCCGCAAGTGGGACTTCGGCACGCAGAGCTTCCCCATTCATCCGGGCCAGGGCGGCGTGCACCTCGCGCTGAAGCTGGACGGCAGCATCGAAATGTTCCGCGAGGAAGACAAGGACTACGTGTTGGACCACGCGATGGTCACGGCCCACGAGATTCGCATCCGCAACGGCAAAATCCTGCAGCCCGGCGAAGAGGGCTTCTAGGCTGCACCGCCCGCGGGCCCGGCGCCACCACGCGTGCGCGGCGGCCTGGCTGACCCCGATCCATGAATTTCCGCGGCGCGCCGCGCGCCGCCCGGCTTTCCTCCCCGTGGGCCGTGCACTCGCCCGGCGAGCGGGCGTCGGTCTGCGTGCGTTCTTGCGGGCCGCGGGTGCACTCACGGCGCACCTGCGTGGGTGCGGCCCGTGGTGCGCCGGGCGGCCGGGTCTGGCCGCGCCTGACCGCGCGTGCTCAGTCGAGCCTCCGCAGCACGGGAATTGCTAGTCTCCAAAGACAGGAGGCGCTGTCACGCCGCGGCGCGTTCGCCCAACGGCCGGTGCCAAGTCGTGGCGGACGCATGCGGCGCACGGGGCGTTTCCATTTGCGGGAATGCCTGCAAGGCGTTAGGACTTGGCCATGACCTCGATGCTCCAGCAAGCGAAACGCGCTGTGCTGACCCTGCTGGCAGCGGTGTTGCTCAGCGCTCCGGGTCTGCCCGGCGCCGCCGCCGGGAGCGAGCCGCACTTCACGCCCCTGGAGCTGGAGCCCCTGCTCAAGAAGCTGGAGGGCGACGGATTCGACCGCGAGGCGCTGAACCGCACCTTCTACGATCCGCTCCTGCAGAAGATTCCCCGCGTCATTTCGCTGAACACGCTCACCGACGAGACGCACCGGCTCTACGAGGAGTTCCTCACGCCCTATGCCATCCGCCAGGCCCGGCGCTATCGGGAGCGCCACCTGGGCCTGCTGAAAGAGGCGGAGCGCAAGTATGGGGTGTCCCGCGACGTGATCGTGGCCGTGTTGCTGGTGGAAACCCAGTTCGGCACCTTCCCCCTCAAGTACCGCGTGCTGGAAGTGTTCACCACGCTGGCCGTGGACGGCCAGCCCCAGTCGGCGTACCGCTATTTTGACGAGCTCAAGCCCGGCCTTCCGCATCTGGAGCTGGAATACCTGCAGTCGCGGCTGCTGCAAAAGGCGGGCTGGGCGTATGACGAGCTGGTGGCGCTGCTGCAGATCGAGATTCCGGGCAAGCGGCCCTACGATCTGCTGGGGTCCTACGCGGGGGCCTTCGGCATCGCGCAGTTCCTGCCCAGCAGCTACCGGCGCTGGGCCGTGGACGGCAACGGCGACGGCCGCGTGGACCTGGACGACCATGCCGACGCCATCGCCAGCACGGCCAACTACCTGCGCGCCCACGGCTGGAACAGCCAGGCGGGGCTGGCGTTGAAAATGTCCGCCGTGTGGAAGTACAACAACTCCCGTCCCTACGTGGACACCATCTTTGAGATCAGCCGGCTGATCAATCGGCCCGCCTACAAGCGCACGCAACGCACGCTCAAGCCGCCCCAGGCCTCGGTGCGCGAGATGCAGACGCAGCACGCGCAGGCCGAATAGCCCGCGGTCGTGCCGCGTGCCGTACATGGTCGGAGCGCGGCGCGGGCTGCTCCCAGGCTTGCATCCTCGCGTCGCCCACCGGCCGCTGCGCAGCTCTTGCAGTCCGCATGCTCGCCGCATGCCGCCGGGCAGGCCCACGCGGGGTCGGTGGCTCAGTAGGACTTGGGCAGGCCCAGCACGCGCTCGGCGATGTAATTGAGCACCATCTCGGGGGAGACGGGCGCGATGCGGAACAGCTTGGCCTCGCGCCAGTAGCGCTCCACGTGGAATTCCTTGGAATAGCCCATGCCGCCGTGCACCTGCATGGCGCGGTCGGTGGCCTCGAAGCCGTATTCGGCGCCCAGCAGCTTGCCCGCATTGGCCTCCGCGCCGCAGGGCAGGTCGTGGTCGTAGAGCCAGGCGGCCTTGAACACCAGCAGGTTGGCCGCCTGCAGCTTGGCCCAGCTATCGGCCAGCGGGTGCTGGATGGCCTGGTTCATGCCGATGGGCCGGTCGAACACCACGCGCTCCTTGGCATACTGCGCGGCCTTGCTGAGGGCGATCATGCCCATGCCGATGACCTCGGCGGAGATGAGGATGCGCTCGGGGTTCAGACCGTCCAGGATATAGTGGAAGCCCTTGCCCTCCTCGCCGACGCGGTCCTCCACCGGGACTTCCAGGTTGTCGATGAACAGCTCGTTGGAATCCACCGCGGCTCGACCGCACTTGTCGATCTCACGCACGTCGATCCTGTTGCGGTCCAGATCGGTGAAGAACAGCGTCAGCCCGTCGGTGGGCTTCTTCACCTTGTCCAGGGGCGTGGTGCGCGTGAGCAGCAGGATCTTGTCGGCCACCTGGGCGGTGGAGATCCAGATCTTCTTGCCGTTGACGATGTACTTGTCCCCCTTGCGCACGGCTTTGGTCTTGAGCTGGGTGGTGTTCAGCCCCACGTCCGGCTCGGTGACGCCGAAGGCCACCTTGGTCTGGCCGCGCGCCACGCCCGGCAGGTGGGCCCGCTTCTGCTCCTCGGTGCCGTGCTTGACCACGGGATTGACCCCGAAGATGTTCATGTGGATGGCCGAGGTGCCGCTGGCGCAGGCGCCCGAGGCGGCCACTTCCTGCAGGATCAGCGCGGCCTCCGTGATGCCCTGGCCCGAGCCGCCGTAGGCCTCCGGCATGGCGATGCCCAGCCAGCCGTCCTTGGCCATGGCCCGGTAGAACTCATGGGGAAATTCGTGGTTCCGGTCCCGCTCGCGCCAGTAATTGTCGTCGAAGCGGCTGCACAGCCGGCGCACCTCGGCGCGCATGGCTTCCTGCTCTGCGGTCCAGTTGAAGTCCATGGGGCGGGTCCTCAGCTCAAGCGTGGGGGGAGATGACATTGCCCGCGGCGGATGGATGGCCTGCACGGGCGACGATGACAGGCCTGTTATAGCCAAGTCGATCTGGCGGGGCAATCGTCGCACGGGGCCTGCCCCGGCGTTCGCGGCCGGCTTGCAGAGTGCGCAGGGGGATTGAGGAGCAGCAATTGCGCCGCCCCGCCGTGGCTCGCGGCAAAAGTTTTGCGACAATGTGATAATATTGATATGATTACGCTTAATGGAGAGGGATGAGGGTCGTCGCCCTGGGCGTGGACCCCATGTCTGGGCCGTTCGTGGCGGCTGGCTGCCGTGGGGCACCGTGCGGCGGGACGCCGCCTGCCCGGCGACGGGCGGGACACGGAAGTTGTCCGCCGCGCGGCACGCAGCCCGCGGTTGGTGTTTTGGCCCCCGTCGGTTATGCTAGGGGCAGCCGGGCGCGGCGGGGAATGGCAATGCAGCGGGGAGCACAGCCCGTTGCCTCCCTGGGCCGCAAGAACAAGGAGAGGGACAGCTTAATGACCGAAAGCGCCCGCCTGATTTTGGGGCAGAAGGCCGCGCCCAGGGTCGAGCCGTTGAGCGTGCTCATCGCCGACCCCCAGCCGGACAGCCGCGCGCTGCTCAAGGGCGCGGTGCGCAGCCTGCCGTATGTGCGCTCGGTGATGGAAACAGGCAACCTGGCCAACGTGATGGAGATCATCAAGGAAACGCCGGTGCAGATCGTGCTGGTGGATCACAGCCAGGGCGAAACCGACGTGTTCCAGGCCGTGCGCACCATCAAGAGCCACCCCTCCGGCACCAAGCTCAATTTCGTGCTGGTCTCCAACAAGCTGGACGTGGAGGCGCGGCGCCAGGGCATGGAGGTGGGCATCTACGGCTATCTGCCCAAGCCCTTCGACCTGAAGACGCTGGAAACCTCGCTGCGCGATGCGCGCGGGCGCTTTTCCACCAATCACAAGGACACCCTGAACAAGGTGCGCCGCATCGGCTTCTTTGCCGACTTCGCCGACGCCGAGCTGGTGCGCCTGCTGAAGATCTGCCACACGCGCAAGTACTCGGCCGGCGAGACGGTGTTCCACGAGGGCGACATGGGCGACCGGCTGTATGTGCTCATCGCCGGGGAAGTGGACATTCTCAAGCACAGCGAGGCCGGCTCGAAGCTGCTCATGCGCCAGACGGCCGGGGACGTGTTCGGGGAGATGGCCATTGTCGATGCCTCGCCCCGCTCCGCCGATGCGCGGGTGTCCAAGGACGCCATGCTGATCGAGCTCAATGCGGAAGTGATCAACGACATCAACGACATTCTCGCACTGAAGCTGTTCCGCAAGATCGCCATCCTGGTGACCAAGAAGCTGCGCGACTACACCCGGCAGAACCTGGAATCGCAGAAGAACCAGCTCAACTAGGCTGCGCCCGCCGGGCGTGGGGACCGGCGACCGGGCCGGCGCACGCGGGCGTGCGCGCGCACGTGCCCGGCCGTGCCGGGGTGCCTCCGCGCGCGGTGGAACGCCGGGTTGGGGGATCCGCTTCACGCAGCACAGCGCAGGACAGGCCATGCCACCACTTCGCGACCAACTGCAATCCGTGGGCTACCGCATGACCGAGGGCCTGGAGGCCCAGGTGCTGGGGGCGCTGCACGCGCGGCCCTGCGCGGGCAGCTTTCTCACCGGCCCCGCCGGCGCGGGCAAGACCTTCCTGGCCGAGGCCGTGGCCCAGGTGCAGGAGCGCGACACGTTCTTCTTTCAGGCCTTTCCCGGCTGCCGCAAGGAAGAGCTGTTCCAGACCTTCATGCCGGACGCCTCCCAGCCCAGCGGCTTCCGGCTGCTGGAGGGGGTATTGCCCCAGGCCGCGCGGGCCAGCAAGGCGGCGCCCACGGCGCTGATCCTGGACGAATGGGACAAGACGCACCCTTCCACCGATGCGTTCCTGCTGGACTTCCTGCAGGCGGGGCGCATCAGCATTCCGGGCAGTCAGATCGTGGCCAATCAGGCCAATCTGCTGGTGTTCGTGACGCTCAACGACGAGCGCGAGCTCTCCGAGCCGCTCATGCGGCGGCTGCCCCTGATCGAGTTGCAGACCCCGCCGCTGGAGCTGGTGGCCGATGCCCTGCGCGACACGCACGCGGAGCATCCCTACCTGGGCGCGGCGCTGGCGCTGTATCAGCGCGGGCAGATGGTGAACCTGACCAAGCCCGTGACCATCCAGGAGCTGCGGCAACTGCTGGACGCCATCACGCACCTGGGCCGGCGCGCAGACTGGAACACGCTGGTGTTCCAGTTCGTGACCAAGAACTGGGACGATCACGAGATGCTCAAGTCCGCCGAGGCGCTGCCCATGGACACCCGGTTCCACGGGTTGGGGCGGGAGCCGGCGGTGCTGGATCCCAGCCGTTACGAGTCGGGCCATGCGCGCGCGCCGCAGGCCGGCGACGCGATGCCGCAGATGCCCGGCGTGCGCCGCGAATGGCTGGACAAGATTCCCACCAGCCGCGTGGAGACCGACGCGGAGCGGGTGTTCGGCATCGTCCCGCGCACCGATTCGGGCTACGACGGCGTGGCCCGCGCCGTGCTCTCGCGCAACGAGCACGTGCGCGTCTCCGACCCCGCCGACCTGGACCTGGCCCGCGTGGGCGAGCACGAGATCATCGTCTTCAAGCCGCTCGAATTCGAGCGCGCCCAGGAATGGGGCCTGATTCTCAAGGACGGCGGCGAGCTGCTGCTGGAGACCCGGCACGAGGGGCAGATCAGCCAGGAGATGCTGCAAGCCTTCAAGGTGGGCACGATGCAGCAGTCCCCGGACGACCCCGACCGTTGCCGCATCTACTCCATGACCCACGACGAACTGCTGCTGCGCTACCGCGGCATCAAGGTGCGTTGGACCCCGCAGAAGCTGGAGGTGGTCACGCGCGACCTCACCGCCACGCGGGAATTCTGGGAATACCTCTTCGGCAGCGGGGGCGTGGTCACGCGCAACCGGCGCAAGCTGGAGCAGCTCCAGCACGAGAAGCGCTTCCAGGACAGCCTGCCGCCCAATGAGAAGCTGCGCGAGGACTACCTGTTCGTGCTGCGCGACTACAAGCA
>JACQHH010000015.1 GCA_016199125.1 Candidatus Lambdaproteobacteria bacterium
ACCGGCGGCGCGGGCGTCGCACCCGCTGACGCAGCCAAGGGCGCGGCCACGGCATAGGTGAGGTCCTGGCCGTGCAGCACGGCCTGGCCCCCGGTGCTGCGGCGCAGCATGGGCAGCCCCATGGCGTGGCAGGCCGCCCGGTCGATGCGCCCGTCCAGCTTCTGTGCCCGTCCCAGCGACAGCGTGAGCCGTTCCCACCCATACAGGCGCAGGCTGGGCCGGCCCGTGACGATGGCCCGCCGCAGCAGGTGCTCGTCCCGCGCCATGTTCAGCGGCCCGCACTCATCGTCATCGAGAACCAGGTCCCAGTCCATCTGCGCCAGGAATGCGTCGCAATGTGTTGCTCCGGCCCATGCATGAGCGGCATGGCCCACATTATATGCACGGCCCCCGATGCTGGCCAGAGCATAATGCACCGGAAAAAAGGTGGATTATGTGCGTTCAAAATGTTAGCTAGACTGCAATGCCGACGATGCCCGATGGACTTCAGCGCGCCCAGACCGGCGGTGCCGGCACCTCGGCCACGCAATCGGCCCGGGCTGCGGCACCTGCGCTGGGCGGCCCGCGGTTTTCGGTACGTTCCGATGCAAAAAAGGGGGCTGCAAACTTTTCAATTGATCGCGACGATGCTAGCGTAGTGGTTTGTGACCTGCACGCAGTAGAACTTCCGGCATGCACCGGAAGCGAATCGGCAATCACTCGCCACTTCACCAGACCGACGATTTTCCTGGCTGTGCATTATAGGTGACTCATGAAAACACATTGGTATGCATACGGTGTTCTTGCGTTGGTGATCCTGGTGCTCGCCGCCTGCGGTGGCGCGCCGCCGCAACCGCCCGCTGAAGTCAAGGCGGCCACTGACACTGCCGTCCGGCAGGCCACCGCTGCCCGCATCAACCCCGATCTGCTGCCGCAACCGCGCGAGCGGCTGGCCGATGCGCCGGACATGACCAACGCCAAGTTCGTGATCAACGACGACTCCCTGCGCAAGATGGGTCAGGCCGGCGTTCCGGGCGACGTCGTGCGCCAGTTGGAATTCGCGCTGAAGGGGCAAACCTTTGAAGGCGCGGCCCAATTCCGCGCGGCCCTGACCAAGGCCATTGGCGCCCCGGCCACCGAAACCCACGGGCGCGCGATCATGACGTCCGCCCTGGTGGTGGAACTGGCCGAAGAGCCCTGGGTGCCCGGCTCCTCCAAGACCCTGGTGACGGCGGGCACGCAGCCCGCGGCGGTGATGGGGTCGCCCGAATTCAAGCCGGTCTTCTTCGATTTCGACAAATACGACATCAAGCCCGAATTCGTGGCCGTCATCAAGGAAAACGCCGGCGTGCTGAAGGGCGACGCGAACATGAAGGTCGTGATCGAGGGCCACTGCGACGAGCGCGGCACCACGGAATACAACCTGGCCCTGGGCGAACGCCGCGCGCGGGCCGTGCGCAGCGCCCTGATCGACGAGGGGGTGAATCCGACGCAATTGAAGATGGTCAGCTACGGCGAGGAACGCCCGGCGGACCTCGGCCACAACGAAGCCGCCTGGGAGAAAAACCGGCGCGCCGTGATCGTCATCCCGCAGTAACGCCCTCCCGCCGCGCGTCGGGCCTCCTCGTGCCTGTCAGCCATGTCCGGGTGCCGCCACGCGTCGGTGCCATCCGGCATGTGCGCGCCGACTCTTTGACCTTGTTTCAGTTTCAGCCGCGGCTCCGCGCCTAGCCACCCGCCATCAGGATTCGCCCATGGTCGGTTCCGGGTCAGCAGATGAGAGCGCCTGGTCCTTGATCTTCACGGGCAACTGGGTTGCCCTGGCGATCCTGCTGATCCTGGTGCTCATGTCGGCGGCCTCCTGGGCCATCATCGTCCTGAAATGGATGCAGTTCCGCCGCGTGCGGGCCGAGAACGCCCATTTCTTCCACGGCTTTCAGCGCGACCCCCAGTTGGCCAAGGTGTTTGCCCTGGCGCAGAAGCTGCCGCTGTCGCCGCTGGCGCGCATGTTCGAGGTGAGCTACCGCGAGATCCAGTCCTTTCGCGGGGCCCTGGAGCAGGACGACGCCCTGGAAGGCGCGCGGGAACGGCTGATGCAGAATCTCTCGCGCACGCTGGAGCGGATGTACAATCAGCAAAGCATGCAATTGGAACGCTTGCTGCCGTTCCTGGCCACGGTCTCCGGTTCCGCGCCGTTCATCGGCCTGTTCGGCACCGTGCTGGGGATCATCGATGCCTTCCGCGGCATCGGCGTCGCGGGCGTGACCAGCCTGGCCGTGGTGGCGCCGGGGATTTCCGAGGCGCTCGTGGCCACGGCGGCGGGGCTGATGGCGGCCATTCCGGCGCTGATCGCCTATAACGTCTTCCGCAACCGCATCCGCGACTACACCACGGGCATGAAGAACTTTGCCCTGGACCTCACCAACCGCCTGGAGCGCGTCCTCTGATGGCTGGAGATTTCGGCCGCGACTGGACCTCGACCGAACCGCTGAGCGACATCAACATCGTGCCGCTGGTGGACGTCCTGCTGGTGCTGCTGGTGATCTTCATGATCACCGCGCCGATCATCACGCATACCCTGGACGTGCAGTTGCCCCGCGCCAGCCTGGCCCCGGGCACGCGCACCAACGAGACGCTGATCGTCACCATCGACCGCGAGGGGCTGCTGGCCGTGAACGAGTCGGTGATCGGCCCCATCCGCGCCCAGGAGACCATCGACCGCTTCGATCGCGAAATCCAGGCGTGGAAACGGCGCTTCCCCGGCACACCGGCCTTCCTTCGCGCCGACCGGCGCATCCTCTACGGCACCGTGATCCAGGTGATGGCCGAGCTGCGCCGCCTGGGCGTGGTCGACGTGGGGCTGATGATCGAGCGGGAGGGGGGAGGGTGATCCGCGCCGAACCCCCATTTCTGCCCCTGTTTCTGGCCTCCGTGGCGGTGCACGGGGTGCTGTTCTATTTCGTGCTGCTGTTGCCCAACGGTGGCCCGCACGAGAGTGTGGACATCTATCGCATCAACATCGTGGAGGCCCCCAGCCAGCCCACGGCCAGGGCCCTGACCGTGGCGACGCGGGCCATCAGCGCGCTCAAGCTGGAGCCGCCGTCGCTGCAACCCATTCCGCCGGAGCCCAGCGCGCCGGTGGCCCAGCCGCCCGCCCCGGCGGAGCTGCCCGCCGCGCCCCGCGTGGCGCCGCCGAGCATGCCGCCGGCCCCGCCCGCGCCCCCCGCGGCCGAGGCGCCCCCGGGCGCGCCGCCCCAGGCCCAGGCTCCCCGGCTCGATCCCGGCGGGCGCGTGGCACCCGGAGCCGCGCCATTGCCGCGGCTGCCCGATCTGCCCGCCGCGCCGCCCACCGCGCCCGTCGCCGCGGAGCGGCCGGCCACGCCGCCCCCCACGGCACAGCCTCCCGCGGCGCCGGCGGCCCAGGGCCTGCTCAGCAGCCCCACGCCGTTGCAGGCGCTGCGGGAAAAGGTGCAGAAGCTGGAGCTGACCGTGGAATCGCCGCCGGCCGCCGGCGCCGCGCCGTCGAGCGGCGGCCCGCGCAACCCTCTGGCCTTGCGGCGCTACCAGAGCCGCATCCAGGAAGAGGTGCAGCGCAACTACACGTTCCCGGGCGATTTTCCGCCGGGGCTCGTGGCGCGTGTGCGCGTGGTGATCGCGCGCAACGGGGACAAGCTGCAGATGGAGATCATCCAGACCAGCGGGGACGAACGCTTCGACTACACGGTGCTGCTCACGCTGCGTGGTGCGCAATTTCCGCCCATCCCCCCGGAGATCGGCGGAGATACGCTCGTGCAGACCTTTCTCTTCTCACCCAACTGACGCACCGTCCGAAACAGCCGCAATGTCTCTGATCGCCCATGTGTTACCGTGCCGCGTGCGCCGGCAGTCGCGCCCCGGGCCCTGCCGCGTGCGCGGCGGAGTGGCCGCGTTGATCCTGGCGGGGGTGCTGGGGGTGTCCCTTGGGGCCGGCGCGTGGGCGCAGTCCGCGCCCCAGGGCGAGGAACCCCCGCAGTCCTGGGAGGACCGCGCCGGGGCCGCCCTGGGCGACGACATCATCATCGAGGGGCTGGGGTTCTCCAAGCTCATCCTGGAGTTGGCCGTGGACCCCGCCCTGACCCGCAATGCGGGCTTCCGCGGACAGCGCGAGCTGCTGGAGAAGAACCTCTGCTGGAGCGGGCTGTTCAAGCTGGCCGGCGCCGCGGAGGACTACTGCGCCATCACGGGGGAGCCCTCGCGGGTGGACATGCGCCTGGAGTTCGCGCCCGTGGACGGACGGCTGCGGCTGCGGCTGCGCGACACGGGACCCGAGGGCCTGGCGCTGTTCGAGGAGGGCCTGCCCCTGGGCGCGCGCACGCCGGAGCGCGACGTGATGGACCTGGTGAACCGGCTCACCGAGCGCATCACCGGCAAGCCGGGCCTGCTGGGCACGACCATCGCCTTCGTGCTGCGCCAGCCGGGGCGCGCCAAGGTGATCGTGGCCACCACCACCCACGGCGAGCGGCTGAAGCTGTTCTCCAACAACAGCGACATCAGCCTGCTGCCGCGCTGGTCACCGGACGGCAACATCCTGGTCTACACGGTGCTGGGACAGGAGGGCAGCCGCGTGTTCCTGCAGTACATGCTGCCCGGCCAGGGCGCCCGCAACACCTTCCTCACCGGCTCCGAGGGAGTGAACTCCGGCGGCACCTTTTCGCCCGACGGCAGGCTGCTGGCCCTGACCATGAGCGTGAACCGCAACGCCGACCTGTTCCGCTTCGATCTGAACACCATGCGCGCCGAACCGCTCACCTCGCGCACGGGCATCGAAACCCAGGCCGACTGGTCGCCCGACGGCCGCAAGATCGTGTTCGTCTCCGACCGCACCGG
>JACQHH010000111.1 GCA_016199125.1 Candidatus Lambdaproteobacteria bacterium
CGACTTCGAGATTCCCGTGGGCACCGTGGGCGACTGCTACGACCGCTACCTGGTGCGCCAGGAGGAGATGCGCCAGAGCATGCGCATCATCCGCCAAGCCGCCGAGCTGCTGCCCCCGGGCGACTACATGACGCGCGACCGCCGCGCCTCGCTGCCGGACAAGCAGGAGGTCTACGGCAGCATCGAGGGGCTGATCGACCACTTCAAGATCGTCATGGACGGCCCCAAGCCCCCGCCCGGCGAGGCGTACTTTCCCGTGGAGGGCGGCAACGGCGAGCTGGGCTTCTACCTGGTTTCCGATGGCACGGGCCATCCGGTGAAATGCCGGGTGCGGCCGCCGTGCCTGAACTACGTGGCGGCCATGGAAGAGATGACCGTGGGCCACTACGTGGCCGACATCGTGCCCATCTTCGGCTCGATCAACATGATTGGCGGCGAACTGGAACGCTGAGCCCGCGGCCGCCCTTGTCCCCAATCGCCCGCGCCCGCCGCACCACGACACCCCGCACGCCCGGCGGCGCGCACAACCGCAGTGGGAACCTATGGACATCCTGTTACATCCCGTCACCCAGGCGCTGATCAAGATCGCCATCATCGTGATGGGCTTCGTGATGGCGCTGGGCACCGTGCTGACGCTCATGGAGCGCAAGTGGATGAGCGCGGTGCAGGACCGCATCGGCCCCAACCGGGCCAACGTGGGCCGCTTCACCGGACACGGCGCGCTGCACATCGCCGCCGACGGGCTCAAGTCGATCTTCAAGGAGGACACCATCCCCAAGGGCGTGGACCTGCTGATCTTCGGCCTGGCGCCCTTCTTCGGCTTCATCTCGGCCATGACCGTGTGGGCCGTGATTCCCTTCGCCGCGCCGCTGGGGCCCGTGACCTTCCAGATCACCGACGTGAACATCGGCATCCTGCTGGTGCTGGCGCTGACCTCCCTGGGCGTCTACGGGGCCGTGCTGGCCGGCTGGAGCTCCAACAACAAGTACGCGCTGCTGGGCGCCGCGCGCGCCTCGGCGCAGATGCTCTCCTACGAGATCTTCCTGGGCCTCTCGCTGGTGGGCCTGTTCATGGTCTACGGCTCGGTGCAGGTGAGTACGCTGGTGGAGCAGCAGAACACCTACTGGTTCGGCGACGTGATTCCCAAGTGGGGCATGTTCACGCAGCCCGTGGCGCTGGTGCTGTTCTTCACGGCCATGCTGGCCGAATCCAAGCGCCTGCCTTTCGACGCGCCGGAAGGCGAGTCGGAGATCATCGCCGGCTACTTCATGGAATATTCCGGCATGCGCTGGTCGGCCTTCATGCTGGCCGAATACATCACGGTCGTGGGCATCGCCGCGCTGACCACGACGTTGTTCCTGGGCGGCTACAATGTGCCTTGGCTGCACCAGGACGGCTTCCATCTCTTCGGCGGCTTCCTGCCCGTGCCGGCCTGGCTGGTGCTGCTGCTGCAAATCGGTTCGTTCATCACCAAGGTCGTGCTGCTGTGCTGGTTCATCATCATCCTGCGCTGGACGGTGCCCAAGTTCCGCTTCGACCAGACCATGGAGCTGGGGTGGAAGAAGCTGCTGCCCGTGAGCCTGGCCAACGTGGCCGTGACGGCGCTGGTGCTGCTGGCCATCGACACCTGGCACCTCTAGGGCGAGGCATGGCCGGTGCAGCCCGGCGCCCGTGACCCGGGCGTCACGAAATCAGAAATCAATTGTCGTTCAGCCATCCGCTTGGGAGCCCACATGACCGCCAACGTGAAAACGATCACCGTCGACCGTGGGGAGGGTCTCATGGAAGCGCTGTACCTGCCGGCGATCCTGATCGGGCTGGGGCTGACCGTGCGCCATTTCATGCGCAACATGTTCGGCAAGCGCGACGTGGTGACCATCCAGTATCCCGAGGAGCAGCGGCGGGTTTCGCCGCGCTACCGGGGCCGCCACCGGCTGACGGTGCGCGAGGATGGCTTCATCAAGTGCGTGGCCTGTTACATGTGCGAGGAAATCTGTCCGTCGCACTGCATCCACATCGATGCCGGCGAGGTGCCGGACAAATCGGTGGAGAAATACCCCGTCGTCTTCGACATCGACGAGCTGCGCTGCGTGTTCTGCGGCTTGTGCGTGGAGGCCTGCCCCAAGGACGCGATCCGGATGGACACGGGCATCATCGCCCTGGCGGCCTCGCACCGCGACTCCTTCGACTACACGCGCGACCTGCTCAAGGACGTGTACCACGAGAACGAGAAGACCAAATTCCGCTCGGTGCCGCTGCCCCTCACGGAAGAAGAGGCGCTGCCGGAATCGGTGGGCCGCATCGTGCGCTGACCCGTTTCGAGTCCCGCACGGAACAGCAACACCCCGCGGGAACCGTGGTTCCCCCCGACCCCTGTATTGACGGTTATGGTTGGCTGGCCAACCCGAGCCGCAGCGACGGGTTCCAGGCGCCATCGGCCCTGGGCGGGATCGCCTGAGGCGAGCCCTGACGCGTCGCTTCATGGTCATTGCCGCACGGCCATTTTGTCCTCGTATCCGCCGGACAACACGCTAGTTTTGCCGGCCGGGAAGATAGGCTAGGGCCAGCCGCGTGGCGTCGCCGCCGGTGAGGCGCACCCAGCGCCGCACGGCCTCTTCCACCTTGCCCGGGTCCACATGGCGGGCGAAGGTGGTGGAGCCGGTGTCGAAGTGGAACTCCAGTTGTTCGATGCGGTAGAACTGTCCCCCGAACAGCGGCTTGTCCCCGCCGAAGCCCAGCTGGTTATATTCACGCGCCATCTCCTCGTGGCTCAGTCCCCCGGCCGTGTACAGCACGCCGTTGCCGTACATGCTGTACTTCAGACCCGGGCCCCCGATGCGCATGTGCCACAGGTGCAGCAGGAACTTGCGCAGCGCCACGTGCTTGGCCTCGGGCTCGAAGCGCCCGAACTGAAAGCCCTTCTGGATCAGTTCCAGGAAGTTCTGCGCTTTGCCGTCGGCGATGGCCTGGGCGAACTCGTCCAGCTTGACGGCCAACAGCGCGGCCATGTCCGCCGCGTGCGGCGGGGCGTCCTCGCGGAAGATCCCGATTTCCCGGTAGCGCTCGTGCAGGGCGAACAGCGCATTGGTCTTGGCCAGGACACTGGCGCGCTGGGCGACATCGTCGGTGGTCATGCAGCGCAGCACCCCGCGGCGCACCGGGTTGCCCGGCGGCATCGCGGCGATGGGCTTCCACTGCTTGAGGAATTCGCCGACCGTTTCCTGGGCGCTGGACATGCGCATCCCTTGTCTGCGCGGGCCCTTGCAGGGGCGCCCGCCGTGTCGGGCTCACTGGGGGGAAAGTCCTGGCGTGCGGCACGTTGCCGCTCCCCAGGCGGAGTTCATGCTAGCAGATTCCGCCCGCCCTGGCATCGCTGGGCCGGGAGGCGCGCCACGTCGCCCGGGCGTCGCCTCGCGGGCTGTGCGCCGCCCCGGGGCCGCCATTGGCAATTCTGCGCCGAAGATGGGAAAATTGACGCGATTTCAGCCAGGCTTGACACAGGGCCTTGCCCGTCACCGCCGCCGGCGACCGCACCGTCCGGGGCACAGCGTCAGGAGACCAACGTGATTCCCGGAGTCGCAATGCGGAGGCCAGGGCGGCGGGTCGGGATGGGGGTCCTGCTGGCGGCGCTGGCCGTGTGGGGGCTGCTGGCCGCACCGGTCGGCGCTCAGCAGGGCGACACGGAGCAGGCCCACGGGGTGGGCGTGGCCACGTACCGGGGCGGCGATGCGGCTCGCTCCCGCGACGAGGCCCTGCAGGCCGCTCTGCGCGACGCGGTGGAAAAAGCGAGCGGCGTGATGCTGGCCTCCCAGTCCATCACGCAGAATTTTGAGCTGGTCAAGGATGAGGTGCTCAGCAACAGCCAGGGCTACGTGAAGACCTACCAGCTCACCGTCGACCGCCGCGACGGCGAGACCTATCGCGTGGAGGTGGACGCGCTGGTGGTGCGCAAGGCCTTCCTGGAGGAGATCTCCAACTCGCTGGAGTCGCTCTACCAGCGCGTGGGCAAGCCGCGGGTGCTGGTGGTCGTGCGCAATACGCCCGGCAAGGACGGCGCCGCCGGCGCCGCGCCGAACCAGTTGCTGGTCAAGGAAATCCAGAAAATCCTCATCAAGCAGGGCTTCACCTTCATCGATCCGCGCAGCCTGCCGCTGGAGCTCGACGACGAGAACATCTCGCTGAAGGACGTGCTCGAAGCCACGCGGGGCCAGGCCGGCGGCTCGGCGGCGGACGTGGTGATTCTGGGCGATGCGGCCGTCGCCGGCCAGGGCGTCAAAAGCGGCTTCCACACGGTGCAGGCCGATGTGACCCTGGACGTGGTGCGTGTGGCCTCCGGGCAGGTGATGGCCTCGGACACCATCTCCCAGCGCGGCCTGCACCCGGTGCAATCCACCGCGGCGGTCACCGCGCTGCGCAATGCCGCCGAAGAGATCGTCCCGCGCCTCATGCAGCAGGTGAGCTACCAGTGGATCAAGGCCCAACAGGAGGGCCGGCGCATCGAGGTGGTGGTCAACGACGCCAGCTTCACCGACGTGATGGCGCTGCGCGACGTGCTCTCCAGCCGGACCGCGGGCGTGCGGCGGGTGCGCCAGCGCTCGTTCCGCCAGGGCACCGGCCTGCTGGAGGTGGAATCGTTCCAGGACAGCGGAAGCCTGGCCGAGGCGCTTCACGCCATGAAGTTCGACGGCTTTCGCCTGGAAATCATGGACGTGCAGGACAGCCGGCTGACCGTGAAGGTCGTGCACTAGCCCGGCGGCCAAGCGGCCCGCGGGCCGTCTGCGCGGCCGAGTGGCGCGCAGCGCGGGTCAACCGGCCCCGCTGCACGTCGACCCGCGACTCCATGCGGCCGCCGATGGCCGGAGCGTGTCCTCGTTCATGCGTGCGGCACGCCTTCAACCGGGAGTGACATGATGCCTCACGCACAGCACGGGCCCTACGTCGGGAGGCTGCTGACCGCGAGTCTCGCGCTGCTGGGGCTGCTCCTGGGCGTCGCGCTGCTGTGGCCCTCTGCCGCGACGGCCCATCCCGGCACGCTGGACGAGTACGGCGGGCATTTCGACGAGCGCACGGGCATCTACCACTATCACCGGCCCAAGGCCGACCTGGTGCGCCGCAAGCGGGAGTATCTGACCTGGATCACCCCGTCCACCGATGGCGAGTTGCGCGGCGACGTTGCGAGCATCGACCGGCCCGACGCCATCTGGGTGCAGGTGCCCTATCGCCCGGCGTTTCAGGACCTGGTGCCTCTGGTGGCCAGGAGCGACCGGGACGACCGCAAGCAGCTCGTGCGCGTGTGGTTCCGCTTCGTGTCGCCCGAAGCCTCGGTGACCCTGGGCCGCGAATACCAGGACTGGTTCCGCAAGAAGGTCACCTATGAGCTGGACACCAAGCTCAAGGGCAAGGCGATCACGGTGCAGTTCCACATCTATCCCGCCGGCCGCATGAAGGGCATGGTGCTGGTGGGCGAAGAGAACGTGAACCTGTGGCTGGTGCTCAACGGCTGGAGCTACCCGGTGCTCACCGACGGCGACAATCCCCACGTCGAGCAGTTCCGCAAGGCGGAGGACAACGCGCGCAAGAGCAAGACCGGGCTGTGGGAAAGGGTGCAATGACGGCGCACGAGACGCGCAGCGAGCCGGCCATCGCGGAAAACCTCGCCGCCGTGCGGGCGACCATCGCCGAGGCCGCCCGGCGCAGCGGACGTCGCGCGGAAGACGTGCGCCTCATCGCCGTGAGCAAGACCAAACCCCTTGCGGACATCCTGGCCGCCTGGCGTGCCGGGCAGCAGGACTTTGGTGAAAATCGCGTGCAAGAGGCCCTGGGCAAGATGGACCAGGCGCCGCCGGAATTGCGCTGGCACCTCATCGGACATCTGCAAAGCAACAAGGCGCGGCTGGTGCCCGGACGCTTTGCAGTGGTGCAGAGCGTCGATTCCGAGCGCTTGGCCCAGGCCCTGGCGCGTCACGCCGAAGCCGCGGGAGTGCGGCAGCCCATCATGGTGCAGCTCAACTGGAGCGGCGAGGACACCAAGTCGGGCGTGACCGACCTCGACGCCTTGCGCGTGCTGGTGGCCGCGATCGCCGGGCTGCCGGCGCTGGCCCTCACCGGGCTGATGACCATCCCCGACCCGGCCTGCAGCGAGGCGCAGACGCGGGCACACTACGCCCAGGTGCGCGCGGCGTTGGCCACCCTGCAACGCGAATTCGCCCTGGGGCCCGATTTCCGCGAGCTGTCCATGGGCATGTCCCACGACTACGCCTGGGCCATCGAGGAGGGCGCCACCGTCGTGCGCGTGGGCACGGCCATCTTCGGAGCACGGCCATGAGCGACGCCCTGGCGGCCACGCGCGCCGGCGTCGCGCAGCGCATCGGCTTCATCGGCTGGGGTCCCGGCGGCGCCGCGGTGCTGGCCGGCGCACAGCGCCATGCGCCCCAGCGCGCCGCCGCGGCGCGGGTGTTCCTGGGCGGCGTCCAGCCGGCCGCGCGGCCCCCGCTGGAGGCAATTGCCTCCATCGAGGGGCTGTTCAGCCAGGCGGAGCTGATCTTCGCCGAGGGCGATGCCGCATTCCTGGCCGGCCTGCTGCCCATGCTGCGCCTGGCCATCTCCGACCGTCACGTGATCGTGCTGCTCGGTCACGCACTCTCGCTGGAACAGTTGCTGCACCATCTGCACGAGCGCAAGCTCATCCGCTGCCTGGTGCGCGAGAGGGACGATCCGGCCGCGCCGTTGCTGGCCTACGTGGCCTCGCCCTATGTCAGCGCGGCGGAGCTGGCGGCCTTTCGCGGCCTGTTCGGACCCCAGGCCGCGTTGCTGGCCCTGCAGGGCGAACAGCCGTTCGAGGTGGTCTCCGCCCTGACGGAGATCGCCCCGGCCACCTTCCACACGGTCCTGGAGGCCATGGCCGACGGGGCGTTGATGATGGGCCTGCCGCGAGAGGAGGCGCTGGCCCTGCTGTCCTCGCTGCTGGCGGAGCTCGGCCGCGCCATGCTTCAGCCGGAGCACGCCGCCGGGCAGGCGCGCAGCCGGGCCCTGCGCTCGCCGGTGGCCGCCGCCGGGTTGATGGCGCTGGAATCCTCCGGGATGCGCGGACTGATCATGCGCGTGGTGCGCGATGCCACGCAGCGCCTGGGCGCCGCACCCTCTCACCTCCCCTCTTCATCCGACGAGATCTGAACGATGCTTGATGCCCTGATCGACCTGGTGCGCATCGCCGGCGCGCTGCTCACGCTGCTGATCTTCGTGCGCGTGATCCTTTCCTGGGTCCAGCCCGCCGGCGGCAACCGCCCCACCGACCTCGTTTACCGCTTCACCGAGCCGCTGCTGGGGCCGGTGCGCGGCCTGCTGCCCGCCATGGGGGGCATGGACTTCTCGCCCATCATCGTGCTCTTCGGCATTCAGATCGTGGAACGCCTGCTGGTGCAGTTGCTGCTGGGGCTGGCCCGCGGCGGCGTGGGCAACTGACGCGGCCCGCGGAAACGCCACCGGGGCGGAGCGCGGCGCCGTCCCGGCCGCCTGCGCGCGGCAAGGGTTGTGGCGCATGGCGGTGGCTGGAGCGGGAAAGAAGACACAATGCGCGGGCGCCGGGGCGGCTACTCCACCGGCATGCGCAATTGCTGCAGGGTGGCTTCGGGCGGCCGGCGTCCCAGGTGCAGGAAGGCTTTGGGCGTGGCCACCCGGCCGCGCGCGGTTTTCTTCAGAAAGCCTTCCTTGATCAGATACGGTTCGTAGACTTCCTCGATGGTGTCCCGGGGTTCCGAGAGCGCCGCGGTGATGGTGCTCAATCCCACCGGACCCCCGTCGAACTTGTCCACGATCACTTCCAGGATTTCCAGGTGCAGCAGGTCCAGGCCCTGGCTGTCCACCCCCAGCTTGGCCAGCCCTTCGTCGACCATGGCCAGGTCGATCAGCTCGGTTCCCGCCTGTTGGGCAAAGTCGCGCACCCGCCGCAGCAGCCGGTTGGCCACGCGCGGGGTGCCGCGCGACCGGCGGGCGATCTCCAGCGCGGCCGCACCGGCCACGCCCACGCCCAGCAGCACGGCAGTGCGGCGCACGATGGTCGCCAGCTCCTCGGGCGTGTAGTAGGCCAGCCGGCACTGGATGCCGAAGCGGTCGCGCAGCGGCGAGGAGAGCAGCCCCACGCGCGTCGTGGCCCCTACCAGCGTGAAGGGCTCCAGGTCCAGCTTGACGGTCTTGGCCATGGGCCCCTGGCCGATGAGGATATCCAGGGTGTAGTCCTCCATGGCCCCGTAGAGCACCTCCTCCACGATGCGCGGCAGGCGGTGGATCTCGTCGATGAACAGGACTTCGCCCGGGTTGAGCCCCGTGAGGACGGCCGCCAGATCGCCTTGGCGCTCCAGCACGGGCCCCGATGTGCTGCGGATGCCCACCCCCATCTCGCGGGCCAGGATGAAGGCCAGTGTCGTTTTCCCCAGGCCCGGCGGACCGCTCAGCAGCACGTGATCCAGCGGCTGCGCGCGCTTCTGCGCGGCGTCGATGAACACGGACAGGTTATGTTTGATCTCGACCTGCCCTACATAGTCTTGTAAGGTAGTCGGACGCAGGGATGATTCCTGGTTGTCCGCCAAAGAAGGGAGGGGGCTGGCTTGCAGGGGCTCGTCCATGATGCCTACGGTCCTTGTTTTTCCGCGTCCACCGCGCTGTGCCACGGAAACCGTCCTGGTTGCTCAATGTAGCAGGATTGCAGCAAAGCGTGAATGTTAATCGCGGAGGCAGGCGGGGGAACGGGCATGGGGCTGGTGGAAGACCGCGACAAGTGGAACACGCGTTACGCCGAAGCGGCAACGCCCCCTGCACGGCCGGAGCCCCATCCCCTGGCCCAGCGCTTCGAGCGGCGGCTTCCCGCGGGGCGGCTGCTGGATGCGGCCTGTGGGTTAGGCCGGGGGATCGCCTGCGCGGGGCCGCGCATCGAAACGATCTACGCGGTGGACCTGTCCGACGTGGCCATCGCCACGGCGCGGCGCCTGTGGGCATCCGATCCGCGCATTCGCTGGATCGTAGCCGATGTGGCCGCCCTGCGGTTTCCACGGGCATTCCTGGACATGGTCTGCGCCTTCGGCTTCACCAACTGGGCGCTGCTCAAGGACCTGGAACGCATCGTCGCACCCGGCGGCTTTGTGCTCTACGAGGGATTTGCGGAGCGGCAACGGGAGGTCAATCCCCGGCTCGATCCGGCGTGGACGGCGACCCCCGCGTCGCTGCTGCGCCTGTTCGGGCACTGGGAGGTGCTGGCCTGCGCGGAAACCGAGTCCGATGGGCCGCCCTATCGCGTGCACCTGGCGGCCGTGCACCCGCGTCAAGTCAAGGAGGCGTGAGCATGAGATTTGTCGTCCTCGCATCGATCGCCTACGTGGTCTCGCTGGGGGTGAGCTGGGCGCTGCCGTTGGTCGGCATGCTGGATCGCCAGCCCTTCGACGGCATCGACATGGTGCTGTATTTTCTGGCCATTCTGGTGCAGGTGGCCTCGGTGGTGCTGCTGACCCTGGTCATCGCGCGCGTGATTTTTCCCGAATACTGGTGGCGCGGGCAGGTGCTGGGGCAGGACATTTTCGAGATCGACGGCGTGTTCTTCACGGGCCTGCGCGTGGCCCGCGTGCCTTCGCGCCTGCAACGCATCGTCTTCGGCGTGGGCGAGCGCCAGCGCCGCTGGGACCTGCTGTTCGGCGTGCTGTCCCTGGTGCTGCTGGCCTTGCACGTGATGAGCGTGCTGGCCGCCGGGCGCGTGTACAGCGCCTGGCTGCCGCCGCGGCCCAAGCTGCCTGAGACTCTGCACTACGCCGTGCTTTCCTCGTTTCCGGTGCTCAAGGAGTTTCCGGGCGGCTGGCATCCCGGCACGGCCGTGGAAACGTGGGCCGCGCAGCAGTATGAAAAGCTGAGCGAGGAGTCCGCGCCGGACAATGAGACCAATTACCGCATGGCCCAATTGGCGCTGATTCAGGCGTTCCAGGAACGCGAAAAGGCCAATCAGCCCTTCCGCTACAGTCCGGCGGACCGCATCTTCTTCAACCGCGGGGTGGGCACCGCGGCCCTGCGGCACCTGGAGGACATTCTCCATCAGCCCCCCGCGCAACAGGGCGACTACCACGGCGCCGCGTTGGCGCTGATGGGTTTCTTCCACATTGCCGACCAGAATTTCGCCAAGGCCGATGACGTGCTGGAGCAGGCACGCACGGCCATTGAAAGCGGCAAGGACTCGGTCATGTCGCCCTACCAGGTGCTGCTCATGCAGGCCCATGCGGCCATGATGAGCGGCGATGCCAGCCGCGCCGGGCATCTGCTGGAAAAGATCGTGCTCAACGACCGCATCCCCGGCCGCGAGTACGCGCTGGCCATGGAGCATTATGCCGAGGCCCTGCGCTTGGACGGCAACATCGCCCGAGTCAAGGATATTTTGTTCAAAGCGCTGGAATTATATAATATGCAGGAAGACCGGGCCGGCATCGCCCGCGTCTACCTGCGCATGGCGGCGCTCGCCATGGAGGAAGGGCGTTACACGGATGCCCACCGCGACCTGTCTCTGGCGTCCAGCAATGCGCACGGCATGCGCGACTGGTTCACGCTGAACATGGTGGGGTTGTTGTCCCAGTACTTTCCGGCAGCCGGTTGACCGGGTCGGAGCGGCACACCGGCACCCCTCCCCTCGGGCGCCGACTCCAAGGACGGAGAGAACATGATGCAACACGGACGATCGACCCGGCGCCCGGCCGCTTGCGCGGTGTTGGCGCTGGGCCTGCTGGCGGGCTGGTTCATCCCGCCGCTGACCGCCGCCGAGCTGCAGCCCGGCCTCAATACCGCCGGCGTGATTGCCTTCCCCACCGCGCTGGACCAGCCCCTGGATCATGCCATTGCGGCGACCCTGGCCGTGTACGACCTGGGCGAGCCGGACATCCGCGCCCAGAACGTGCGCTATGCGTTTCAGTGGGGCAATGCCCAGTTCCTGGCGGACGCCAACTTCATCACCGAGCCGGAAAAGGAGTTCGACCACGCCGAGGTCAAGGCCAAGCTGCGCCTGGTGACCTTTGACAAGGTGCTCTCCAGCGTGGCGCTGGGGCTGCTGGGCCGCGCGA
>JACQHH010000113.1 GCA_016199125.1 Candidatus Lambdaproteobacteria bacterium
CGCCCGGCCCATGCGCGGCCCCGCCCGGCGCGTACCCATGAATTGCAGGCGTTGAGCTTCCCCGGAAGAGAGGCGCGACCATGAGCAAGGTTCCAGCAAACGGCGGCCAGGCCGCCCCGGACTATCTGCAGGACTTCATCCGGCACACCCCGGGTTCCCAGCGGCTGCACCGACAGGCGCTGCGCTGCACGCCGGGCGGCATCAGCCACAACCACCGCTTCCATGCGCCCTATCCGCTGTATGCGGCCAAGGCCCGCGGCAGTCACCTGTGGGACGTCGACGGCCAGGAGTACATCGACCTGTGGATGGCCCACTACGACGCCATCCTGGGCCATGCGCCGCCGGAGGTGCTGGGGCCGGTGCAGGCCGCCCTGGCCGACGGACTGCACGTGGGCACGGCCATGGCCCACGAGGTGGCGCTGGCCGAGCGCGTGTGCCGGATGGTGCCCTGCGCCGAGCAGGTGCGCTTCTGCACCTCGGGCACCGAGGCCACCATGTACGCCGTACGCCTGGCGCGCGGCTTCACCGGGCGCAACGTGATCCTGAAGATGGTGGGCGGCTGGCACGGCGCCAACACCGACCTCATGGTGGACGTGGCCGCGCCGGAATACATCGGCCCCGAGTGCAAGGGCCTGCTGCCCGGGCTGGAGCGCTGGACGCGCGCCGTGCAGTTCAACGACATCGAGGACACCGCGCGGGGCATCCGCGAAGCGGGCGACGATTGGGCCGGGATCATTCTGGAGCCCGCGCTGGGCTCCGGCGGCTTCATGACCGCCGAGGCGGATTACCTGAACTTTCTGCGCGAGGAGACCCGCCGCGCGGGGGCGGTGCTGATCTTCGACGAGGTGATCACGGGCTTCAGGCTGGCCCCGGGCGGAGCCCAGGAGCACTTCGGGGTCACTCCGGACCTGGTCACCCTGGGCAAGGTCATGGGCGGAGGCATGGCCATCGGCGCGGTGGCCGGGCGTGCGGAGATCATGTCCATCAGCGCGGTGGACCCCAGGAAGTCCAAGCGCGACAAGGTGGTGGTGGGCGGGGGCACCTATTCCTGCAACCATCTCTCCATGGTGGCCGGCAACGCCACGCTGGAAATCCTGCAACGCCGCGCGGGGGAGATCTACCCGGCCATCGCCGGCGGCAACCAACGCTTCTGCGCGGGCCTGCGCAATGTCTTCCACGACGTGGGCCTGCCCGTGCACGTCAACGAACTGGGCTCCTTGCAGGAGGTGCACTTCCTCAAGGAAGCGGGGCTGACCGTGCGCAACATGGCCGAGATGATGGAGCACACCTACCCCGAGAAGCGGCTGGAGCTGGCCGGGCGATTGCGCAACCACGGCGTGTTTCTCTACCACGGCGGGGCCATCTCGCTGGCCCACAGCCCGGGCGACATCGACGCGCTGCTGGCGGCCTACCGGGCCTGCGCCGAGGAAATGGCCGACGGCCGGCCGGCCTGACGCAGCCGCCGGCGGGGACGGTCTGCGGCACGCCCCGCACGCGGGCCGTGCATTGCGGGCCGGGCGCATATCGGTATAATAATGACAGAAATGTGCGACGCGGCGCGCTGCCGCGGCCTGCCAGGATACGCTGAGCCCTTCGTCCAAGAGAGATCATCATGCCGATCACCATCGACCAGCAGGACTACACCATCGGTCTCACGGCGCGGGCCGCGCGGGTGATCCACGACGCCTTCGCCGCGGAGAACGTGGACCGCACGTCGGCCATGATCCGCGTGGGCGCCCATCCCGGCGGCTGCTCCGGCTACAAGTACGACCTGGACTTCGCCGAAGCCCACCAACTGACCGACAAGGATTGCGTGTTCGAATCGGAAGGCATCCGCATCGCCGTGGACCGCACCAGCCTCACCGACGTGCTGGGCTCGCTGGAGATCGACTACCGGCAGGGCAACCTGATCGAGTCGGGCTTCGTGTTTCGCCAGTTGTTCAATGGCGCCCAGTGCGGCTGCGGCGAATCCTTCGCCCCCGTCAAGGGCAGCGCCCCCAAGGCGTCCCCGACTGAAAGCTGCCGTTGAGCCAGGGGCCGCTCCCGCCCGGGAGCATGCCCGTTCCATGGCCACCCCAATCCGACGCATTTGACGGCACTGCCGCGCGCCGGTAGATTGCGCTGCGGCGCCCGCGTGGCGTGGCACGTCGTGCCCATCGGCGTGGCACGTCGTGCCCATCGGCGTGGCACGCGCCCTTCGTCGGTACGGCCGCGCCGTGTCCACCCCTGCATGAGTCCTCCATGAGCGCATCCGACAACACCGCCACGCCCCATCTGCTGCGCGCCGAGGCCATTGCGCGCATGCCGGAGCAGGTGCAGCGGCACCCGCTGAACGACCGCGCCGTGCGCCACACGCGTTCCCTGAGCGATGCGCTGGGGCTGCAACGGCTGGGGCTGCACCTGGTGCGCGTGGAGCCCGGCGACGAGACCACGGAATACCACTTCCACCATCTGGACGAGGAATTTCTCTACATCCTCTCCGGGCGGGGCATTGCGGAGATCGGCGAGGCGCAGCACGAGGTGGGCCCGGGCGACTGCATGGGCTTCACGGCGCCATCCCTGCCGCACGTGATGCGCAATCCCTTCGACGAGCCTCTGGTGTATTTCATGGGGGGTCAGCGCAGCGCCTTCGACATCACCGACTATCCGCGGCGCCGCAAGCGCCTCTTCCGCCACGGGCGCTCGCTGCAAGTGGTGGACATCGACGCCATCGACACGCTATAGCGTTCTACGACATTCGATCCGCAGACCCGCCAACCTCTCATGCAGACGTGAACATGGCACATCCCAAGCGCGTAGGACTGTACGTATGGCCCACCGGACAGCACGAGGCCGAATTCGAACGAGCCTTGTGGGCCGAAGAACAGGGCTATGAAGACATCTGGTTTCCCGACGGCTACGGCATGCAGGACGCCCTGACCCTGGCGGCCGCCGTGGCCGCCCGCACCAAGCGCGCGCGGCTGTGCACGGGCGTGGTGCCCGTGTTCACGCGGCCCGTGCCCGTGCTGGCCAAGACGATCTACGCCATCGAGAAGATCGCCCCGGGCCGCCTCGTGCTGGGCCTGGGTTCGTCCACGGGTGCCATGGTGGACGGCTGGTACGGCGTGGAGTTCAAGAAGCCGGTCACCGCCGTGCGCGAGGCGGTGGAGCTGTTGCGCAAGATCATGGCCGGGGAGAAGACCGACTATCAGGGCCAGGTCTTTCGCAGCAAGGGCTTCAAGCTGGGCGAGCCGATCCAACCGCCCGTGCCCATCCTGCTGGCCGCCATGGGCCCCAAGATGCTGCAAATGGTGGGCGAGGTGGCCGACGGCGTGTGCCTGAACAACTTCACGCCCCTGGAGCGCATGCCCTGGGCCCTGGAACAGCTCGACATCGGCGCCAAACGCTCGGGGCGCCGCGTGGACGACCTGGAAATCTCCGCGCGCCTGGCCATGATCACCAGCGACGATCCCGCCTCGGCCCTGGAGTTCTTCCGCTCCGAGGTGTCCTTCTATGCCTCCACGCCGATCTATCAGCAGATCATCACGCACATGGGCTTCGGACAGGTGGCCCGCGACGTGGCCGAGGGCTTCAAGGTGCGCGACCGCAAGCGCATCCTGGCCGCCATTCCCGACGAGCTGGTGGCCAAGCTGTTCATCTGGGGCAACGAGGCCGAGTGCCAGCGGCGCGTGCGCGAGTTCTTCGCCGCGGGCCTGACCAGCGCAGCCATCGGGCCGCAGTCGCCCAACCCGGCGGAGTTCCAGCGCACGTGCGAGGCGTTCGTGCCCAGCCGGTTCTCCGTCGCCGCCTGACGCCCCGCGGCGGCAGGGAGCGCGCCGCCGCCCTGGCGCCCGCGGCACCGCGCACGGCGCATCATGCCGGTGGCCCGCCCCCCGCCTCCCCACGGAAACCTCCATCGCCATGCGTCCCCGGGACATTCTGCTGGCCCTGCTGCCGGTCTGTGCGTGGGGCTTCAATTTCGTGGTGATCGAGGTGGGCGTGGGAGAAATCCCACCCATCTTGTTCGTGGCGCTGCGCTATGCGCTGGCGGCCTATCCGGCGGTGTTCTTCGTGCCGCGGCCGGCGCTGCCCTGGTGGAAGCTGATCGGGCTGGCCACCATCCTGGGCGTGCTGCAGTTCAGCTTCATGTTCACCGGCATGCACATCGGGGTCTCCGCCGGACTGGCCTCCATCGTGGCGCAGGTGCAGGCGGTGTTCACAGTGGCCATCGCCTTCGTGCTGTTCGGCGAGCGCCCCACGCGCCTGCAGGCGCTGGGCATCGCCATTGCCGTGGCGGGCATCGCGCTGATCGGCCTGCAGACGGGCGGGCGGCTGACCCTGCCCGGGCTGACGCTGGTGCTCATCGGGGCGTTCTTCTGGGGCGCCTCCAACGTGTGGCTGCGCCACATCGGCCCGGTGAACATGCTGCATCTGATGGTGTGGGTCGGCATCGTGCCGCCTCTGCCGCTCTTCGCCGTGTCCTGGCTCATCGAGGGGCCGGAGGCGTTCCGCAACGCCATCGTGCACATGACCTGGCTGGGCTTCGGGGCGGTGGCCTACAACGCCTTCGTGGCGGCACTGATCGCCTATGCGGCCTGGGCGCGCCTGCTGCGGCAATACGGCGGGGCCATGATCGCCCCGTTCAGCCTGCTGGCGCCCGTGGTGGGCATGAGCTCCGCGGCCCTGCTGCTGGGCGAGACCTTCACGCCCGGGCGACTGCTGGCCGCGCTGCTGATCCTGGCCGGCATCACGCTCAACGTCTTCGGCGGCACGCTCGCGCGCCTGCTGACCCGTTGGCGCACGCTGAACGCCTGAGCCCCGGCCCGCGCGTCGCCGCCAAGCCGGGCGCCTGGGCAGCCCCCGGGACGTCGCACGGGGCGGGGACCCATGATTCCGGCGGGCCGGTGGTCCGGCTGCCGCCGTCCATGACAGCATCACACCGCCGGCAGGCCCGCGAGAGCCATGGCCACCTCCTGTTCGCTGTAGGCATAGTCCTTCAGCGCGCCGGCCAGGTAGTCCGTGTAGGCCTGCATGTCGAAGTGCCCGTGGCCGCTGAGGTTGAAGAGGATGGTCTCCTTTTTCCCCTCGGCCTTGCAGCGCAGGGCCTCGTCCATGGCCGCGCGGATGGCATGGGATGTCTCCGGCGCCGGCACGATGCCCTCGGCGCGCGCGAACTGGATCGCCGCCTCGAAGCAGGTGAGCTGGTGGTAGGCCCTGGCCTCGATGGCGCCCAATTGTTGCAGGTGGCTCACCAGCGGCGCCATGCCGTGGTAGCGCAGTCCGCCGGCGTGGATGCCCGGCGGCAGGAAGGTGTGTCCCAGGGTGTGCATCTTCACCAGGGGTGTCATGCCGGCCGTGTCGCCGAAATCGTAGGCGTACTTGCCCTTGGTCAGGCTGGGGCAACTTGCCGGCTCCACGGCCATGATGCGCGCCTTGTGCTCGCCACGCAGATTGGCCCCCACGAAGGGAAAGCTCAGGCCCGCGAAGTTGCTGCCGCCGCCGGCGCAGGCGATGACCACGTCCGGGTATTCCCCGGCCATTTCCATCTGCGCCATGGCCTCCTGCCCCAGCACGGTCTGGTGCAGCAGCACGTGGTTGAGCACGCTGCCCAGGGAATATTTGGTGTCGTCGTGGGTGGCGGCCACCTCCACCGCCTCGCTGATGGCGATGCCCAGGCTGCCGGTGCTCTGCGGATTCTGCTTGAGGATCTGGCGCCCCGCGTTGGTCTCCTCGCTGGGGCTGGCCACCACGCTGGCGCCGTAGGTTTCCATCAGCGCGCGGCGGTAGGGCTTCTGGTTGAAGCTGACCTTGACCATGAACACGCGCACCTCGATGCCAAAGTACGCGCCGGCCAGGGCCAGGGCGCTGCCCCATTGCCCCGCGCCGGTTTCCGTGGACAGGCGGTTGATGCCCTCCTGCTTGTTGTAGAAGGCCTGGGCCAGCGCCGTGTTCAGCTTGTGGCTGCCCACCGGGCTCACGCTCTCGTTCTTGAAGTAGATGTGCGCCGGCGTGTCCAGGGCCTTTTCCAGCGCCCGGGCGCGCACCAGGGGCGTGGGGCGCCAGCGGGCGTAGATCTCGCGCACGGGGCCGGGAATCTCCACGGCGCGTTCCTGGGAGACTTCCTGCCCGATCAGCGCCATGGGGAACAGCGGGGCCAGGTCAGCCGGGCCCACGGGCTGCTTGGTGCCCGGGTGCAGCACCGGCGGCGGCGGCTGGGGCAGGTCGGCCATGATGTTGTACCAGGTCTGCGGAATCTGCTCTTCCGAGAGCAGGAACTTGTACTGGTCCATTCGTCGTCTCCGTGGATGGGGCGGGCCCGCGGCGGGGGCGGCGCGGGACGTCTGCCGCCCCGGGGCCGCGTCGGTTGCCCGGGGCGCGGTGGTGGGCGGCCCTGGGGCCGCAAGGGGTCAGAGACCGGACGCGCCATGCCGCCCGGGCCGGGCCGGGGCAGCCCGCGCGGGCCGGTGGATCATGCGCTGGCCAGCTCCTTGGCCACCTCGCGCAGCTTGAATTTCTGAATCTTGCCGCTGGGCGTGCGCGGCATCTCCGTGAGCACCTCCATGCGCTCGGGCCAGTAGTTCTTGGCCAGCTTCATGTCGCTGAAATAGCTCACCATGTCCTGGAAGGTCATGGAGCGGCCCGGCTTGAGCACCAGGAAGGCGCAGCCGCGCTCGCCCAGGCGTTCGTCGGGCATGCCCACGATCGAGGCGTCCTGCACGTCGGGGTGCCGGTAGAGCAGTTCCTCCACCTCCACCACGGGAATGTTCTCGCCCCCGCGGATGATGATGTCCTTGGAACGCCCGGTGATGCGCACGTAGCCGTCGGGGTCGATTCGCGCATTGTCGCCCGTATCGAACCAGCCGTCCGCATCCGTCGTGTCGAGCTCCGGTTTCTTGAGGTAGCCGACGAAACTGGTCAGCCCGCGGGCCTGCAAATGGCCCTCGGTATTGGGCGGCAGCAGCCTCCCGTCGCTATCGACGACGCGAATTTCCATGCCGGTAATTGGAGCGCCGTCGGTCTGGAACACCTTCTCGGGCGCATCGCCGATGCGCGTCGTGGTGACCAGCCCGTTTTCCGACATGCCCCAGCCCGAAATGACGCGAATACGCAGCTTCTCCGCGGCCGCCTGGGCCAGCACCGTGGGAATGGACGCGCCGGCGCAGATGAAGTTGCGCAACGTGGAGGTGTCGTATTTGGCGACGCCCTCGTTGTGGGTCAGGTCCGCCAGGAAGGGGGTCGAGGCCATGGTGAACGTGGCGCCCTCGTCCTGGATGCGTTGCGCCGCCACGACCGCATCCCAGATGTCCTGCAGCACCGACTTTGTCTTGTAATAGATGGGCAGCATCATGCCGTAAAGGAACCCGGTCTGATGCGCGATGGGCGAGGCCATGAACACGACGTCGTCCGAGTTCAGCCCCACCTGCCGCCCTGCCTGCTCGATATTGCTGATCAGCGTGTTCGCCGTGTGCATCACGCCCTTGGGCTGGCCCGTCGTGCCCGAGGTGTAGATGAGCTCGCACACATCGTCGGGGCCGGGCCGGCGCTCCGCGAATATTTTGCGGGCGTCCATCTCGTCTTCCCAGCGCCGGTTGATCAGCTGTGCCTCGAAGGACGTGGCCTCATCCTCCCCGTCGACGACCAGCATGCCCTTGAGATGGGGCAGATCCTTGCGGATGTTCCGGATCATGGCCGGATGGTCGAACCCGCGGAACCGCCGCGGTACGACAACCAGCTTGGCCTCGCAGAAGCCCAGCATGAACGACATCTCCCGCTCCCGGAAAATGGGCATCAGCGGATTGATCACGGCACCGATGCGGACGCAGGCCAGATACAGTCCGGCGAAGTGCCACCAGTTGGGAAGCTGCACGGACACCACGTCGTTCCGCTGCACCCCCATGGACACCAGGCCCAGCGCGATGCGATCGGAGATCGTGCGCAGTTCGCGGTAGGACAGGGTCGTGCTGCGACCCGTGGCGGTGTTGACGTCGGTCACGGCGATGTGGTCCGGGCGTGCGGCCACCGCGGCGTCCATCAGATCGGTAATGATGCGGTCGGGCCAAAGGCCCTGCGCATTCAATCGTTCCCTGTGTTTGGGATCGTGCCTGGGATCGAATTTCATGCCTCCTCCTGCCACGGCAAGTCGATTGCGCTGCGAATGTTCCGGTGAAAGTGCGGCCAATGGGCCGTCATCCCGTCGCGCAGCCGGCGCGGCGGGCGGGGCTGGCTCAGGCGGCGGTAAAGGACTTGGCCGCTTCGCGCAGCTTGAATTTCTGAATCTTGCCGCTGGGCGTGCGCGGCAGCTCGGCCACGATTTCCAGCCGCTCCGGCCAATAGTTCTTGGCCACCTTTTCGGCGGCCAGGTATTCCTGCATCTGCCGGAAGGTCATGGCGGCGCCGGGCTTGAGCACGATGAAGCAGCAGCCGCGTTCGCCCAGGCGCTCGTCGGGCATGCCCACGATGGCGCAATCCTGCACGTCCGGATGGCGGTAGAGCAACTGCTCCACCTCCACCACGGGAATGTTCTCCGCGCCGCGGATGAGGATGTCCTTGGAGCGGCCCGTGATGCGGATGTAGCCGTCCTGGTCCATGCTGGCATTGTCGCCGGTCTCGAACCATCCGTCGCGGTCCATGTCGTACTGCGCGGGCTTCTTCAGGTAGCCCACGAAGTTGTCCTTGCCGCGCGCCTGCAGGCGGCCCTCGCGGCCGGGGGGCAGCGCCTTTCCGTCGGCGTCCACCACGCGCACCTCCATGTCGCGGATGGCCACGCCATCGGTGTTGTAGACCTTCTCATCCGGATCGCCCTGGCGTGTGGCCGTGACGATGCCGTTTTCGCTCATGCCCCAGGCCGAGATCACGCGCATCTTGAATTTCTCCGTGGCCGCCTTCACCAGCACACGGGGGATGGGCGCCCCGCCGACGATGAAGGTGCGCAGGGTGCCGGTAGCGTAGCGGTTCACGCCCTCGTTGTACGTGAGGTCGGCCAGGAAGGGCGTGGAGGCCATGGACAGGGTCACGCCCTCGTCCTGGATGCGTTGCGCCGCCAGGATGGGGTCCCAGACGTCCTGCAGCACGCTCTTGGCGTGCAGCACGATGGGCGTGACCATCCCATACAGAAAGCCCGTGTTGTGCGCCAGGGGGGAGGCCATGAGAATCACGTCGTCGGCCGTAATGCCCACGTGCTCGATCACCGTCTCGTTGTTGCAGACGATGGTGTTGTGGGTGTGCATCACGCCCTTGGGCTGACCCGTGGTGCCCGAGGTGTAGATCAGCTCGGAGATGGCGTTGGGGTCCGGGCGCCGCTCGCGAAAGATGGCCGCGCCGTCCAGCTCATCCTCCCAGCGCCGGTTGAGCAGCACGGCCTCGAAGGCGCTCTCGGGCTGCTCCCCGTCCACGACCAGCACGTGCCGCAGCTTGGGCACGTCCTTGCGGATGTTGCGCAGCATCTGCGGATAGTCGAAGCCGCGGAAACGCCGCGGAATCACCAGCAGCTTGGTCTCCGCGTAACCCAGCATGAAGGACAGCTCCCGGTCGCGGAAGATGGGCATCAGCGGGTTGATGGCCGCGCCGATGCGCGTGCAGGCCATGTACAGCGCCGCCACGTGCCACCAGTTGGGCAACTGGAAGGACACCACGTCGCCCGGCTCCACGCCCAGCGCCGTCATGCCCAGCGCCATGCGGCGGGAGACGATGTCCAGTTGGCGGTAGGACAGCGAGGTGGAACGGCCGGTCAGCGAGTTGACGTCGGTGACGGCGATCCTGTCCGGGCGTTCCGCCACGGCGTCGTCCAGGTAGTCCGTGATGATGCGGTCGGGCCACTGGCCGCTCCGGCGCATGGCGTCGATGCGGGACTGGGGCAGGATGGGGTCGAAAATCATGGGCTTCCTCGGCACAACGTGTTGGTGGTTTGCGTTCGTCGATGCGCCCGCGGCGTGGCGCCGACACGGCCGCCCGGTCCTGGCGCCTTCCGCGACGCCACGCACGCGCCGGCCTGCGCGTGTCTCCAGGGCGGCAGACTCTTGTGTCGCCGGCCTACGCCACCCTGTCGCGCCCGGCGCCATAGGTGCCGGGCAGGGCGCACCCCGCACAGGCCACCCCGTGCGGAGCGGACCCACGCGTTTTGTGCAGACGATTCATAGCACGGGCCGCGGGCCTGGTCATCCCATCCCGCCGCGGACGTGCCGGGACAGGCGTCAGACCACCGCCCGGGCCTCGCGCGCGCGCTTCTTGGCTTCCATGAGCAGGCTGTGATTGACCGAGAGCATGGCCTGCAGCCGGCGGGCGAGCTGCTCCTCATAGGGGTCGAGGCGATCGTCCGCGAAGATCACCTGCCATACCATCTGCAGCAGGTTCAGCTTCTGCTCGGGCGAGTAGTCGCGGGCGATGGCCGTGGTGAAGGGCCACAGGTCGGAGGCGTTGTTGCGGGCGGTGCGCGTGTCGGCGATGAGGGCCTCCACCGCGCCGTCGCTAAGAGCGAATTCCTGTTTCAGCAGCTCGCGGATGGTGCGCCGCTCGGACGCGGGCACCTGCTGATCCACCTCCGCCGCCTCCAGCAACACGGCGCACACGGCCATGCGCATGTCCTGGGGGCTGCTGCCCAGGCGCAGCGGCGCCTGGGGGGACTTGAAGAAGGCTTTGAGCTTGTCCAGCATGGCCGTATCGTTCGATGCGCCGCTGCCTTGGTGTGCTGGGCGCACAATTATATATTATATATATAAAATCGGATTTTTGGTTTGTTCTATTTGTTCTACGACCGCGTGATCCGGAAATGGAAATGGATACACGCGCTGAAATTGACTCAGCCTGGAGAAGCAAGGCCGATCGGCGCCACCGGTACGCCAGGCGGCCTTACGCGCTGGGGCCGGCGGGACATGGCGTGTCTACTGTTTGATAAGACCGAAAGTGGACATCCAAGAGTTGTAGGCGCCGGCAGGAACAACAATCGTGGGGCCCTTGTCATCCGACAAATACAATGTCGGGGTGCCAGCGTCCACCAACGCCATCGTCAACAAGGAACCGCTGCTGCTGGTTGCGCTCCAGCTTGAGGCTGCGGGAGGCAGGGTCAGACCGGTGGGGGCTGTTGTCACGCTGTCATAGAAAGACCAGCCGCCCGTGGCCAGCGTGCCCGCATTCACGACCACGGTAAAGGAAGTCACTGTCGTTCCAGTGGGGGTCACGCCGCACGTCGTGTTTCCACTGTAGGAGAGGGTGGTTTCCTTGATGGTGCTGTAGGTGATCTCCATCGTTGCGCGGTCGGAGCAATTGCTGGGGCTCTCGCAGATGCGGCAGCCGCTGGCCCAGGTGCTGCTGGCGGGAAAAGTATAGGTGGCGCCATCGAAGGTGAGCGCGGACAGCAGCGTGGTGTCGCCGCCGGAAGAAGATGGGGAATCGCTGCTTCCACTGTCCGCTGCGCAAGCCACGACGGCAAGCGCGGCCAAGCCCCACAGAAAGCCGGACGCAATTAAGCGGATCATTCGGATAATAGATCGTGAGAGGCCGGGTTGCCCCATACGGCATATGCCGCCCGGCATGACCGGTCAACCCAGAGGCCCCCCCGACGGTCACCAGCCAGGGGGTCATGAACCCACTATTACAGCAGCGCAGCGCGTGGCGCAATGGGGGCGGAACCCGGCAAAGCGCCGTGTCAGTCCATGCGTTCGGTGCGGCCGTCCGGATGGCGGGCGTGGCGCCCAGCGTCGCGGGCGCGCGCGGGCGGCGCCGCTTCCGCCGCGGCGGCCCGGACGGCGCGGAACGCGGGGACGCCCGCCAAGCTTACGCCGGCCGGCGCGATCAGGCCAGCCCGGCGGCCTGGCGCAGCGTGGCCAGCTCGGTCTCGTAGCCGCCGGAGAGGATGGGAAAGCGGCACCAGGTGCGCGGATCCAGGTTCTCGTCGTCCAGGTGAAACGACGGTGCGATGCGCTCGCGCTTCCACTGGGAGCGACCCCACAGCCGGAAGAACTTTTCCACGTACCCCGCGGCACTGCGCCCGTCCAGCGCAATTCCCGGCAGGGGCGTGGCCAGCAGCAGGCGCCACACCTCCACGGGCGGCATGCGGTCGCGAATGGCGGCCTGCTCGACCACGTCCAGCACCGCGTAGGGCATCAGGTCGGCCTCGTCGGTCTGGCCGTCCGCCGGCGGGCGCAGCTCGGCCGTAGGTGCCTGGCGGTTCACCGCGCCCAGCGCCGGCAGGGCCGGCAGCCCGGCGATGCCGTGGCGCTCCACGTGCGCCAGCCAGGCCCGCAGGAACGTCTTGTTGGCCCCGGCGATGGGCGCCAGCCCGCCGCTGGTGTCGCCGTCCATGGTGGCATAGCCCACGCCCACCTCGCTGCGGTTGCTGGTGCTCAGCAGCAGGCGACCTTCCAGGTTGGTCAGCAGCCAGATGCCCGGCGAGCGCACGCGCGCCTGGATGTTCTGCCGGGCCACATCGTCGCGGCCCCATTCCAGCGCCCGCCCCAGGGCCGTCTCGGCCAGGCGCTCATAGGCGGCCACCAGCGGCCCCACCTCCAGCTCCAGGTGCCGCGCGCCAAGCTGCTCGGCCAGCCCGCGGGCCGCCATGCGCGTGACGTCGGAGGAATTTTCCGTGCCCTGGTACACGGTGAGCAGCAGGCGCGCCACCAGCCGCCGGGCCATGATTTGATCCGGGGCCTCGTCCAGCGCCGGCGCATCCGCGCCGCGCCCCACGGTGCCTTGCGCCGCCGGCGCAGTGCCGTTGCCGGCCAGCAACGCGGGCAGCTCCGGCAGGTGCGCCAGGGCCTGGGCCACGCCGCCGGGGCCCAGCTCCGCCAGGGCCTGGCGGGCCATGCCCCACACCAGCACGGCCACGGAGGAGGAATCCACGCCTCCGCTCAGGGAGACGGCAAAGCCGCGGCTGCGGCTCTTGCGCAGATAGTCCCACAGCCCCAGGCTCACCGCGCGGGCGAATTCCTCGAAGCGGGGCGGCGCGCCGCCCGGCGAGACGCGGGAGGCGGCGCCCTCGCCGGCGGTGGAGCGGGCGAAGGGATCGTAGGCCGCCCCCGCGCGCCGCGCGGCGGCCACGTCGCGCTCCGGCGCCTCGGCGGCCGCGAAGGGCACGGCGAGGGTCTGCGCGGTGCGCTCGCCCCCGCCCGCGCCCGGGTAGTTCACCCGGCGCCGTTCCAGGCGCAGGGCGTGCAGATCCACCACCGCGCTGGTGAGCTGCACCGGCCGGTAGCCGAAGCGCGGATTTTCCGCCAGCAGCTTGCCGTTGGCGGCGATCAGCGTGGCGCCGTCGAAGATCAGCCGCCCGGCCTCGTTGCCCACCAGGTTGGCGTAGACATAGGCCGCGTGCGCCGTGCGCGAGCCCTCGGCCACGATGCCGCGCAGGGTGGGATACTTGTCGAAGGCGAAGTGGCTGGCACTGGGATTGAGCAGGACGTCGGGTTGCGCGGCCAGGCGCCGCGGAGCGTGCTCGCCGCGGCCCCAGGCGTCCTCGCAAATCTCGAAGCCCACCAGCACGCCGCCCAGGTCGAAGGCCACGTCGCCCAGGGGCACTTCCCGCCCGTCGTCGCGGTAGGTCGTCACGACCGCCTCGGGCCAGGGCTTGAACCAGCGCGGCTCGTAGTACACGCCGTAGCCCGCCAGCACACGCTTGGCGGCCAACCCGGCCAGACGCCCGTCGACCAGCAGCGCCGCGGCGTTGAAGAGCTGCTGCTGGTGAATGAGGGGCAGGCCCACGGCCACGGCCAGGCCGCCGGTGGCCGGCAGGATCTCCCGCAGGCTGTCCCAGGCCTGCGCCGCCACGGACTCGCCGTGGAAGGCATCCTCGCAGCCATAGCCGGAAATGCACAGCTCGGGCAGGCAGAGCACCTGCACCCCGTCCGCGCGGGCCAGGGCGATGGCCTCCAGAATGCGGGCCAGATTGCCCCTCCAGTCCAGCGGGGTCTGGTTCAGAGCTGCCCCGCCCACCTTGAGAAAGCGCATGGCACCCCCCGCGTCATTCCGGCATGGGCTGCACGCCGCGCGCCTGGCGGATCATGCGGTCGCGCAGCGCATTGAGGTGGGGGCTCAGGCCCACCGGGTAGATGTGCGGATTCTCCAGCCGCTTGTGGCTGCCGTCCACCAGCGCCAGTTGCGCGCCGACCCGCGCGCGGATCGCCGCCAGGCCGGGCGGATCGTAGACCAGCGTGCCGCCGCGGAAGACCTCCACCAGCAGCGGCTCCTTGGAGGCCATGTTGTCCACCCGCTTGACGTTGGTGTTGTCGTTGGGATCGACGATCATGGCCACCTCTTCCGGCCGCTCGCCGATGTCCAGGATGGCGTCGGCCTCGAAGGTGCCCTGCCGGTCGATGCAGCGGTAGACCTGCAGTACGCCCGGAATGCTGATCTTGGCCTTCTGGTCCGAGAGCTTGAGCTTGTATTCCCAGCCGTTGCCGTCACGGATGGCCGTGAGCTTGTACACCCCCGAGAGGGCCGGGTCGTCCTGCGCCGTCACCAGCTTGGTGCCCACGCCCCACGCGCCGATGGGCGCGCCCTGCAGCTTGAGGCTGCGCATCACGTATTCGTCCAGCTCGTTGCTGGCCATGACCACCATCTCCTGCAACCCGGCCTCGTCCAGCATGCGCCGCGCGGCCTTGGCGAAGTATGCCAGGTCGCCGCTGTCCAGGCGCACGCCGATGGGCTTGTGTCCGCCCGCCTGCAGTTCCCGCGCCACCTCGATGGCGTTGCGCACCCCCTGCAGCGAACCGTAGGTGTCCACCAGGAACACGCAGTTGTCCGGCATGGTGCGCGCAAAGGCCCGGAACGCCTCCAGCTCGCTGTCGAAGGCCATGACCCAACTGTGGGCGTGCGTGCCCATCACCGGGATGCCCAGCAGCTTGCCGGCGAGCACGTTGGAGGTGCCCACGCAGCCCCCCACGTAGCAGGCCCGGCTGGCCGACAGTCCACCGTCCAGCCCCTGGGCCCGCCGCAGGCCAAAGTCGATCACCGGGTCGCCGGCGGCCACCTGGCAGATGCGCGCGGCCTTGGTGGCCACCAGGCTCTGGAAATTGAGCACGTTGAGCACGATGGTTTCCAGCAACTGCGCCTGCACGATGGGCCCGCGCACCCGCAGCAGGGGCTCGTTGGGAAAGACCACCGTGCCCTCGGGCATCGCCAGCAGGTCGCAGTTGAATTCCAGCGCCGCCAGGTAGCGCAGGAACTCCTCCTCGAACAGCGGGTTGCCCACGCGATCCTTCAGCGTGGCCAGGTAGCTCAGGTCCTGCGCGGAGAAGCGGAACTCCTGCAGGATGTCGATCAGCGTGGCCAACCCGGCAAAGACGACGAACCCGCCGTTGAAGGGGTTGCGGCGGTAGAACATGTGGAATTCCGCCTCGCGATCCGTCATGCCGTTGGCCCAATAGGCCTTGGCCATGGTCAGCTCGTAGAGATCGGTGGCAAGCGCGAGAGACGGGTCGTCATGGCGCAGGGAGAAAACCATCGGCCGCTCCATCGTGGCAGGCGCATGGGCCGACACGCTCCACGCGACGTCATCCCAGGCTGGGCCCGCGCGCAGCGGGCAAAATGATATAAAACTTAATCAATTCTTGAGAGTATACCACGCTCTGCGGGGGGCTTCCAAGCCGGCGCGGGCGCGCCGGCTTGCAGCATACGACATGAACCTGCGTCCGCTCAGAACGACCAGCCGAAGGAAATCAGGAACAGGCCCGGGGCTGAGGCGATGAAATTGATCACGTCGCCGATTTCCTCGAGGTTCTTTTCCGCATCGGCGGTTTCGGCGCTGGTCAAGGCGATGCCGCTGGCACTGGCCTTGACCTTGGTGGACGTCGAACTGCCGATGGCCCCGGAGAGCACCAGCCAGTCGGCCGTGATGGTCATGCCGAAGTCGAACGTCCACTGGTTGCTGATGAGAATCGTGGCCACGGTCGCCGAAGCATCCACCGTGCCATTGGCGCGCGCCGTGACGCCGGTGTCGGGGTCCTCGGCATCCACCGTGGCGGAGCCGGTGAAGCTGCGCTGGTTGACGGCAAAACCCACGTTGAAGGAGTTGGTATTGGGGAACCAGCGCGCGTTGAGGCCCATGTTGGAGAAGTCCACCTTGGCTTTGCTGTCGCCATCGTCCACCGAGGCGCTGGCGGCGCCGAATTCCCCGCCGAAGACCCATCTGTCGCTGGCGATGTACTGGATGCCGATGGGCGGCGTGATCAGCGTGGCGGCATGAATGGCAAATATCGGCAGGGTCAGACCCACGGTCTTGGTGGCGCGGTTGGTCTTTGAATCCGCGCCAAAGGTCAGGCCGGCCGCGAGCAGCATGGCAAGTCCAAGCAATACAATCTTCTTCATCACCGTCTCCTCAAGCTCGATGGAAATCCTGCAGACAAACTGCCACGGGGTGATACGTCAGGCGTGACGCTGCAGGCACGCGGTACAGCGGCATGTGCCTCCGGGCCTCCAGCACCTCTGGCTGCAGCCCCATGAAATGTGTTGGCGGGACGTCATTTTACTTACAACGTCAACGGCCAACGTACGCGAAATCGCGCTGGTTTTCAAACGACCAGACCAAGTGTCGCAATGCGCGAAGGCCTGCGCTCCCGCGCCGATGACCCCGCGCGTGACAGTTGCGCGCATTGTGAAGGGTGAAGACGGGCTGCTATAGTGCTGGACAATTCATGACGCGTGTCCTCGGCGCCGCAGGCGGCCCTGGCAGCGCCCCCTTTGGAGCAACGCGGGCCTGACGCACCACCCGCGAGCGCCGTTTCCAGTTCAATCCAAGGCATCCCCATGGCCGATCTGGCTACCAAGGACATTCCCAAGACGGAAATCTACAAGTTGATCATCGGCTGCATCGTGCCGCGCCCCATCGGCTGGGTGGCCACGCTGGGCGCCGATGGCGTGGCCAATCTGGCGCCGTTCTCCTTCTTCAACGGCGTCGCCAACAATCCGCCCACGGTGGCCTTTTCCGTGATCGACCGGGGCAGCGAACTCAAGGACACCTCCCGCAACGTGGGGGACGTGCCGGAATTCGTGGTGCACATCGTCAGCGAGGAGCTGGCCGAGCAGATGAACCAGACCTGCGGCGACTACGGCGCGCACATTTCGGAATTCGAGCAGGCCGGCCTCACCCCCCTGCCCGGCACGGCCGTGCGCGTGCCGCGCATCAAGGAGGCCAAGGTGGCCCTGGAGTGCCGCGTCTCGCACAACATCCGCGTGGGCCCTTCGTGCAGCCACATTCTGGGCGAGGTGCTGTTCTGGCACCTGGACGACGGCATCCTCATGGAACGCGGCCGCGTCGATCCCGACAAGCTGCGCGCCGTGGGGCGCATGGGCGGCCTGGAATACACCCGCACGCGGGACCGCTTCGCCATCGATCGCCCCGTGATTCCCGACGAGGATCCGCGCTCCGTGGCGGCCTATCGCGCCATGGCGCTGGCGGCCAAGCCCTAGACGGGGCCGGCGGCGATGCCTTTCGCCGCTAAGGCGACGTGCTGGGGATGAGGCCGGTGGCGTCGGTGTGGGCCACCAGTTGCGCGTAGTAGCCCTTGCGGGCCAGCAGCTCCTCGTGATTGCCCGTCTCCATGATGCGCCCCGCATCGAGCACCACGATCGTATCCGCCTTGCGGATGGTGCTCAGGCGGTGCGCGATGGCGATCACGGTCTTGTCCTCGTACAGCTTGCCCACGGCCGCCTGGATCAGGTGCTCGGTCATGGAATCCACGGCGCTGGTGGCCTCGTCCAGCACGATCACGTCGGTCTGGGCCGCCACCGCCCGCGCGAAGGCGATGAGCTGGCCCTGCCCCGCCGACAGGTTGGCCCCGCCCTGCAGCACGGGAAAGTCGTAGCCCCCCTCCAGCGCGCCGATGAAGCCGTCGGCGTTGACGTAGCGCGCCGCCTGACGCACCGCCGCCTCGTCCAGCCCGGCCCGCGCCATGGAAATGTTGAAGCCGATGCTGCCGCCGAAGAGGAACACGTCCTGGTGCACCACGGAGATGAAGCGGCTCAGCCGCTCGGCCGAGATGCCGCGCAGCTCCTCGCCGTTGATGCGGATGGAACCCTGGTAGCCGCCATAGGCGCGGATCAGCAGGCGGACGATGCTGCTCTTGCCCGAGCCGGTGGCGCCCACGATGGCCAGGGTCTGCCCGCGGCGCAGGGTGAAGGAGACGCCCTTGAGGATCTCCGGCCCGTCGGGCTTGTAGCGGAAGTGCACGTTCTCGAACTCGATGCGCTCGATGTGCTCCTTCGCCACCGGGGCTCCGCCGGCGGGAAGCGGCGACACCGGAGCCCCCGGCGTCCCGGCGGCCACAGCCGCGATCCCGGCCGCAGCGGTTGCCGCGCCGTCGCCCGGCGTGGCCGCGCTGGCCAGTTCCTTGGGATCCAGGGACACGTGGAACAGCTCGTTGATGTGGTCCAGGGCCCCGGCGGCGCGCTGCAACACCGCGATCTGCTGCGAGAATTCGCGCACGGGCACGAACAGGCGCTGGATGTATTCCATGAAGGCCACCAGCACTCCCAGGGTGAGCAGCCCCCGCAGCAGTTCCCCGGCCGAGTACCACAGCATGAAGGCGATGGTCAGCGTGGAGATGCCCTCCACCAGGGCGAACAGCAGGGCATCGTAGAAGTTGGAATGGTTCTGGGCGCGGTAGAAGCGCGCATTGAGGGCCTTGAAGCGCTGCATGGCGACGCGTTCGGCCGCGTAAAGCTGGATGGTCTTGATGCCGTTGAGGCATTCCTGCAGATACCCCGTGGCCTCGGAGAGCGCCTGCCGCGCGCGGAAGAAGGCCCGCCGGATGCGCGACTGGAAGAAGCCCACCACCAGCACCAGCAGCGGCAGCGTAAGCAGCAGCACCAGCGTCAGGCGCCAGTCGAGCAGGAACATCATCGCCAGGTAGGCCACGGTCTTCAGCCCGTCCATGAACATGGACAGCGCGCCGGTGGCCAGCGCTTCGCCCAGGGCCTCGATGTCGCTGGTGACGCGCGTCAGCACCGTGCCGATGGGATGGGTGTCGAAGAACGTGCGCGGCAGGCGCAGGGTGCGTTGGTAGACCGCCTCGCGCAGCCGGGCGATCATGCGCTGCCCCGTGCGTTGCAGGATGGAGACGTAGAGGGCATCGGCCACATAGCCGCCCAGCACCACGCCCCCGGCCAGCAGCGCCAGGCGCACCAGCCGGTCGTAGATCGACGCCACGTCGCCGCTCTGCGCGGCGGGTACGATCAGCTCGTCGATGGCGACCTTGGTCAGGTAGGGCAGCAGCATCGCCATCACGGCCGAGAGCGGCATAAGCAGCAGGGCCATCAGCAGGCCGATGCGATGCGTGCGGATCAGGTCCCACACGTGGCGCTTGAGCGTGGTCTGCGCTTCCAGCGCGGGGTGGGGATGCTCGGCCATGAAGAGTCCCTCTCAGTTCCAGGCGCCGGCGGCATGGGCGGGCGTTCCGTCCGCCTCGCCGTGCTCGGCCTGCAGCAGATAGGCCTCACGGTAGCTGCCCGGACGGCGGATCAGCTCGTCGTGCGTGCCCACGTCCGCGACACGCCCCTCGTCCAGCACCACGATGCGCTGGGCGCGCTCCAGCACGGAGAGCCGGTGCGAGACGATCAGCAGCGACCGCGCGTGGCGGAAGGCGTAGATCTGCTCGACCAGGAAGCGCTCCGTCTCATGGTCCACGGCCGAGAGCACATCGTCCAGGATCAGCACATCGCAGGGCTTGAGCATGGACCGCGCCAGGGAGATGCGCTGCTTCTGGCCGCCGGAGAGCGTGATCCCCTTCTCGCCCACCATGGTGTCCAGGTGCGCCGGAAAGCGGGCCAGGTCGGCTTCCAGTGCCGCGGCGTGCACCGTATCCAGCACGGGGCCCTCGCCGTCGGCCTCGCTGCCGAAGCGGATGTTGTCGCGGATGGAATCGGAAAACAGGAAGGGCTCCTGGGTCACCGTCACCACGTGCCGGCGCAGGCGCCCCTGGCCGATGGCCGTGATGTCCACGCCGTCCAGGGTGATGCGGCCCGGCGGCGGGTTCAGATAGCGGTTGATGACGTTGACCAGCGTCGTCTTGCCGCTGCCGATGGGCCCGAAGATGCCCACGATCTCGCCCGGGCGCACCTCCAGCGACACGTCGCGCAGGCGGGGATGGCCCGGTTCGTCCGGGTAGGCAAACGTGAGGTGCGACACGCGCAGGCCCTCGCGCAGGCGTTCGCCCAGGGCGGCTTCGGCCGCGGGCTGCACGGGCGGCACGTCGGGAACGGTCTTGAAGATGCGCTCCAGGCTCACCAGGGCCGTAAAGCCGCGCTGCAGCATGAACAGCATGAAGGTGAGCCCCATCAGCGGCGGCACGAGCATGCTCAGGTACAGGGCATAGGCCAGCAGCCCGCCCATGGTCATCTCGCCGCGCACCACCATCAGCCCGCCCCAGAAGATGAGCAGCACCTTCATGCCGTTGACGATGTTCATCAGCACCGGCATCAGGTAGGCGCGCACGTTGGACATGCGGATGCTGCTGTCGCGCACCGCGCCGCTGTGGGTGGCAAAGGTGTGCTCGGCCCAGGGAAAGGCCCGGTAGGCCGAAAGCACGTTGAGCCCGTTGTAGGATTCCACCGTGAAGTCGGAGAGGTCCTGCATGGACTTCATCTGCACGAGCTGCTCGTGGCGCAGCCGGCGCAGGCCCGCCTGCAAGGCCAGGAACGCCACCACGATGGGCAGGGCGCAGAACAGCGTGAGCCAGGGCGAGATGCGATACATGTAATAGGGCGCCAGCGTCAGCGTGCCGATGCTGTTGCAGAGCTGCATCAGCCCGAAGCCCAGCATCATGCGCACGCCGCCGATGTCGTTGTTGATGCGGGAAATGATGGCGCCGCTGGGATTCTCCAGGAAGAACCCGCGCTGCAGCCGCGTCAGGTGCGCCAGCATGCGGTTCTTCAGGTCGAATTCCACGCGCCGCCCAGGCGTGTAGAAGGCCATGCGCGAGGCGGTGCGCGTGAACACCACGGCCACCGCGAAGCCCAGCACCCAGCCGATGCGGCTGAGGAAGGCCGCCGAATTGGCCCCGGCTTCGGCCGACAGCAGGTCGATGGCCTCCTGCAGATAGCGTGGGATGCCCACGGTCATCCACAGGGTCAGCCCCAGCATGAGCAGCCCGCCCAGGTAGGACAGCGCGTGCTCCCGCAGCAGGGACAGCAGGAAGCGCACTCGGTCCATACGCGGTGAGTCCGGGCTGGGCGGCCGGTGCCCGCGGCGGGACCGGGCCGGGATTGGCATGCGTGCTGACGAGCCGGCTGGAACGGAATTGGGCTGCGGGGGCGATTTTGTGCTTGCGATCGGTGCCCGTTGCTGACGTTAATTGTAACCCACGCCGCCGCCTTTGCAACCACGCGCCGTCCCGCCGGCGCCCCAGCCGGGCCTGCCCGTGAATGCCGACACGCTGCACGTCGAGGTCCATGCGAGCGCGTTTCCAGCGCAGCGCCTGGACGATCTGCGCCGGGCGCTGGCCGCGCGCGATCTGGCCGGCAAGTGGCTCTACGAGAGCCCGGCCCAGGCCCAGGCGTGGCTGGACTACCACGCCGCCTGGTCGCCCTCGCGCACGGACCCGGCGCTGGCCGCGCTCTATGGGCGCGCGGCCGCGGCGGCCCTGGAGCCGGCCGGGGGGCGGCGCGGCCTGCACCTGGTCAGCCTGGGCTGCGGCGGCGGGCACAAGGACGCGGCGCTGCTGGCTCTGCCCGCGGCGCAGCGGACGGGCGGTGCGCGGCACTACACGCCGCTGGACATCAGCCCGTCCCTGGTGCTGACGGCGGCCACGCTCGTCAGCGCCACGCACGCGACCATCGCGCAGCCCGGCGCGGCGCCACCGCCCGGCGGCCCGGCCGGGCCGCCTGCGCTGCGGATACACCCGCTGGTGGCCGACCTGGGCCACTGGCCGGCGCTGGGGCCCTGGCTGGACGCACAGGACGGCGGGCGGGTCCGGCGCCTGGTCACCTGCTACGGCCTGCTGCCCAACTTCGAGCCGGCGCCGCTGCTGGCCTGGCTGGCGGGCCTGCTGCGCCCGGGCGACGGGCTGCTGCTTGCGGCCAACCTGTCGCCCGGCGGCCACGCGGCCGACGCGGAGCGCATCGTGGCCCAGTACGACAATCCCCACGCCCTGCGCTGGTACACGCTGCTGCTGGAGCACGTGGGCCTGCCGCGGGAGGCCGCGCGCCTGCGCGTCACGACCGCGCCCCTGCGCGACGATGGCGGCGCGTGGTGCATCGAGGCCCATGCCGTGCTGCGCGGCGCCCTTGAGCCGACGCTGGCCGGACAGACGCTGCACCTGGCCCCGGGAGAGCGCTGGCGCCTGTTCTATTCCAACCGCTTCACGGCCCAGGCCCTGGCGGCGGCCCTGGATGCGGCGCACCTGGCGCTGCGCCGACACTGGCTGCATGCGGACGGCGAGGAGGGCATTTTCCTCTGCGAGCGCGCTCCGGGAGCGTGAGGGGCAACCCCGCGGCACTGAAGCGGGGGCGGGCGCGGGGCCGGACTCCCGCATGCGCTGCCCGTTGCACTCAGCCCTGGTAGACGGCCAGCGTGTCGCGCACCTTGGCCACCACTTCCAGCTCGTGGGTGCGCACGATGTGCGTGCCGCCGAGCAGGGCCAGCACGGCAAACATCGGCTCGGCCGCACGCCGCGCGGCGGCCCCGAAGATCTCCGGCGCGTGGGGCAGGATGTTCAGCGTGGGATAGCCCAGGGCGTGCAAGCGAAAGGTGTTGAGCAAGGTTTGGAGCTGGTGGTTGATGCGCAGGGCGCTGTCCTGCAGGTTCTCGTAGTAGAAGCCCAGGCCCGGATCGACGATGCAGCGGGACACGCCCGCCGCGTCGGCGCGGCCCAGGCGTTGGCGAAAATGGGCCTCCAGTTCGGAGGCCATGTCGTCGTGGAACGTGAAGCGCTCCACTTGGCGCACCGTCTCGCCCTGCACATAGCACAGCACGACCGCCGCATCGAAACGCCGGGCGATGGCCAGCGTCTCGGCCTCGTGGCGGCTGCCGGTGAGGTTGAAGATGCGCGCGCCCGCCTGGGCGGCGGCCTCCAGCACCTCGGGATGGTAGCTTTCCACGGAGACCGGCACCCCCGCGGCGCTGAGGGCGCGCACCACGGGCAGCAGACGCTCGCGCTGGGTCTGCGCATCGACGCGGGCAGCCTGCGGCAGCGACGATTCGGCGCCGATGTCCACGAAGTCCGCGCCCTGGGCGGCCAGGAGATGTCCGCGGGCAATGGCCTGCTCGGGCGTGGCGCACACACTTTCGGTGTACCAGGAGTCGGTCGAGAGGTTGATGACGCCCATCAGCGCGCGCCGGACATTGAAGTCGAAGCGCCGCCCGCCGATCTCCAGCGGGCGCACCGGCGCCCCCAGGCGCGTGCCATGGCGGGCCAGCAGGCTCTGGATTGCGCGCAGATCGAGCATGAGCCGTCAGCTCCGCGCCGGGCGCCGCGGCAGACGCCCGCGCCGTGGAGGCTGGCCGCCAAATTGCATCGAACGCGGTAGAACCGCCGCCGGCGCGTGCGTCGCCGGAGCTGCCAGGGACGGCAAATCAACGGCAATGGGAGACTCCGCCTGATGGTTCATAGCACTCTTCATAACACGGCCCCGCTGCGCCTGGCCCTGCTGCTGGTGTTGGTCACGGCCCTGCTGGGCGCCTGCGCCAACAGCCGCGCCCTGCCGCCCGCCCGCGCCGGCGGGGGTGACGCGGCCGAGGTGAAGGACAACCGCCCGGACATCTGGAGCTCGGATCACCGCCGCGTGCGGCAGTTCCGCAAATACTACGCGCGCACGAGCACGGTGGAAACGGCCCTGGAGAACGGACGGCGCTATCTGCCCGCCATCCTGGAGGAGTTTGCCAAGCGCCGCCTGCCCGAGGAGCTGGCCTATCTGCCCATGCTGGAATCGCGCTTCGAGAACCGCGCGGATTCGGGCCATGCGCGGGGCCTGTGGCAGTTCACGCCGCAGACGGCCGAGCAGATGGGCCTGCGCATCGGCATGATGGTCGACGATCGGCTCAACTGGCGCAAGGCCACCGCGGCCGCCGCGAAATACCTGGACGAGCTGGGCCGGCAGTTCAACTACAACTGGGCCCTGGCCCTGGCCGCCTACAACGGCGGGCCCAACTACATCTCGGACGAGATGGGCCGCCAGCGCAGTTGGAACTTCTGGGATCTGCGTCTGCGCCGTGAAACGGCCGAATACGTGCCGCGCTTCATCGCCATGCTGCAGGTGGCGCGCGAGAAGTATGCCCACATGATCGCCGCTACCCTGCGCTGAGCTTGCGGCGGTGGCGGCCCACCGCCCCGCCCCGCGGCCCGGCGCTTCCTCGTCCGCGCACCGTTCCAACTCGCCGTTTGCACCCCGGCGGCCCGTCGCGCCCAGGCTTGCGCTTGGTGGCGGGATCGGCCAGATTGCCCAGTAGACCCCTTTCAAAGCCTTGCCGCCCCAGCGGCGGTGCCTTCCCCGCGAGGCCCCATGAGCGACCAACGCGGCTCCCTGAGCGAGCAGGCCCGCAAGATCAAGTCCGAGCTGATCCGGCAGCGCGCCGACGGGCGCGGCCTGCACGAGCCGCGGCCCATCACCATCGACCCGGACTTCACCATGCACGCCGAGGGCTCGGTGCTCATCGCCACCGGCCGCACCAAGGTGCTCTGCACGGCCAGCGTCGAGGCGCGCGTGCCGCCCTTCCTCAAGGGCTCCGGCCAGGGCTGGGTCACGGCCGAATACAGCATGCTGCCTCGCGCCACCAACACGCGCACCGCCCGCGAGGTGACCCAGGGCCGGGCCGCCGGGCGCACCCTGGAAATCCAGCGCCTGATCGGCCGCTCCCTGCGCTCCGTGGTGAACCTGGAGGTGCTGGGCGAACGCACCATCTGGATCGACTGCGACGTGCTGCAGGCCGACGGCGGCACGCGCACCGCGTCCATCACGGGCGGGTTCGTGGCCCTGGTGCTGGCCCTGCGGCGCATGGCGGCCAGCCACCGCTTCCGCGCCCCGCCGGTGCGCGACTATCTCTCGGCCATCAGCGTGGGGCTGTTGCAGGACCAGCCGCTGCTGGACCTCGACTACGACGAGGACTACCAGGCGGACGTGGACATGAACGTGGTCATGACCGGCGCCGGCGGGCTGGTGGAGGTGCAGTGCACGGCCGAAGGCACACCCTTCGCCCGCGAAAAATTCGACACCATGCTGGACCTGGCGGGCCAGGGCATTCGCCGCCAGATCGCCGCGCAGCAGCAGGCCCTGGGCGGCAAGCTGTTGTAGCCTGGCAGAACATGCGCGTGGAGCCTCGGGTCGCGCGGAATCGCGCCGCCCTGCCGGCCGTATCCGGGGCTGCCGCAATCAGCGGGGGAGACTGCCGATGCTCAAGAAGGTGGCTTTCACGATGTATCCCGTGCAGGACCCGCAGCGGGCACGCGCCTTCTACGAAGGCACGCTGGGACTCGCCGTGGGCAGCCACTCGTCCAATGGGACGTGGACGGAATACGACCTGCCCGGCGGGGGCTGTCTGGCGCTGTTCGCGACGGGCGACATCGCCCCCAGCGCGGCGGCCGGAGGCAGCATCGCCTTCGAGGTCGACGATCTGGACGCCCTCATCGCCCGGCTCAAGTCCGAGGGGGTCAAGTTCCAGGCCGACATGATCCACTCGCCCGTGTGCAGGATGTCGATCATCCTCGATTCCGAAGGCAACTCGATCATCCTGCACGAGCTCAAGCCGCGCTGAGGATGGCCGGCGCATTGACCTGCGACGCGTGGAACACGCCCATCGCCGGCGCATGGACCTGCGACGCAGGGCACGCGGCCCCTTCGCCGTTGCCAAGCCGCCGCTGCGCAGCCTAGAATCGAGCGGGTCCCGCCCGGGCCCACGCAGCACCGCGGGGTGTGGCGCAGCCTGGTAGCGCACCTGCTTTGGGAGCAGGTGGTCGGAGGTTCGAATCCTCTCACCCCGATTCAGCGAGCCGGTCCGTGCCCTTGGCGCATTTGCGCGCCGCAGGCAGGTGAGCACGACCGCGGGCAGGCCCACGCCGTGCCCGGCCCGTGCGGAGACAAGGGCGGTGAACTGAACCGAGCCGCTTACGCCACGCTGATGCGCTCCACCGCGATGCTGGGCGGCGGCACGGGCTGGCCTGTGGCCCGCAACGCACCAATGTGAGCCGTCAGGGCCTCGCGCGCGTTGCGCCGCAATTCCTCCATGGTGCGGCCGGTCGTGCCGCAGCCGGGCAGGTCCGGGAAATACGCGCCAAAGCAGGGCCCCTCGTCGTCCTCGGCCGGCTCGATGATCATCGTGTAGATCAGCTTATCCATGGATTTGCTCAGCGCTATCCCTTGAAACCCGCCTGCTTGAGGCCCGCCTGCTTGAGAATATTGTGCGTGGTGCCGCGTGGAATATCCCGGGCGTGCCAGGGGATGGTGATAATACCTGGTCTCGCGGGATGCCGGTAGACGCGATGGCTGCCCTTGCCCAGATCGGGCGCCTCGATCCACCCCTCGGCTTTGATCAGGCGCTCCAATTCCCGCGGTTTCATTGTTGTCAACTCTATCGCCCTTGACCTACCCGCGGCAACATGGGCGGCCTCCGGCACGCTGCCGCGGTCTCGCTACGGGGTGCAGGCGCTTCCCGGCGTCCATGGGCTGTGATACCGTCCCGGTAACACCCCAAGGGATGTGCGCGCGTGATCCTGGGATTTGCCCACAAGGGACTTGAGCGTTTCTATCGGAAGGGATCGAAGCGCGGCGTTCAACCGCACCACGCGCTGCGACTGCAACTGATCCTGGCGCGCCTCAACACGGCGGGCATGATCGGCGACATGGGCTTTCCGGGCTCGGGCTTGCATCCCTTGAAGGGGAATTTGAAGGGTCATTGGGCCGTCACGGTTTCAGGCAACTGGCGCGTCACGTTCCGTTTCGAGCATGGTGACGCATTCGACGTGGACTACCGGGATTACCATTGAGCCGCCATGCAGATGCACAACCCCCCTCATCCCGGCGCGGTGCTGCGCGGCCTGTACATGGAGCCCCTCGGACTGAGCGTCAGCGGGTTGGCCCGTACGCTCGGAATGTCCCGCAAGGCCCTCTCGCAGATCGTCAACGGACACGCGCGGATCACGCCGAATATCGCCGTGCGACTCTCCCGCGCATTCGACAACAGCCCGGAAGGATGGATGAATCTGCAAGCGCAATATGACCTGTGGCAGGAGCGCCCGCGCGTCCGGCACTTGAACATTCCTGTCCTGCATCGCGGGGACTCCGCGCGGCGCCGCGCGTAGCATACGAACCGTCTCAGCCTGCGAACGTGCCGGGTTCCCGCCATGCCGCACGTCCATGAGGGGGTGCGGCGGCGGGAGCCCCGTGCCGGCGCAGATCGGGATGTGCCGGGCGAGCGCGAGTCGTGCTGCCCGTAGTTGGCCCTGAGGAATGCTTATCCGACTCCAGAGATGGGCGCAACAACACGTCCGCACTTATTGGTCCCGCCCGGGAATTGAGCCCACAGATTGGGAATTTATCGAAGAGAACAACCACCGAGCAATAGAAATGGATTCCAAGGTCAATATTGTTCCGATCTTCCGACAAATTGAAGCGCACCGCGAGCGGCAGATTCGCAGGATTCGCGCGGATGCACGAGGTCAGTTTTCCTCTGCAATTCTTGAGCTTATCTTGGTTGAGTTTATAAATGAGCTCTCTCAGAAAGCTGAAGACATGGTGAATGCACACCTCTCAATAAATGAGATTGAGGAGCGGTTGGGTGCTACTGTTGAGTTGGCGCTGGACTTTCTAAAAGCCTCTAACAAAACCCTGGACCTTTGCCATGTAGCCCAGTAAGATCAGCGGTAA
>JACQHH010000114.1 GCA_016199125.1 Candidatus Lambdaproteobacteria bacterium
GCGACCTGGTGACCACCATCACCAATGGCGTGCCCGACAAGGGCATGATTGCCTGGAAGGCCGTGCTGAATCCGGCTAAGATTCAACAGGTGGCAGCCTTCGTGAAGACGCTGGCCGGCACGTCGCCACCCAACCCCAAAGAGCCGCAGGGCGTGCTGATTCCACCGGCCCATTGAGCAACAAGAGCTAGACGCGTGACCACCCCCCCAGCAGCGCTGACCACCATCGATGCCACAGGCCGCCGCAAGTGGGTCTACCCGGCGGCCATCCATGGGCAGTTCATGCGGTGGCGCAAGGGCATCGGCTATTTCGTCATCGCCGTGTTCTTCGTCATGCCGTGGATCAAGATCGGCGGCATGCAGTCGATCCTGATCGAAATTCCCCAGCGGCGATTCACCATCTTCGGCCACCTGTTCTGGCCCCAGGACGTGTTCTACCTGGTGTTCCTGCTGGTGGGGCTGGCCATGGCGCTGTTCTTCTTCACGGCCCTGGCCGGGCGCGTGTGGTGCGGCTGGTTGTGCCCCCAGACCGTGTTCATGGAGGAGGTGTTCCGCAAGATCGAGGAATGGATGGAGGGCGGCCACCTCACGCGGCGCCGGCTGGATGCCGCTCCCTGGACCCTGGGCAAGGTCGCCAGGAAGGTGCTCAAGCACGCGCTGTTCCTGCTGTTCTCGGCCCTGGTCTCCAATACCTTCCTGGCCTACTTCGTGGGCACGGAAACGCTGCTGACTTGGATGACCCGCTCGCCGGCCGACCATTGGACCGCGTTCCTGTTCATGGTGGCCATCCTGGCCGCGTTCTATTTCGATTTCGCGTGGTTCCGCGAGCAGTTCTGCGTGGTGCTCTGCCCCTACGCCCGCTTTCAGGCGGTGCTCACCGACTCGCACACGATTCAGGTCGGCTACGACCTGGTGCGCGGGGAGCCGCGGGGCAAGGTGGGCGAGGCGCCCGGCGATTGCATCAACTGCTTCAAGTGCGTGGCGGTCTGTCCCACGGGCATCGACATTCGCGACGGATACCAGCTCGAGTGCATCGGCTGCGCGCGCTGCATCGATGCCTGCGACGAGATCATGGAATCGGTGCAGCGCCCCAAGGGCCTGGTGCGCTACGATTCCCTGGCCCGGCTGCAGGGCGAAAAGACGGCCTACCTGCGCCCGCGCGTGCTGATCTACTCGGTGCTGCTGGTGGCGCTGGTGGTGGCCTTTTTCTGGGGCGTGGGCACGCGGCCGCTGGTGGCCCTAACGGTGATCCGGCCGCCGGGCGACCCCTATGCCCTCTTGCCGGACGGGCGCATCTCCAACCATTTTTCGCTGATGCTGTTCAACAAGGCGCCCGACCGGCGCCAGTTCCGCATCAACCTGGACGGCCCACTCAGTGCGGATCTGGTCACCGCGGCCAATCCGGTGTTCCTGGAAGGCGGCGAGCACCGGCGCATCGACGTGTTCGTCAATGTGCCCCGGCCGGAGGTGAATGGCGGCCGGGCGCCGATCCATTTCAAGATCACGCGCATCATCCAGGAAGAGGTGCCGCTGACCGATTACGAGGCCACCTTCCTGGCTCCCGGGCCATGACCTCCCCCTCCCCCGCCCCGGCCGGGCCCGGCCCTGGTGCGCAGGCCGCGACGCCCCCGCGCCCTTCCCGCTGGCGTCATCCCATGTTCCTGTGGGTCGTCGGCGTGTTCGCGTTGGTGCTGGGCATGAACGCGGCCATGCTGTGGATTTCCCTGGGTGCCCGCCCGAGCCTGGTGGCCCCGGACTATTACGAGCGCGGGGTCGCTTACGACGGCGTGATCGACGCGGTGGCACGCAGCCGGGCGACGGGTTGGCTCGTGACGCTGGAAGACGCCGCCGGCACGGACAGCGGGCTGGCGCTGCGTGTGAACGACCGGGCCGGGGCGCCCGTGCACGGGCTGCGGGGCTTGGTCGAGGCCTATCGCCCGTCAGATCCGACCCTGGACCAGACGTTGCCGCTGAGCGAGGATGCAGCCGCGCCGGGGCGGTATCGAGCCACCTTCGTGCATCCGGCGCGGGGCCTGTGGCGGCTGACCGTCTCCCTGTTTCCTGCGGGTGTGGCCCCCACGGCACCGCCCGAACGCGGCCTGCCGGCGCCTGGAGTGCTGGTCTACGAGACGCTGCGCTACGTGGCCGACTAGGCTCTGTCCCGGCGCATCGGTTGCGTGATCGTTGATCCACCGCATGCAAGGCGGAGAGCGTCCGCGGTCAGGGGCTGTGCAGGTCCAAGTCGGAGCCGACAGGTCACGCCGGCGCCGCCCGCGCAGCGGCCCGCTGCAGTGGCTGCGGCCGGACCATCCCGCTGACCCGTCAGGCATGATCCGACTTTCCTCATCCCGGTCAACCCCAACCTCCCGGCGTCGCCCATGATCCCACAGCGCGCAGCGGCAACAGTTCCCCCGCACGGGAAGCAGCCTGAAACCGAGCCGGGCCAGGATGTCGGGGGGCTGGCTCATTTCGTCCAGCAGGGACGCGACGGTACCTTGCAGGTGGCGCTGCAATTCGAGCGGGCGCTCGATGGCGCCAGTCTGGGGCGAATCGAAGCGGTGTTGCGGGCCGGCGGCGCGGACAGCGCCACGGTGAACCTGACCGCGCAGACGGTCACCGTGCGCTGGCGCGGGCCGCTCGCCAGGGTGGGAGAGTTTGCCGCGGCCTGCGCCGCCCTGGGCCATGTGGCTCACCCGCGGCTGTGGGATGCCGCCACGGACGATACCCGGCGCACCCTGCGCTGGGCTTTCGCGCGGCTGGGCATCGCGGGCTTTGCCGCGGGCAACGTGATGCTGGTCAGCGTGGGGCTCTATGCAGGCTATTTCTACGGCATCGAGCCCAAGTTCAAGCTGCTGCTGGAGTGGCTGGCCGGCGGGTTTGCCCTGCCCGCCGTGGCCTTGGGGGGCTGGCCGTTCCTGCGCGGGGCCTGGGCCGAGCTGCACCGCGGACGTTTCGCCATGGACAGCTTGATCGCCGCGGCCATGCTGGTGGTGTTCGGCTATTCGGCCGTGGCCTTGCTCACGGGCGCCGGACACACCTACTTCGATTCCGTGACCATGTTCGTGTTCCTGCTGCTCATCGGGCGCAACCTGGAGCTGGTGGCCCACGGGCGCTCGGGGGACATTGCGGGGCGGCTGATGAGCCTGCAGGGCCGCTGGGCCAACCGGCTGGAGGGGGAGGTGCCCCGGCGCGTCCCGGTGCATGAAGTGGCCGCGGGCGACCGGCTGCTGGTGCGCCAGGGCGAGGCCGTGCCGGCGGACGGGCCGCTGCTCTCCGGGCAGGCGCAGATCGACCAGCAGGCGCTCACAGGCGAGTCGGCACCGCGCGCGGTGAGCGCGGGAGACGTGGTGCTGGCCGGGACGGTGGCCGCGGCGGGGCAGTTCGTCATGCGGGCCCGGGGTGGCGCCGCCGACACGACGCTGGGGCGCATCGTGCGCATGACCCGCGAGGCGGCCCAGGCCGCCCCCGACCTGCAGCGCCTCGGCGACCGGCTGGCGGGACGATTCGCCGCCGCCGTGCTGGCCGTCGCACTGGGCACCCTGGCCCTGCGTCTGCTGGTGGCCGGTGGCGGCGGGCAGGCCTGGATCGCGGCCATGAGCGTGCTTGTCATGGCCTGCCCCTGCGCTTTCGGACTGGCCACGCCGGTGGCCTTTCTCAGCGGGGCGCGCCTGGCGGGTGCGCGGGGCGTGCTGGTCAAGCGTGGCACGGCGCTGGAGCACGCGGCGCGCCTGAGCGACGTGGTGCTGGACAAGACCGGCACGCTCACTCGCGGCACGCCGCAGGTGGTCACCCTGCGCACGGCCGCAGGGGCCACGCACCCTCCCGGGGAGCTTGACGCGGCGCCGGATTGGCTGCCGCTGCTGGCGGCGGCGGAAGCTTGGGCCGTGCACCCCTTGGCCGGGGCGCTCGCCCGCCATCTGGAGCGCCATGGCGCGGCCCCGCCCGTTGCGGCCCGTGAGCAGGGCGGCGGCGACAGCCTGTCAGGCAGGGAATCCCTAGAGCCGGATGTGGAAAATGTGCGCATCGTGCCCGGCATGGGCCTCTCGGCCGGCGTGCGCGGGCGGTCGTTGCTGGCCGGCTCTATGGGATTTCTGGCGCAGGCAGGCATTGCCGTGCCTCCTGTGACTGCCGGGGCATCCGCAGCCGCGCCCGGTGAGCGCAACCGTTCCCCTGCCCGCGCAGTCCCCACCGATGGCCTCGCGCGGACAATGGTACACGTAGCCTTGGACGGCGCGTATGCGGGAAGCGTGGAACTGGCCGATGTCCTGCGCGACGATGCCGCGGCGGCGGTGGGCGCGTTGCGGAAGCTGGGACTGCGCACCCACGTGCTCTCCGGAGACGCCGAACCGGCCGTGCTGGCGGTGGCGCAAGCCGTGGGCGCCGACACGTGGCGCGCCGGGATGCTGCCTCAGCACAAGGTGGACTATGTGCGCGACCTGCAGGCTCGCGGGGCCCGCGTGGCCGTGCTGGGCGACGGCATCAACGACGCACCGGCCCTGGTGCAGGCGGAACTGGGCGTGGCGGTGAGCAATGCCAGCGACATCGCGCTGGACGCCGCCGGCGTGGTGCTCATGGCACCGGGCGTGGACGGGCTCTTGCGCACCATCGACGTGGGTCGGCGCACCTACAGTATCATCCGGCAGAATTTCGCCATTTCCATCATCTTCAATGCCACGGCCATCCCCCTGGCCGCGACCGGGCTGATCCATCCCCTGCTGGCCGCGCTGTTCATGGCAGGAAGCTCCCTGGCCGTGGTGCTCAATGCCGCGCGGCTGGCGCGCACGCACGCCACGCGCTGATGCCCATTCCGTCGTGCATTGCGCGCGACGGGCCGCGCACTTGCGGGACAAAAAAACAGTTTACTTGCGCCTGGAATTTGATAGATTCCAGAGCCTCAGGGGGTTCGGTTCCAGCATCGCAGACATTGCTCGACGGCACAGGTCGACCGCACAGCGTAGCGGCCGGGGGCGACGCTAATTTGGTCCCTGCTGCCAATGGTTCGTTTTAGCCCGGGGCAGGCGGTGCTTGCACCGCCTGCGTGGAAGGCGGGAGAGCCAGCCGGGTGCGTGCTAGCATGCCCGGGCGGCAAGATCATTCACGATATTAGCGAGTTAGGGTTTTGGGACGCCGGCTGTCGGCGCCGCATCCGGGTGCCTGCGCGCGGTCAATCCTGGCCGCACGCGGTGCCGGGCCGGTGTGCGACGGTCAAGGCCGGGGCCTCAGCCCGCGCAGTGCGTCGCGCTGACGCCTGCGCGGCCGGCACCGGCGATCGATCAATCCATACACCGTACCGGCAGAGTACGGGGGAGATCACCATGGCTGTAAGCATCAGAATGGAAGTCAACGGCCAGCAAATGAGCGGCGAGACCGAGCCGCGCATGCTGCTGGTGCACTACCTGCGGGAAAAGCTCATGCTCACCGGCGCCCACGTGGCGTGCGAATCGTCCATGTGCGGCGCCTGCACGGTGCTGGTCGACGGCAAGGCCGTCAAGTCCTGCACCATGTTCGCCGTGCAGGCCGATGGGAGCAAGGTCACCACGGTCGAGGGGCTCAAGCAGAACGGCGCCTATCACCCAGTACAGGAAGGCTTTTGGGAGGAGCATGGGCTGCAATGCGGCTTCTGCACCCCGGGCATGATCCTGGCCGCGGTGGACCTGCTGCAGAACAACCCCAATCCCTCCGACGAGGAGATCAAGCACGGGTTGGAGGGCAACCTCTGCCGCTGCACGGGCTATCAGCACATCGTCAATGCCGTGCGCTCGGCCGCCAAGAAGATGCAGCGCTGAGCACCGTTCGCCACAGGTGCAGGCTCCATCCCACGTTCCCGCAGAGGAGACTCCAAGATGATCGCGACACCCAACAAGGTGGGCCAACCCATCAAGCGCAAGGAAGACCCGCGCTTCATCACCGGCAAAGGGCGCTTCACGGACGACATCAAGCTGCCGGGCATGCTGCACATGGCCGTGCTGCGCAGCGACCGCGCCCATGCCCGCATCAGGAAGATCGACACCAGGAAAGCCGAGGCCATTCCTGGCGTGGTCAAGGTGCTGATCGGCAAGGACATCGTGGGGGCCATTCCCCCGCTGCCCTGCGCTGCGAAGAACGCCGAGGGCAACCACTGGCTGGCCGGCGTGCCGATGAACGTGCCGGACTACACCGCCCTGGCCACCGACAAGGTGGGCTTCGTGGGGCACAACATCGCCGTGGTGGTGGCCAACGACCCCTATACCGCCCAGGACGCCCTGGACGCCATCAAGGTGGACTTCGAGGACCTGCCGGTGGTGATGGATCCGGTCAAGGCGGCCCAGCCGGGCAGCCCGGTGATCCACGAGCAATTCGGCAACAACCTCGTGTTCAACGTGCCGGGTGGACCGTCGCCGGAGGCCATCGCGGCCACAGAGGAGGCCCTGAAGAACGCGCAGCACCGGGCTCACATCGAGATCGACAACCAGCGCCTGATTCCCATGGCCATGGAGCCCCGCGCGGCCGTGGCCGACTGGGACGTGGGGCGCGAGAACCTCACTGTCTACACCTCCACCCAGATTCCCCACTGGGTGCGCACCTTCCTGGGCCTGATGCTGGGCATTGCGGAGCACCGCATCCGCGTGGTCGCGCCGGACGTGGGCGGCGGCTTCGGCTCCAAGCTCAACGTCTATCCGGAGGAATACCTGGTGGTGCATTGCTCGCGGCTGCTGGGCCGACCCGTGAAGTGGACCAACCGGCGCCGGGAGGAGTTCACCAACACCATCCACGGCCGCGGACAGGTGCAGCACATCGACATCGGCTTCAATTCCGACGGCACCTGGACGGCCATGAAGGCCAAGCTCTACCTGGACCTGGGCGCCTACATGATGGCCCTCACGCCGGGCATCGCCACATTCACCGTGGTCATGATGACGGGCTGCTACAAGCCCAAGGCCTACTGCTTCGAGCAGGTCGGGGTGTTCACCAACAAGATGGCCACCGACGCCTATCGCGGCGCGGGCCGGCCGGAGGCCACTTTTATCGCGGAAAAGGTGATGGACACCATCGCCGCCACGCTGAAAATGGATCCCACCGAGGTGCGGCGCAAGAACTACCTCACGGAGTTTCCGGCCACGCCGCCCACGGGGCTGGTCTACGACAGCGGCGACTACAACAAGGCGATGGACAAGGCCAAGCAGGTGGTGGGCTACGATGCATTGCGCCGCGAGCAGCAGCAGGCCCGCGCCCAGGGGCGCCTGATGGGCATCGGTGTGTGCTCCTACGTGGAGCTGTGCGGGGTCGGCCCCTCGTTCCTGGCGCCACCCGGCGTGGGCTTCTGGGAATCCTGCACCGTGCGCGTGGAGCCTACCGGCCTGGTGACGGTGCTCACGGGCATTTCGCCTCACGGCCAGGGGGAGGAGACGACCTTTGCCCAGATCGTCTCGGATCAGCTCGGGGTGCCCATGGAAAACGTGCGCGTGGTGCACTCGGATACCGATGCGGTGCCCTATGGCAACGGCACCTACGGTAGCCGGGGGATCGCCATGGGCGGGCAGGCCATGATGATGTCCATCGACAAGGTCAAGGACAAGGCCAAGCAGCTCGGCGCGCACATGCTCGATGCGCAGAAGGAGAGCATGACCTTCGACCGCGGAGATATCTACGTGACCAGCAACCCGCAGCGCAAGGTGACCCTGGGCCAAGTGGCCATGGCCGCCTACGACTTCAGTTGGAAGGGCCCGGGCACCGCGCCGCCGGGCGTGGAGCCGGGGCTGGAGGCCACCAGCCGCTTCGAGCCCTCCAACCTCACCTTCCCCTTCGGCACGCACATCTGCGTGGTGGACGTGGACAAGGAAACCGGCGAGGTGGCCATCAAGCGCTACGTGGCCGTGGACGACTGCGGCACGATCATCAATCCGCTGATCGTGGACGGCCAGGTGCACGGCGGCATCGCCCAGGGCTTGGCGCAGAGCCTGTACGAGGATGCGGTCTACGACGCCGACGGGCAACTCGTCACCGGCGAGCTGCTGGAATACGCCGTGCCCAAGTCCAGCATGGTGCCGCACTACGAGACGCATCACACGGTCACGCCCTCCCCGGTCAACTCGCTGGGGGCCAAGGGCATCGGCGAGGCGGGCACCATCGGCTCCACGGCAGCCATCTTCAACGCGGTCATGGACGCCCTGGCGCCGCTGGGGATCAAGCACATCGACATGCCGCTGAAGCCCGAGAAGGTGTGGCGCGCCATCCAGAAAGCCAAATCGGCCTAGAGACGAGGGAGATCGGATATGTTTCCGGAAAATTTCGAGTATCACGCCCCCGCCAATGTCGAGGAGGCGATCAAGCTGCTGGCCAAATACAAGGACGACGCCAAGATCCTCACGGGCGGCATGAGCCTGATTCCGTTGATGAAATTGCGCCTTGCTACGCCGGCGCACGTGGTGGACCTGCGCAAGTGCAAGGGGCTTGCGGGGATCAAGGAAAAGGGCGGCAAGATCACTATCGGGGCCATGACCACCTATGCCGAGCTGGCGCGCTCCAGCGTGTTGGCGGGCAAGTGCCCGCTGGTGGCGCAGACTGCCGCGGAAATCGGCGATGCCCAGGTACGCAACCGGGGCACCATCGGCGGCTCGCTGGTGCATGCCGACCCGGCGGCGGACCTGCCGGCGGCCATGCTGGCCCTGGGCGCGGAATTCACGCTGCTCGGCAAGGGTGGCAAGGAGCGCGGCGTCGCGGCGGACAAGTTCTTCCTGGACACGCTGACCAGCGCAGCCAAGCCGGGCGAAATCCTGACCAGCATCACCGTGCCGGCCACCGGCAAGCACACGAACTACGCCAAGATCGCCCACCAGGCTTCGGGTTTCGCGCTCGCGGGCGTGGCGGTGACGCTGGAGCTGAAAGGCAGCACGTGCAGCGGCGCGGGGGTGGGCGTGACAGGCGTGGACTATCGGCCCTTCCGCGCCAAGTCGGTGGAGGCAGCGCTGAAGGGCAGGATCCTGGACGCGGGCAGCATCGCCGCGGCGGCCGCCAAGGTGCTGGACGACATCCAGGAGCCGATGGACGATCCGCTCAACGCCAGCGCGGATTATCGCAAGCACATCGCCCAGGTCTGCACCCGCCGGGCCATCGAGCGCGCCATGGCCGGCTAAGCCGTCGCTCGCCACCGCGCCGGCTGCGCGCCCGGTTCCTCACCAGCGCGTCGCCGGTGCCGTCATCACGCCGCCCATGGGCGCCCAACTTGCGGTCCGTGGCGGGGCATGTCCTGGGTAGGCCCTCAGCCGTGCGCTCCGTGGCGCACCTCGCCTGCCGTCATGGGCTCCGCAGGCGTGGATGCGGCCACGGACCGGATGGGTGCGCGCTCCGCTGCCCTGCCAGGTCATGCCGGGGTGCGGATTGTGCTGCCGCTCCCGCGCGGCTATGCTGCACGCTGCATGTCCGCAGTTCATTCATTGTCCGGGACAGTCCATGAAGCTCGAAGGCTCGCACGTGTTCGACGCGCCGCAGCAGCGTGTCTGGGAAATCATAAACGATACCAATGCGCTACAGCGCCACATGCCGGGATGTGAAAGCCTCGTCGCCGTGGGGCAGGACGAGTATCAGGCCGTCCTGAGCATCGGAGTGGCGGCCATCAAGGGCACCTACGAGGCCAAGCTGCGCCTGGTGGACAAGGACCCGCCCAACAGCTACACGCTGCGCGTCGAGGGTTCCGGCAAGCCCGGATTCGTCAAGGGCGAAGGCCGCGTGACGTTGAGCGAGCAGGACGGCAAGACCGAGTTGCGCTACAGCGGCGAGTTGCACATCGGCGGGGTCATCGCCCGCATCGGCTCGCGCATGATCGGCGGCATCGCCGGACGCATGACGCGCCAGTTCTTCGAGGATCTCGGCAACGAAGCGCTCTCCTGAGAGCTTGCGCTCCGCTCCGTCTGCCCGTCCGTTGACGCAGCGCATCGCGCGCACCGTCCCGACGCGACAGCCACGCGCCGCGGAGTTCCATTCCCACCGGCCAGCCGTGGCAGTATCATGGATGGACAAGCCTGCGCCGCCGCGTGCCCTGTCCAAAGGCCGGCGCGCCGCGGGCCAGCCGGGGAGCCAGAGCGTCGTGCCGCGCATCCTGCTGCTGATGGATACGGAAAGCTATCGCGCCGGCGATTTCCTGCGCGCTGCGCAGCGCCTGGGGCTCTCGGTGCTGGCGGGCACCAATCAGCCCCATGTCACCGAGGCGCTGGCCCCGGAGCGCACGCTGGCCGTGGACTATGCGGACGAGGAGGCGTCGCTGGCGGCGATTGCCGCGGCCCATGCGCGCAGCCCCTTCAGCGCCATCGTGGCGCTTGACGACACCGGCACGGCGCTGGCCGCGCGCGCGTCCACGGCGCTGAAGCTGCCCAGCAATCCGCAGGAGTCGGTGCGCTCGGCCTCCAACAAGCTCGTGTTCAGGGAAATCATGCAGGCCGCCGGACTCCCGGGCCCCACGTTTCGCGCGGCTTCCGTGGACGACGATCCGGCGCGGCTGGCGCGGGAAGTGGTCTTTCCCTGCGTGCTCAAGCCGGTTTTTCTCAATGCCAGCCGGGGGGTGATCCGCGCGGACGACGTGCCGGGATTCGTGCGGGCCTTCACGCGCATCAAGGCGCTGCTGGACGACCCCGGGCTGCGCGCCAAGGGCGGCGACGCGGCGGGGCGCGTGCTCATCGAATCATACCTGCCGGGTGTCGAGGTGGCGCTGGAGGGCAGCATTGCCGACGGCGAATTGCGCGTGCTGGCCGTGCTGGACAAGCCCGATCCACTGGAGGGACCGTATTTCGAGGAGACCCTGTTCATCACCCCCTCGCGCCATGGGCAGGCCGTGCAGCGCGAGCTGGCGCGCCAGGGCCAGGCGGCCGTGGACGCGCTGGGTCTGCGTCAGGGGCCCGTGCACGCCGAATTCCGCGTGCACCAGGGCGCGGTGACCCTGCTGGAGCTGGCGCCGCGCTCCATCGGGGGCAACTGCGCGCGCATGCTGCAATTCGGCGCCGGGCAAAGCCTGGAGGAAGTGATCCTGCGCCAGGCCGTGGGGCATGCCGAGCCCCCGCCGCCCCGGGAGCGTCGCGCGGCGGGGGTGATGATGATCCCCATTCCCGCCGGGGGTATCCTGCGCGATCACGCCGGCAGCGCCCGGGCAGCCGCGGTGGCGGGCATCGAGGGGGTGGAGATCAGCATTCCAGTGGGCCAGCCGGTGGTACCCCTGCCCGAGGGGCGACGCTACCTGGGCTTCATCTATGCCAAGGGTCCCACGCCGGCTTTCGTGGAACAGGCCCTGCGCAAGGCGCACGCCTGCCTGTCCTTCGACATCCGCCCGGAATAGCCCGCGCGCCGCGTCTTTGGCGGTAGCCGCGCCGTATTCGATTGTCTCAGACGATAGCAGCCAACTGGCTGCTGCGCGGCTCCGCTCAGCAGAACCACACTTCGGTCATCCTGGGCGGCGCCAGGGCCGCATCGGCCAGGGGCAGCTCCAGCGGCGGGGCCACGCGCCCGGCGGCGGCATGGGCCGCCTCACGGATGCGCAGGAACGTGGCCTCGCCGGCCTCTCCTGACTCCGCCGCGGCGGCCACGAGCCGGGTCAGCTCCTGCTGCAAGGCGTCCATGCGCGGGTCCGCATGGCGCCAGTCCCAGGTAAAGGTCTCCGCGTGCAGCTCGCCGCGCACCGGCTCGAAGGCCGGCGTGCCCAGCAGGGCCGAGCCCGGCGGCACCAGCAGGCGGATGGTGAGCTGCACGGCGTCCACCTGCCGCAGCAGATCTTCCCGCTGGACGAAGTCCAGCAGTGCCAGATAGGACTCCAGCGTCTCCCAGGGGGTGAAGGGTACGAAGGTGGGCCGCAGCGTCAGGCCGACCTCGCGGGTGAGATCCAGCGCCCGCGGCACATCGGCCGCGCGGTGGCCCTTGTCCAGCGCCAGCAGCACCTCGTCGTTGAGCGATTCCGCCGCGGAGACCACGAACAGCGCCCCACACGCCGCCAGCTCGGGCAGCAGCGCGCGGTGGGCGATGAGGTGCGCGATGCGTGTGGTGAAATCGAAGGTCAGCCCGGGATGGTGGCGGTGCAGCGCGCGGGCCACGCGCAGGGCGTGCGTGGGGCCGTTGAGAAAATCCGCATCGGCGAAGCTGATATGCGCGGCGCCCGCCGCCACCAGCGCCGCCACGTCCTCCAGCACGATCTCCTGAGGCACCGCAAAGAAGCGCCCGTCATAGACCGGTGGCAGCGGGCAATGGCGGCAGAGATACTTGCAGCCGCGCGTGGCCTCGACCGTCCCGGAGAGGCGCTCTTCGCCGCCCACGGCCAACTTGGCGTAGCGTGAGAGTTCCGGCAGCCCCTCGCGCCGGGGCGCGGCGAATTGCGGCCGCGCCAGACCGTGCGCTGCGCCGGCGTCGCGATCAGGCGGCGGCGCCAGGTCCGTGGCGGCCCCGTCCAGGCGCTGGGCCAGCCGCAGCAACGCGGCCGCGGGCTCCGGGCCCAGCACCGTGTCGGCCACGTGCGCGGCCAGGTGGGCGCGGTTGAGCGCCGCGTAGCTGCCGAAAAAGCAGAGATGCGCGGCGGGATTGAGCGCGCGGATGTGCCGGGCGGCCTCCACGCCCAGCACCAGCGCGGTGTGCATGGGGACGCTGATGCCGATCAGCCCGGCAGCCCGCACGGCCTCCTGGTCCAGCGCGCACTGGCTGAGGTCCAGCAGCGCCGGGCGGAATCCGTGCCTGGCCAGTTGCGCGGCGGGTCCGGCGATGCCCAGGGGCGGGCGGCCAAGCTCATAGCAGGAGATGAGCAGGATGCGGCCCGGGGCGGACAAGCCGCCGGAGCGGGAAGGCATGCGGGGCTTATTTGCTGGGCTGGTAGTAGGGATTGCTGCCGCTGGCGTGATCGGTCGTGTCCACCAGGGCCACCATCTCGGGCAGCACCTCGCGCATGCGTTGTTCCACACCTTGGCGCAACGTCACGTCCACCATGCCGCAGCCCTGGCAGCCGCCCCCCAGGGCCACGTAAACCGTGTCGTCCTTCACGTCCAGCAGCTCGAAGTAGCCGCCGTGGGAGGCGACGGCCGGGTTGACCTCTTCGTCCAGCAGGTTCTGCACGATCTTCATCTGCTCCTCGCGCGGGCGGGTGCTCTTGTCCACCTGTTTGAAGCCGAAGTCGTATTTCTTCTTGGGCGGATTGGGGTCCAGTCCCTCCACGGCGTGCAGGCCCGATTCCACGTGCTCCGTGATCGCCCCGGGCACCTGGCTCATGGCCGCTTCCCAGTCGCTGTCCTCGGTCAGGTAGACCGTCACCGCGCTGCTCTCCAGGATCACGGTGTCGACGCCGGCGATCTCGAACAGGGACTGCGCCAAGGGCGATTCCTGGGCCTCGTCGGGCGCGTGATATTCGCGCCGCTCGCCCAGGGGCAGCAGCTTGCGGCTGATTTGCAGCTTCATGGCGTTGGGATCGGCCACCCACACATGGGCCAGGCTCAGGGGGCGCTCCTCCAGGCTCAGGGGACTGGCCGGCTCGCGGGAGAGGGTCAGCTCCTCGGTCGCCTCCTGGCCGTTGCCGCCGACCAGGCGCTTGACAGATTTTACGAGCGAATTCAGTGGATTGGCCATGTTCGATCCTCGGCGTTGAATGGGCCGCGGCGGCTGCGGGTGGTCGCGCGCGCAACCCGGAGAGTTAGGGCGGATGTCTTCCGGTAACGTATCTGTCGCCCAGGATAATCCCCGCTGCGGGAGAGCGCAACGGGAAATCGGCTGCAAGTTGCCGTATTTGCCCGCGCGTGGTCGCGCGCGGCGCATGACCCGGTGCGGCCCGCGGCAACGTGCCTGCGTGTCCGGGCCGGGTTGTAAGCGTTGCGCAGGTGTCGCTCCCGGCACGGAAACGTCGCGTGGCGCATGGGACAGAGCAGTCGGGAATCGCAATTGCAACGGACTTGCAGCCGGGGGCAGGAGCCGCGGCCGGCACGGAAGGCGAGGAAGTCGGCTGGGCTATTCGCCCACGGCGGTGGCCTTGGGCTCGGCGTCGGTGGGGGGATCGTCATCCGCGGCGTCGCCCTGGGCGGAGGAATCCAGCCGCGTGATGTGCACCTTGATGATGCGGTTGGCGTCGGCTTCCACCACCTGGAAGGCATAGCCCATGGCCGCATGGCTCCAGCCCACCGCCGGCACGTCGCCCGCCTCCTCGATCAGGTAGCCGCCCAGGCTCTCATAGTCGCGCTCCTCCGGGAAGGCGATGTGCAGCAGGTGCTCCAGGTCTTCGATGTCCACACGGGCATCGGCCATGAACGAACGATCGGGCATGGCCAGCAGACGCTCGTCCGAGACGTCGAACTCGTCGCGGATATCGCCCAGCAACTCCTCGATGATGTCCTCCATGGTCACAATGCCGGCGGTGCCGCCAAACTCGTCCACCACGATGGCCATGTGCTGCTGGTCGCGCTGGAAGATCTTCAGCACCTCGCTGATCTTCTTGGATTCCGGCACGAATAGCGGCGGGCGGATGTAGGAGCTGAGGAAGTTTTCCCGGTGCTCTTCATCCGGCGGGATGATCAGGTCCTTGGTGTGAAAGATGCCCAGGATCTTGTCCTGGCTTTCCTCATAAATCGGAATGCGGCTGAAGCCTGAGTTCAGCGCCACCTCCAGCACCTTTTCATAAGGCGTGTCGACCGGCAGAGCCACCATTTCCGTGCGCGGCATCATGATTTCACGGGTGACCGTGGCGCCGAACTCGAAAATCGCGTTGAGCATGGACTGCTTGTCGGCATCGATGGTGCCTTCGCGCTTGCTCAGGTTGACGATGAACTCCAGGTCGGCCTCGGTGACGCGGTCGTGGGTCTTGGTGCGACCCCCGGAAATGCGCACCAGCCCGCCCACCGTGACGGTGATCAGCCAGGAGACGGGAAACAGCAGGTAGTGAAAAACCAGGATCAGCGTCATCAGGGGCAGCGCCAGTCGTTCTGCATAAGCCCGGGCCACCGTCTTGGGCGTGATTTCACCCGTAAAAAGCAGCAGAAACGTCATCGCCCCCACGGCGATGGGAATGCTGTTGGAAGAGAAGAATATGGCGGCCACGTCGGTCGCCAGGGCGCTGGCGGTGATGTTGGCCACGTTGTTGCCGATCAGGATCGTGGTCAGGATGCCGGTGTGATTATGCTTCCAGTGATTCAGCACGCGACCCCAGGCGGGGCGGTTGGCGATGAGCTGGTCGACCTTGATGTAAGACAAGGACGTCAGTGCCGTTTCTGTGCCTGAAAAGAATCCGGAAAGTACCAGACAGACGAGGATACCCGCGAGTTCCGGGTAGGGTATGTCCACGTATTTATGTTCTCCCGCGCGGATGGTCTTGTGGACGAATATACGAATGCGTGCGCCCCCGATCGGCCCGCAAACTACTGGCCGATCGCATGAGCCGGAAGGTCATGTGCTCAGGGCTGGATCGAGGCGCCTGGACGACTGCCGTACATCGCTTGCACCCAGCATTCGAGGTGAAGTTCTCGCCAGCCAAGATCATAGGGGATTTGACCCCGAATATCAAAGCGGGGCAAGCCTTCAGGCCTGTGTGCGGGCGCGCTGCATGACCTTCGCGCGGCGAGCCTGGGCCTCCTGGGGATCGTAGTGCTCCATGAAGCGCGCGTGGGCGTCGCGCTCCATGCGTAGGCCCTCGCCCAGCGTGGCTAGGCCGCCGTTGCGGATCACGGCTTTGATCTCGGCGATGATGCCCGGGTCGGCGTCGCGGATCATGCCCGCCAGGCGTCGGGCCGTGGGCAGCAGCTCGGCGGGCTCCACCAGGTGGCTGATCAACCCCCAGTCATAGGCGGTCTGCGCATCGATGTATTCGCCGGTCAGGCTGATGGCCATGGCGCGGGGCTGGCCCACGATGCGTGCCAGTTTCTGGGAAAGTCCCCAGCCCGGCATCACGCCCACCATGCCGTGGGTATCGGCAAAGCGCGCCTCGCGGGAGGCCACCAGGATGTCACAGGCCATGGCCGCCTCGAAGCCCCCGGTGACGGCATAGCCGTTGATAGCGGCGATGACCGGCTGAGGGGTGCTGGACATGGCCGTGATCAGCCGCAACAGGCGGTCGCCGCTGGCGCCTCCGCGGCTCAGCGATTCGCCCGCCTGCGCCAGGTCGATCCCGGCGCAGAAGGCCCGCCCGGCGCCGGTGAGGATGATCGCGCGTACGCTCTGCTCCGCCCCCACCTGCTCGAAGGCGCGGGCCAGTTCGTCCTGCAGCATGGCGTTGAGCGCGTTGAGCTTCTCCGGGCGGTTCATGGTGATCAGGGCGATGCCGTCCTGCACTTCGACCTTGACCGTGTTGAAGGGGCCGATGGTGCTCATGGGGTGCTCCTCGGAAAGGGGATGGCGGGTCGGTGGCCGGGTGCCGGCGCGGGTGCAACGCCGCACATGAACGGTGGGCCTGGTATCCTGCGTGCGTTGGCGTGTCCCTGTGGGCGATGCGGCGCGCAGGTGGCCGCGGTGCGGGGCCGTGCCCCCGGCCCCAGATCAGGCGATGGTGGCCCCGCCGTCGACGATGAGCGTCTGGCCGGTCATCCATTGCGCGGCCCGGGAGGCCAGAAACACGGCCGCGGGACCCAGATCGTCCGGGTCGCCGGCGCGGGGGATGGGGAAGCGAGTGCGGATGCGCTCGCGGCCTTCGGGTGTGTCCCACAGGATGCGGGCCATGTCGGTCTTCACCAGCCCAGGCAGCAGGGCGTTGACGCGAATGTTGTGCTTGCCCCATTCCAGAGCCAGATTGCGCACCAGGGCGTTGTCCGCGGCCTTGGAGATGGTGTAGCAGCCGATGGTGGCGTGGGATTTCAGCGAGCCCACCGACGAGACGATGATGTACGCGCCGCCGCCGCGGGCCTGCATGTCCGGCAGGATCAGCTTGGCGATCCAGATGTTGCTCAGTACGTTGGAGTCCAGGATCTTGTGGTAAGCCTCGTCGGTGATCTCCGGCAGGGGCCCGGCGTAGGGATTCACCGCGGCGTTGCTCACGAAGATGTCGATGGGTCCGAAGTAGTCGTGGGCCTGGGCCACCAGAGCCTCCACCTCGTTCTTGCGGCTGATGTTGCAGCCGATGGCCCTCGCCTGCAGTCCGTGGTTGCGGATGTTGGCGGCCACTTCCTCGCAGGCGTCCGCCTTGCGGCTGGAGACGACCACGTTGGCGCCCGCCGCGGCCAGATGCTCGACAATGGAGCGCCCGATGCCCTTGGAACCGCCGGTGACGATAGCGTTCTTGCCGCTGAGATCGAATGGGTTTTCTTTGAGCTTCTGCATGCAGATCTTGTGGGGATGTGGGTTAGCGGCGGCGCGGAAACGCGTGCCGGGGCGGGCCCGATGGGCCATGCCCTGCGCGCGGCGCGATGCGTGGGCGCCTGCGGGGACCGCCCTCAACGACACTCCAGGGATATGCCACCCGCCTCCGCCGAAAGTCAATCGAGCGCCAGGGGCACGGCCCGTAGCCTCTGCGCGGGGCCCGGCGACTATGGCGCAAGGTGATGCGGTCCCCCGGGCACGGCCGTCAGGTCGCGGGTGTCCGCCTGCGGCGGCCGGCCGCGGGCCGCCGGGTCGGCTGCTGCCCGTCCCGGTGTGAGGGCCTTTGGCGGCGCGCTTCAGGCGGCCTGGCGCCGCGGGCGAATGGTCAGCGCACCGTAGAGTGCAAGACCCAGCAGCACGGTGAGCCCCAGCAGCATCCACAGCGCGCGCTCGTAGCTGCCGTAATGGTCGAAGATCCAGCCGGCGGCATAGGGCCCCAGGGCCGAGCCGGCCCCGTACCCGATGTCCAGCAGCCCGAACATCTTGCCCAGGTGGCGCCCCGGATACAGCTCGGCCACCGTCGAGGCGTAGACGGGGGTGATGCCGCCGAAGCCCACCGCGAAGAGCACGATGAACGCCAGCAGGTACACCAGATTGGGCTGGTAACGGGCCAGGAGCAGCACGACGATGCCCGCGAAGCCCGTCGCCGCGGCGATCATGATGATGCGCCGCGTGCCGAAGCGGTCGGAGAGCGGCCCCCAGATGAAGCCGCCGATGCTGCGGAAGAGGCCCGTGATGCCGAACAGCCCGGCGGCCAGGGACAGCCCGTAGCCCATGTCCACCAACAGCCGCGTCTGGTGCACGGCAATGGTCTGCTGCCCCACGCCGATGGTCGCCACGGCCAGGGCCAGCAGCCAGAACGTGGGCGTACCCAGGGCATCGAGCAGGCGCCCCTCGGGCGCCGCCGCGGTCTGCGCCACGGCCGGGTCGCTCGGCGCATTGTCCGGGTGCAGGCCGATCGCCGCGGGCGAATCGCGGTGGAAATAGAGCGTCAGCGGCAGCAGCACCAACAGCACGATGACCGAGAACACCAGGAACACCGCGCGCCAGCCCATCATGCCCAGCATCCAGTCGCAGGCCACCGAGACCACCAGCGAGCCCATGCCCACCCCGGCGATGAGCACCGCGGAGGCAAAGCCCCGCCGGCGCACGAACCAGCGCGGCAGCATGGAGATGTGCGGGATGAAGCCCAGGAACACGTAGCCCAGCCCCACCAGCACCCCGTAGTAGAGGTAGAACTCCCAGATGCTGCTGATCGTGGCGCAGAGCGCCAATCCAGCCGACATCACCACGCAGCCGATGGGAAACAGGATGCGCGGCCCCAGCCGGTCGATCAGCGCGCCGCTGAGGATGGCCGTGAACATGTAGGTGATCATGGCCGTGGAGAAGATGCCCGCCGTCTCCGCCCGCAGCCAGCCCGTGTCCTCCAGGATGGCCACGTAGAGCACGCCGAAGGCATAGCGAAAGCCGATGACCACAAACACGGTGATGAAGGTCACCGTCAGCGTCACCCACCCATAGTAGATGCCGCGCTGGCGGAAAAACTCGACTGGCATGGCGCTCCCGGAGTGGCGCGCAGGGCCGCCCTGCTCGCGGATCGGCAAAGCCGGCGGCGCCTCAGCGCGCGGCCGGCACCCATGCATAGCAGATCGGCGCGGGGCTTTGAAAGGTTTCTCGGCCGGGCGTTTCGCGCCGCGCAAGGCGTGTTGATCGGCTGGGGGATTAGGTCTATAGTGCGGACGCCATTTGTCGCCAACACCTGCCCACCTGCCGAGGCTTCCATGAAAATACACGAATATCAGGCCAAACAAGTCCTAGCGAAATATGGGGTGCCGGTACCCCGCGGGCAGGTGGCCTTCACGGTGGACGAGGCCGTCAAGGCGGCCCAGACCCTGGGGGGCAGCGTGTGGGTGGTCAAGGCGCAAATCCACGCCGGGGGCCGCGGCAAGGGCGGCGGCGTGAAGGTCTCCAAGGGCCTGGACGCGGTGCGCAAGAACGCCGAGGCCATCCTGGGGATGACCCTCGTGACCCACCAGACGGGGCCCCAGGGCCGCGTGGTGAAGAAGGTGCTCGTCGAAGAAGGCATGGACATCCGCAAGGAGCTGTACATGTCCATGCTGGTGGATCGCGACAGCCAGTCGGTGGTGGTGCTGGCCAGCACCGAGGGCGGCATGGAAATCGAGGTGGTGGCCGCCAAGACGCCGGAGAAGATCCTGCGCGAGACGGTGGATCCCACCATGGGCCTGCTGCCCTTTCAGGCGCAGCGCCTGGCCTATGGCCTGGGCCTCGACAAGATCAATCCCAAGCTCATGCGCCCCGCGGCGGAGATGATCGCCAGCCTCTACAAGGCCTTTCAGGGCGAAGACTGCTCGCTGGTGGAGATCAATCCGCTGGTGATCACCGGCGACGACCGCATCCTGGCCCTGGACGCCAAGGTCGCCTTCGACGACAACGCCGGTTTCCGCCACAAGCAGCAGGCCGAGCTGCGCGACCTGGACGAGGAGGAGCCGCTGGAGATCGAGGCCACCAATGCGGATCTGAACTACATCAAGCTCGACGGCAACATCGGCTGCATGGTCAACGGGGCCGGGCTGGCCATGGGCACCATGGACATCATCAAGCAGGTGGGCGGCGAGCCGGCGAACTTTCTGGACATCGGCGGCAACGCCGACCAGGCGCGCGTGGAGAAGGCCTTCAAGATCATCACGGCCGACGGCAACGTGCGCTGCATCATGATCAATATTTTCGGGGGCATCGTGCGCTGCGATGTGGTGGCCGAGGGGGTGGTGGCCGCATTCAAGAACGTGGGCGTGAGCGTGCCGGTGGTCGTGCGGCTGGAAGGCACGAACGCCGAGAAGGCCCACAAGATCATCGCCAGCTCCGGGTTGGGCAAGAAGCTGACGATGGCCAAAGGGCTCAAGGACGCGGCGCAAAAGAGCGTGGCCGCCGCGGCCGGCTAAGGCCGGGGCCCGCAATCCTCTCGCACATCATCTGTCAATCGCGCATCCACGGAGGCGTATGTCGGTTCTCGTCAACAAGAACACGCGCGTGCTGGTCCAGGGCATCACAGGGGCCCAGGGCGCGCTGCACGCCAGGGCCTGCCTGGAATACGGCACCAGGATCGTCGCCGGCGTCACGCCGGGCAAGGGCGGGCAGAAGTTCGACAGCGTGCCGGTGTTCAACCTGGTTTCGGATGCGGTCAAGGAAACCGGGGCCGACACCTCGCTGATCTTCGTGCCCCCCTCCTTCGCCGCCGATGCGATCATCGAGGCCACCGCGGCGGGCGTGAAACTGGTGGTGTGCATCACCGAGGGCATTCCGGTGCTGGACATGGTGCGGGCGGTGCGCTTTGTGAAGGCGCGCGGGGTGCGCCTGATCGGCCCCAACTGCCCGGGCATCATCACGCCGGGCGAGGCCAAGATCGGCATCATGCCCGGCTACATCCACAAGCAGGGCGAC
>JACQHH010000115.1 GCA_016199125.1 Candidatus Lambdaproteobacteria bacterium
GCGGGGGGCTGCGCGGCGCCAGGCTCACCGGGGATTACAATCCGCTGCACTGGGCTCCGCACCTGGCACGCCTGCAGGGTTATCGCGGCGCGTTTTTCCATCCTCAGGTGGTCACCGGGCAGTGCCTGACGCGCCTGCCCGCGCCGCTGGCGAACAGTCCCCTGCGGCTGGACGTGTGGCTCAAAGGCCCCGTGTACTATGGGCGGCCGGTGCGGATGTATGGCGGCACCGGCGAGGGCGGCGTGAGCTTCGGCCTGTTCTGCGACGACGAGCCGCGGCCCGCGGTGGTGGGGAGGCTGTGCCAGGCACCGGCCGGCGGCACGTTGCTGGATGGGGTGGGCGGGCACGGCTGATCGCGTCCCGACGTTACCGCGCGGTCGGAGAGCGCGCCCGCGTGCGGGAGCACGGGGGAAAAACCCCGCGCTTTCAGAACGTCCATTCGCCCGGAGCGCCGTCCGGGTCGTCCTCTTCGTCCCAGCCGATGCGGCGCACGGCCAGGGCCGCGCGATGACCCCAGCGGTTGCGCCCCACCGTGAACTCCACCACGTCGCCCGGGAAGAGGCTGCCTTGGCCGCCCTCTTCGATCGCCGAGCGGTGCACGCTCAGCTCCTCGCCGCTTTCGGCGCGGATGGTGCCCACGCCCTTGCGGGCATCGAATGTAGTCACCTTGCCTTCCATCGTTCCGCTCCGCGGAGCCACGCGGCTCCGCCAATCCGTAAGGCCGACATCTGCAAGCCATTGTTGCGGCAAATTTTTCTGCCCATCCTGCCATGCGTCAGGCAAACAGGGACTCGGCATAGGCCGCCGCGTCGAAGGGCCGCAGATCGTCCACGGCCTCACCCACGCCGACGTAGCGGATGGGCAGCGCGAACTCGTTGACGATACCCACCACCACGCCGCCACGGGCCGTCCCGTCGAGCTTGGTCACGATGAGCCCCGTCACCCCCACCGCCTGCAGGAAGTCGCGCGTTTGCACGATCGCATTCTGCCCGGTGTTGGCATCCAGCACCAGCAGGGTCTCATGGGGCGCCTCCGGCAACAGCTTGGCCACCACGCGCTTGATCTTCTTGAGCTCCTCCATGAGGTTGAGCTTGGTGTGCAGGCGCCCGGCAGTGTCGCACAGCACCAGGTCGTAGTCCTCGTCCAGGCCCCGCCGCACGGCCTCGTAGATCACCGCGGAGGGATCGGCCCCCGGCGGCTTGCTGACCACCTCGCAACCCACCCGCCGACCCCAGCCCATGAGCTGCTCGCCGGCCGCGGCGCGGAAGGTGTCGCCCGCCGCCAGCAGCACGCGCCGGCCTTCAGCCGCGTGGAGTGCGGCCAGCTTGCCGATGGTGGTGGTCTTGCCCGAGCCGTTGACACCCACCAGCAGCACGACGGCCGGGCGGTGCCGCTCCAGGGCCAGGGGCGCGTATTCGCGCCGCATGACCCGCTGCACCTCCTCCTTGAGCGCCTGGCGCAACAGGGACGGGTCGGTCAGCTCGCGCCGGGCCACGCGCTGGCGCACCGCATTCAGCAGACGTTCGGCCGTCTCCGGACCTGTGTCCGCCGTGTAGAGCAGCTCCTCCAGGCCCAGCAGCACGCCCGGGTCGATCTCCTTCTTGCCCAGCACGAGCCGCGCCAGTCCGCCGGAGAGGCTCTCCCGCGTCTTGGCCAGACCGGAGAACAGGCGGCGGAACAGTCCCCGCGGCGGCGGGACCGCCTCTTGCTCCTGGGGCAACTCCCGGGCTAGCAGGTGCTCGCGCTGGCGTCGAGCCTCCTCCTCTGCGCGCAGGCGGGCCTGAGCCTCTTCGGCGCGCTCGCGGGCCCGGGCCAGCCGCTGCTGCTGTTCCGCCTCGCGCTGAGCCTTGTCGCGGGCCGCCAGCTCCTGCTCGGCTTTGCGCAGGGCCTTGTCCAGGCGGCGTTCCAGGGCCGGGTCCGGTGCCGCCGCAGCGTCTCCTTTGCCCTGGTTGCGCTGGGCCGCCCGCTCGCGCAGGGCCTGCTTTTTCTTGTGCTTGCGCTCGGCTTTGTTGGACGACATGCTTCCCTGGCGAATTCAGCCCGCAGGCTCGATGTTGATGTGTTCCTGGCCCTGCCCAGAGTGCCGGCCCCACGGGTCACCCGGCGGGACGCGACCTTCGGCCCGGGGGTTTGCCGGAAATCAACGTCCACCTGATCGGCGAGCCGCGCGAGGCGACTTGCCTGCGATCCGGCTGCCTGCGCGATGGGCTTGCCCTGGGCCGGCGAATGCACTAAGGATGTTGCGCTGGATCCGCGCACAACCGCCGCGCCGCGGCACACCGGCACCAACTGCGCCGGAAGATCGCTGGCGCATTGCCGTTTGCACGCCAGGCCGCCCGTCTCGCCGCATCCCAGAGACGCATCCCGAGTTCCGGGAGTACGCCCAAGCAAGAAGAGAGTCAATCAATGAGCCAGTATAGCATCGGCAATATCGAAATTCTTAAGGTCGCGGAGTCGGTCGGCCCCACCAGCCCGAAATTCCTTTTCGAGACAGCGAGTTACCAGGACATTGAAAAGCACCATGACTGGCTCAAACCCCACTTCGTGGATCAGACGGGCAAGCTTATCATGAGCATCCACTCCTACATCATCAAGACCCGGCACCATACGATCATCGTGGACACCTGCATCGGCAACGACAAGCAGGGCCGCCACTATCCGCCCTGGAACAACCTCCAGGGGCCGTATCTGCAGGACCTGGCCAAGGCCGGCGTGCCACCGGAATCAGTGGATTTCGTGTTCTGCACCCATCTGCACGTGGATCACGTGGGCTGGAACACGCGCCTGCAGAATGGGCGCTGGGTGCCCACCTTCCCCAATGCCAAGTACCTGTTCAACAAGGTGGAATACGAGCACTGGGAAAAATCCATGGAGCCCGCGGAAAAAGCCGTGTTCGACGACAGCGTGCTGCCGATCATGCAGGCCAAGCGGGCCCAGCTTGTCGCCGCGGATTACCAGATCGACGATGGCTTGGTGCTGGAATCCACGCCCGGTCATACGCCGGGGCATTGCAGCCTGGACATCAGCTCCAACGGCCAGATGGGGGTGATCACGGGCGACATGTTCCATCATCCGGTGCAGATCGCGGAACACGCCTATTCCAGCACTTTCGACGTGAACAAGCCGCTGGCCATCAAGACCCGGCGCAAGTTCTGCGAAAAGTACACCGACCGCGACGTGCGCATCCTGGGCACCCATTTCGCGCCTCCCTCGGCCGGCCGCATCGTGGAGAAGAATGGCCAGTGGCGCCTGAAAGTCTAGGGTCGCCATTTTCGGCCGCAGGGCGGAGAAAAAGGGTCCGTTGTGGTCGATGGCGTGGCGTCGAGTCTGTCGGCCCGTGCAGCCCCGCAGCGGGCCTCCGGCAGATGCGGTCGTGACTGCCGGCAAGCCTCTGCCCGGGCGCCGCTCCCGGACGCTCCGCAGGTCACGGGCTCATCGGACGACTGGGCCCCGTCATGTGCGCATCTTCATCCTGGAAGGAGCTATGAAGCCGCAAGCCATTGGCAACATTACCGTTACGAATGTCGTAGACTCCGTCGAGCATTGGAGCCCGCGCTACCTGTTCGCCGACCTGAGCTACGACGACTTCAAACCTCATGTGGACTGGTTGCGGCCGCATTTTCTGGACGAAAACCTGAAGATGCTGCTCTCGATCCATTCCTTCGTGGTCAAGACGCGGCACCACACGATCCTGGTGGATACCTGCCTGGGTGCGGACAAGAAACGCAACGTGCCCCAGTGGAGCATGCGCAAGAGCCCCTTCCTGCGCGACCTGGCCGCCGCGGGCTGTCCGCCGGAGTCGGTGGACTACGTGTTCTGCACGCACATGCACATCGACCACGTGGGCTGGAACACCAAGCTCGAAAACGGACGTTGGGTGCCTAGTTTCCCCAATGCCAAGTACCTGTTCAACAAGACGGAATGGGAATTCTGGAAGGCCCACGGCGACGAGGCGCAGCAGGAGATCAACAACGACAGCGTGCTGCCCATCATCGAGGCCAACAAGGTGCAATGGGTAGACAGCGACTTTGCCATCGACGACGACCTGCACCTGGAACCCTCGCCGGGGCACACCCCGGGGCACTGCTGTGTGTACCTGCACTCCGGCGATCAGCGCGCGGTCATCACCGGGGACATGATCCATCACCCCATCCAGATCGGCGAGCCTCACCGCCGCAGCACCGCGGATGCCGACCCCGAGTTGGCCGAAAAGACGCGGCGCGAGTTCGTGCACCGGCATGCAGACACGGGCATGAAAATCCTGGGCACCCACTTCCACGACCCCACCGCCATGCGCATCGTGAGCAAGGGCGAGAATCTGCGCATCAAGCTGTAGACCTCCCTGACGTGAAGCGCCGCCCTCTCCGGATGCCACCAGGGCGGCGCCGCCGTGCGAATTCGACGCACGGTTGCCTGAAAAATGGCCGGAATGTCGGCCAAGTTGATGATGCCCGCCCGGAATTGCGGCAAATTGGGTCGTGAACCCGCGAAATGACACCAGAGGGGCTCTGCGGCGCGGTTGTTCCAGGCGCTGGGTTATCCCTGACGACAGGACGGCGCCGGACGCTGCACACCCGCCCCGGATACTGCGGCGAGACCGGCCGGTCCCCGCTGCTCGGGCCGGGGGCGACGCCCCGTTTGCACCACCCGGGGCGATGGGGCGGCGTGCCCTGGGTTTGGCCGCCAGCCCTATGAGGCTTCCCTGAGCAGGGGGTTTCCGGGCAGGATGGCGCGGTCCCTGGATATGCCCGCCGCGTGCTCCTTGCCGGTCAGGCGGATGGAAAGGCGCCGCCGGCTGTGCGGAGCCAGTACGCGCTCCAGCACGCGCTCCGTGTCGGCCTTGGTCAGCCGCTCCACCGCCTCGATGTCCGTGCTCATGTAATCCCACTGCTCGTCGTGCTTGAACGCGGTCCAGTACAGGCGCTCGGCCACCTCGCCGATGTCCTTCTCCCGCTCCAGCTTGGCCTCGACGACCGCGCGGCGCAGGGTCTCGAACTGCTCAGGGGGGATGTCGCGGTAGCTCTGAATGAAGCGCGGCACGAACCCGTCCATGCGCGATTGCAGTACATCGGGGCCGTACGCGCCGGATTGCACGATCATGATCAGGCTCATGATGCGCTGGCGCTCGCTCATCCCGCCGTACACGATGTAGCCCAGTTGCTGCTGTGTGCGCATGTCGTTGTAGAACGACGAGCCGAGCATGCGCTGGATGGTCAGCAGTGCCCCGCGGGTCTGCGGATCGCGGGGCCCGGCATCGAAAACCATGCCCACGTACGAGTTGCCCACGGGCAGTTGCTCGCCGTAGTACCAGTCCCCGGAGGGCACCCGGTTGACCGCATCGCGCAGGCGCCGGCCGGGGGGCAGCGGCGCTCCGCCCAGCCCATTCAGGGCGGCCGCCAGAGCCTCGCGGGTGAGCTCAGGCGGCAGATTGCCCACCACCACGCCCTCGACGTAGATGCGCTGGTACAGGCGCGCGGCGAAGGCCCGCACTTCGGCCAGCGTGATGCTGCTCAGCTCGCGCTCCAGTTCCTCGCGGGTATAGGCCGGGCGTTCCAGCAGCAGGCGCGAGTAGTAGCGCGACTGGCGATAGGGCTCGGCGAAGCGCTCGCTCTGCAATCCGCGCAGGGCCTGCTCCTTGAGCGCGGCGAAGCGCTGTTCGCTCAGCTCGACGCTGGGCAGGCGCGCAAACACGTCGCCCACCAGGTCCAGCATGCGGTCGGAATAGCCGCTGAAACCCACGGTCACGCCGGAGGTGCCCCAGGACACGGCAAAACCCAGCCCGGCCTCCCGCACCGGATAGGCCCGCTCGTTCTGCGCCTCCTCGAAGGCCGCGGTGTACATCTGGCCCAGCATGGCGTGGCGAGCCGTGTCCGAGGCCGGGTCGGTGTAGATCTTCAGGCTGATTTCGGCCTTGGGTTTGCGGAAGCGCCAGTCGGGCAGATACCAGATCTTGGCCCGCTCGGTGTCGGCCAGACGCCGGGGCAGGGCCAGGGCGCTCTTGAGAATCTGCGCCATGGCCTCTGGTCGGCCCGCCTGCGGCAGCACGTCGCGCACCGCGGCCAGCAGCGCATCCCCGTTGGCAAAGGTCTGCCCCTGCATGGCCTGCAACGCCGCCAGGGGCTGTGCGCCCAGGCCCACGCGCTCCAGGTGCAGCAGGGAGGTGCGGGCCAGCTTCAGCGCACCTTCCGGCCGGCCCAGCCGCACGTGCCGCGGAATGTAGGGATTGGGCGCCGGGACGTGCCAGCGCACGTCGGCCGTCGCACGGGCCAGCTCGTCGAAGGCCGGGCCGCGCTCTTCGCGGTAGCCGTAGGACGTCCCGTAGTACGTCTCCGTGCGGCCGGTCGCCAGGCCCTTGGCCATGAGCGAGACCAGCATGTTGTCCGGTGTGAGGGCTTCCAGGAACTCGCGGTAAATCCCCGGCTCATAGTCGCGCAGCAGGTATTGCCCTTCCGGCAGGTCGTCCAGGGGCAGATCCTGCATGGCCGCGCTGAGGGTGCTGGCGATGGCATCGCTGCCCATGCGGTCGCGATAGCGGTAATTCAGTTCGGCCATCACGCGCTGTTCCTCGAACAGGTGGCGCGGAATGCCCGCTTCCCGCAGGGCGCGGATCGTGCCCAGCGTGAGCCGCAACACGCGGCGGTAGTCCTGCAAGCCCTCGGGGGTGAGCTGCACGACGATGTGCAGGGACGCGAAATCGGCCGTCTCATAGCCCGCGCCCGCGCTGAGCCCCGTGGCGAGGCCCTGCTCCTTGAGCACCGAAAGCAGGCTGCCGGCGCCCTCGTGGCCCAGGATGCCGCCGATCAGGCGCAGCGGCTGGGCGCGGTAGTGCGCCATCGCAGGGGGCAGGGGAAACTCCAGGCCCAGCATGCGCACGTCCTTCACCGGCTCGATGGTCAGCAGCCGCAGCGCCGCAGCGCGCGGCAGGTAGTCCTGCGCCACGTGGCGCGCGGCAAGATGCCGGTTGGGCACGTTGCCGAAGCGCCCGCGCACCAGCGCTTCCAACTCGTCCAGGGGGCGGTTGCTGACCAGGGCCAGGGTCATGCGGTTGCTGGAATAGTGCTGCCGGTAGAAGCGCATCAACTCGTCGCGCCCCACGCCCTTCAGTGTGGCCAGGCTGCCCGTGCCGAAGCGCGAGAGGGGGTGCTCGGGGCGATACAGGGTGCGCAGCACGGCCCCGGCCCGCCAGAAATCGTTATCGATGTTCTTGGAGTGCTCCGAATCCACCGCATTCACCTCCCGCGCGGTGAATTCCTCGTTGAACAGCGGCGCCACGAAGAACTGGCTGAAGCGGTCCAGGCCTTCCTCGAAGGCGTCATGAGCCACCTCGAAATGGTAGTTGGTATGGTCGATCGAGGTGTAGGCGTTTCCAAAGCCGCTGTGATCGCTCATGAAACGCTGATAGGCCCCGGCTTCCGGGTATTTTTCGGTCCCCAGGAAGAGCATGTGCTCCAGGAAATGCGCCAGCCCCTGCCGGTCGGCCGGGTCGTCCTGGAATCCGGCGCCCACCGCCATGGCGGCGGCCGACAAATCCACCCGCGGATCGGAAACCAGCATCACCTTGAGCTCGTTGGGCAGCACCAGCCGCCGGTAGCGCACCGACACCTCGTCGGAGGTCAGCAGCCGCTCCACCGATTCGGAAACGAAGCTGCGCGGCTCGCAGGCCCCCAGCAGCAGCGCGGCAAACGCCAGCACGATCCAGCGCAGCATGGCCACGCGCAACATGAGCATTCTCAATTTCCGCCTCACTCCTTGATCTCGATTTGACGTTCCGCGGCATGAGTGCCAAGGATCGTAGCGCAGCCGGTAGCTCAAAGTCGGCCATGCGGCCGCCGGACCCCGCACACGCGCCGACGCCACGGCGCAAAATGGCCGCCGGAGCGCGGCGGCGTGTGCAACGCGACGCAAAAAAGCGCGAGCGGGCCCATAATGCGTTACAAGGCCCGTTTTGCCCGTCGCCGGGGCGGCCCCACGGCGCTCCGCGCCCTACCGTGACGCCGGGCGGTGCCGCCGCATCCGACCCACGTACTCAACCTTGTCTCTGCGGATTCACTGTGGATCGTCACGCGCTGTTCAAGGGCCTCTTTCAGCAGTACGACCGCATGGCCCTGGCCGCCTATCAACGCACATCCGCGCGGGAAAAGCACGACGGCACAGCCGTGACCGCGCTGGATCTGGAGGCCAATCGCCTGGCGCGTGACGAGCTGTCGGCGGCATTTCCCCATGACGGCATCATCTCCGAAGAGGACGAGGGCATCCTGCATCCCGGCGCGGCGCGGCAATGGATCGTGGACCCCCTGGACGGCACGGCCAGCTTCGCGCGGGGGTATCCCATCTGGGGCCTGGGAATCGGCCTGATGGTCGACGGCATCTGCCGTGAGGGCTACCTGCGCTTTCCGGTATTGGGCGAGACGTTCATGCATCTGGACGGCACGTCGCTGTTCAATGACAGGCCGCTGGCGGCCCAGGTAGGCACGGCGATCCGCGACACCCGCAATGTGCTGATCGGGTCCCGCGCGCTGAAAGCCATGCCGGTCGCACGTCTACAGGGATTCAAGCTGCGCAACCTGGGTTCAAACCTGTACCACCTGGCGTGCCTGGCCGCGGGGCGGGCCGATGCGGTGATCTCGCCGCCCGCCTACCTGTGGGACATCGCCCCGGCACTGCCGCTGCTCACCGCCCAGGGACTCGCCGCGCGCTACAGCGACGGCACGCCCTTCGCCGTGACCGATTTCGGCGACCGCCGGGCCCGTTCGCAGCGGGCCATCCTGTTCGGCCCGCAGGAGACGCTGGCCGAGATGCTGGCCATGCTCTGAGCCCGGCGCCGGCGCCGCGCAGGTCTCCGGGCCGGCGGCCGCATGCCGCGACGGCCCGCGGTGCGGCCGACGAGGCAGCATCCCCAATCAAATCCGCCAGGCCGGCCGCGGCGCTGGCCGGCGCTGGCGGGGCGCCGCGGCGGATGGTACGCTACGCGCGGAATGGACCCTGGTGACGCACCGCCGCGTCGCCGTCACGCACCACCGCACCGCTCCGGGAGGGAACGACGCATGTTGAAGCTGTACATGGGCAAATTTTCGCCGTACGCGCGCAAGGTACGCATCCTGATCGCCGAAAAGGAACTGCCGACCGAGGAGGTGCGCATCAACACCAACGAGGACCCGGGCGACTATGCCAGGATCAATCCCAACCTGCGCATCCCGGCCCTGCAGGACGGCCAACTGACGTTGTTCGAATCCAATCTGATCCTGGACTATCTGCTCACCACCTACCCCGATAATCCGCTGAGCCAGCCCCGCCCGCCCCTGGCGCCGGCGCTGTTCCGCAAGCAGCAGCGCTGGGCGGACATGACCGTGCTGGTGACCGTGGAAACGATGCTCAACAGCGGGATCAACGTGCTGCAAATGAAGCGCAGCGGCGTGGAGCCGGAGCAGGCGCCCTATCTGCAAAAAGAGCTCAAGCGCATCCAGCACGACCTGGACTGGCTGGAGCAACGCGCAACCAGGGAAGGCTTCGCCCCGGGCCTGTTCTCGATTCAGGATCTGAACCTGATGTGCGCGCTGCAGTGGTTCGATTTCCGCAACATCTGCACTTGGCGCGGCCGACCCAACCTGGAAGCGGTCGTCAAACGCTTTGCGGAGCGCCCCTCCATCGCCTCCACGGCTCCAAAAGAAGGTTAGTTCTTTCCATGGGCGGGACCGTCGTGGCGTAAGCCATTGAACTGTTTGTAACTTGTCGCCATCCTGGAGCAGAAACCTGCCCGGCGGCGCGCGGCGGCAGGTGAACTCACCGCGCCGCAGCGCCGCCGCTCGGCGCACGCCGCCAGTGCGCGGCAGCCCGTCGCGCCGCGACACCAAGCGCCGCCGCTCGGCGCACGCCGCCAGTTCGCAGCGACCGCGCACGTATCGCCCGCATCCGGCCCCGGACACGGCACGAACCTGCCCCACCGGCGGGCACGCACGAACCCACCGCCACTTCAGCTCAATATATTCGGAAGCTGGTGCCCGGCGCGGCTGTCAGTGCCCGTGCCAGGATTTGCAGAGATGCTTGTCCGAGACCGGAAGCACCGGCACCTTGGACATGAGGGCCATGTAGCACAGGAAGAACATGCCCACGAAGCCCACCGTGAGCAGCACCTCATGGGTGCCGAAGATCATGTGCGGCGCGCCGTGGCGATCCTGGATCGACGGCACGACCAGCACATAGTGCGCGAACCACTGCCCGATCAGCAGCACCAGGGCAATCACCGACGTGAGCCGGGGGTTGCGGCACACGGTGCGCGGCATGAGCCCCAGGAAGGGCAGCAGGAACAGGATAAAGAACAGCGTCCAGAACAGGTAGTACCAGGGCGTGCCCGGCAGCGAGCGCGTGATCAGGTAGGGCGCTTCCTCGGGCAGCGTGCTGTACCAGATCACCAGATACTGCGAGAAGATCATGTACGTCCACAGGCACGCGATGGCGAACGTGAGCTTGGCCAGGTCATGGTAGCGGTTGATGGTCATATACTCCGCCAGTCCCGGCTTGGTGCGCACCCGCGCGGCGATGATGAGCATCAGCGCCAGCGCCGAATACAGGTTGCCCACGAAGAAGAACACGCCGAAGAGCGTACTGAACCACACCTGATCCAGGGACATGACGAAGTCGAATGCCACCATGGACATCACCGCGGCATAGACCACGCCCAGCAGCGGTGCCAGGCGCCGCGAAAGCTGCTCCAGGCGCAGCACTTCGCCCTCGTGCTCGCCATAGCCCCGCAGCAGGCGCTCCGCGAACTCCCCCCCCCAGCCCGGGATGGCCTTGCGGGCGAAGCCCAGGTCTGGCTTGATCGAGGCCAGCAGGAAAAAGAACGTGATGCCGTAGAGGACCAGGAAGCCGATCAGGTTGCGCGTGACGAAGAAGCCCACGTTCAGGTAGGCCGTCTTGGTCGGCAGGGGATTGTCGACCCACTCGTAGAGGTACTTGGCCCCGAAGAACACCACGATGAACATGAGGAACGAGACCGGCAGGAACGCGCCAAAGCCCTCGGCCAAGCGCTTCCACGGCCGGCCCCACTTGGCGTCGGTGATCTGCCAGATCACCGAGAGCATCACGCCGGCCTGAGCCAGCCCGCCCCAGAACACGGTGTTGATCAGAAAGGCCTGCCAGGTGCGCTCCGCCGATCCGGTGGCCA
>JACQHH010000120.1 GCA_016199125.1 Candidatus Lambdaproteobacteria bacterium
AAGCTGGACGGCGCGTTACGGCCCCTGTATACCGTGCGCTTCGCCCAGCGCGACCTGTGGCCCGACTACGGCGGGCAGCCGCACGACACGCTCGTGGCCGACATTTTCGAGCATTGGCTGGAAGCGACCGACTGAACCCCGCGCCAGGCCGTGACGGCCGCCGTACCGCACGGCGGGCGCCGGACCGACGCATGCGCATTTTCCACACCCCGAGCGGAGCGTCGCCATGCCGGACCCGCACAATCCCTACGACCACGGGCCGGATTTCCATCCCGCGGGACCTCCCGACGAGCACGAGCTGCTGGAGCGGGCGCTGCGCGAGCTGCTCATCGAGAAGGGCGTCGTGGCACCCGACGCCATCCGCCGTTCGCTGGACCTGCGCGATCACTTTACGCCCGAGCCGGGGGCGCGGCTGGTGGCGCGCATGTGGACGGATCCCACCTTCAAGGCGTTGGCCCTGCGCGATGCCCGCGCCGCGGCCAAACAACTGGACGTGACCGTCGGTCTGTTCGACCTGAACATCCTGGAGAATACGCCGCAGCGCCACCACGTGGTGGTGTGCACCCTCTGCTCGTGCTTTCACAGCGTGGTACTGGGCAATGCTCCGGCCTGGTACAAGAGCGTGGAATACCGTTCGCGAGTGGCGGTGGAGCCGCGCAAGGTGCTGGCCGAATTCGGCACCGTGATTCCGGCCGAAACGGAAATCCGCGTGGTGGACAGCACGGCGGAAATCCGCTTCATGGTCATGCCGGAGCGACCCGCCGGCACCGAGGGCCTGCGCGAGGAGGAGTTGGTGCCCCTCATCACCCAGGAAAGCATGATCGGAGTGACCCGCCTGGGGCCGCCGCGCTGAGCCGCGTCGACAGGCCTGAAGAGCCTGACCGCGGCGCGGGGCTCATTGCTCACGGTCCCACGCGCTCCGCGCGACCGCCGATCACGCCCGCGGGCGCAGGCGACTCCAGCTCCATCCCGCCAGCCCGCCCAGCAGCAGCCAGAACACGCCCAGCGTGACCAGCGTGGCCACGACGTACCTACTGGCCAGTTCGGCGGGCGGTTCCCCGGCGGATGTGGCCTGTGGCGGCAGATGCGGCGCGCCGGCCAAGTGTGGCACCGCCAGCAGCACCAGCCCGGCAGCGCGCAAGGGCCAACCCCGGCCAAAGACGGTCAGGGCCAGCCCGCCGCCGGTCGAGGCCACGGCGCCCAGCCACCAGAGCTGGCGCGGCCCCAGCGCGGTGGCCGCCATGCCCGGCAGCTCGGGCGGCAGACCCAGCGCCGGCACCCCCACGAACGCCATGTAGCCCGCCAAGCCCCAGGCCAATCCGGCACGCATCCCGACGGGCCGTCCGCGCAACACCATGCAGCCCACCAGAATCAGGGCAAAGGCAAAACCCACGATCACGTCGGCCAGGGCGGTGAGCAGCATGCGCCGCGGCGGCGCGTAGCGGTCGTGTGCTGGCCCGGTCGCGGCGGCGTCACGCGAAGAAGACGCAGCGGACCGGTCGGAGTTCAGGTGCGCCGCGGACACCGGCTCATTGCCGGCCGGCGCGCCCGCCGCGGGATGCTCGTAGGTTTCCGCTTCCAGAATCAGCGGCACCACCCACAGCGCCTGCAACGCGGCCAGCGCAAGGCCGGCCAGGGCGCCGGAGATGAACGCGGCCAACACGATACGTCGCAGGATCATCGATCTGTCTGGCTGGCGGCTCCTGCAACGGGCGGGAACCTGATCGCAGGGCCTTGCCCGGCGCGCGGGATCGCCGCCTCCGTGTCGCGGCGCTGGCCGCGGCGGGTGCGCGCCATGCGGCGTGGTGAGTGGCTAGTGGCAGGGCACGCTGATGCCGTGGCGGGCGTCGTGGGCCGAGTCGTGCAGCACGGCGCTGTGGGCCAGGGCCACCCCGGCCAACAGCAACGCGCCCAAAGCGATGGCGCCCAACGCCGCCGCCAGGGTGTGCAAGTGTGCCGCGGCGCCGGCACCGGCGCGGGATGCGGCGTATTGAGCCGTCTGAGCGGTCATGATCTCCCTCCGGAAATGGTGCGTTCCGTCATGCATGCCTGCCCGGACGGGAGAATGTCAAGCGCGGCTGTTGCCGGCCAGCGCCGCGCTGGAAAATTGGCGCCGAATCGGCTTGGATGAGGCTCAAGGGGCGGGCGTGGACGCATGTCGCGGCCGCGCCCCCGCACACATCCCGGCGCCCACGCCGGCCGAGGCGTTCACGGCACCTGGCAGGAGCAACCATGGAACGCAATCTGTTTGACGAGGAACACAACCTGTTTCGCGAGGCGTTCGCCAAGTTTGTGCAGAAGGAGATCGTGCCCTTCCATGAGCAATGGGAGCACGACGGCATCGTCTCGCGCGAGGTCTGGGCGCGGGCGGGAGCCCAGGGCTTCCTGTGCATGGACCTGCCGGAGAAGTTCGGCGGGGCGGGCCTGCGGGACTTCCGTTACAACGCGATCGTCAACGAGGAGTTGGCCAAGGTCAACGCGACGGGCCCGCGCTTCACGCTGCACACCGACGTGGTGGTGCCCTACTTGTCGCACTATGCCAGCGAGGAGCAGAAGGAGCGCTGGTTTCCGGACATCGTCAAAGGCACCTGCATCACGGCGGTGGCCATGACCGAGCCCGGCACGGGCAGCGACCTGGGGGGCCTGCGCACCACCGCCGTGCGCGAGGGCGACCACTACCGCATCAACGGCCAGAAGACCTTCATCACCAACGGCATCCTCAACGACCTGGTGGTGGTGGCAGCCAAGACCGACCCGACGGCCAAGCACAAGGGCATCAGCCTGATCGTCGTGGAGCGCGGCATGGAGGGCTACGAGCGCGGCCGCAACCTGGAGAAGATCGGCATGAAGGCCCAGGACACCGCCGAGCTGTTCTTCAACGATGTCCGGGTGCCCGTCGCCAACCTGCTGGGGGAGGAGGGCAAGGGCTTCCGCTACCTGATGGAGATGCTGCCCCAGGAGCGCCTCAGCTCCTCGGTGAACAGCGTGGCCGCGGCCGAGGCGGCGCTGGGCTGGACGGTGCAGTATGCCAGGGAGCGCAAGGCCTTCGGCCAGCCCATCGGCACGTTCCAGAACTCCCGCTTCAAGCTGGCCGAGATGCAGACCGAGGTGCAGATTGCGCGCGTATTCGTGGACCGTTGCATCATGGAGCTCAACGCCGGGAGGCTGAGCGTGGCCGATGCGGCCATGGCCAAGTGGTGGTGCTCGGAGATGCAGCAGCGCGTGATCGACCAGGGCGTGCAACTCCACGGGGGCTACGGCTACATGACCGAATACCCCATCGCCAAGGCCTATCAGGACGCGCGGGTGCGGCGCATCTTCGCGGGCACCACGGAGATCATGAAGGAGATCATCGGCCGCGCCATGGGCTTCTGAGCAGACGGACGCCGCGGCCCGGCTGCCGGAAGCGCATGGGCACCGGCGCCCCGGCGGCGCCCCGGGTCACAGCCGCCCCGCAGCCGGCTTGAACCCGGCTTGAACTCAGGGCAGCAGCACCAGCTTGCCGGTGGTGTGCCGCGCTTCCAGGTCGGACTGGGCGGCCGCGGCTTCGGCCAGGGGATAGGTCTTGCCGATCAGCACCGACAGCCGCCCGTCGCGGAGCATCTCGAACACCGCGCCGGCGCGCACCAGCAGATCCTTGCGCGTGTAAACGTAGTCGAAGAGATTGGGCCGCGTGAGGAACAGCGAGCCCAGGGGATTGAGCTTGTTGATGTCGTAGGGCTCCACGGGCCCGCTGGAGCGTCCGTAGACCACCATCATGCCCCGCCGCCGCAGCAGCCCGAGTCCCTGCTCGAAGGTGGCCTGGCCCACCGAGTCGTAGACCGCGGCCAGCTTCTTGAAGCCGGGCAGGGCGCGCGCGGCCGCGGCGAAATCCTGTTGCGCGTAGTTGATCACGTGATCGGCGCCCGCCTCGCGGGCGATGGGGGCCTTGTCGTCGGAGGAGACGGTGGCGATCACCGTGGCCCCGGCCGACTTGGCCGCCTGCACCACCAGGCGCCCGGTGCCCCCGGCCGCGGCATGCACCAGCACCCAGTCGCCCGGCTGCACCCTGTACGTATCGAACACCAGGTAGTGCGCCGTCATGCCCTGGATCATGGCGCCCACGGCCACCTGGGGCTCGACGCCCTCGGGCACGGGCACGGCGCGCACCGCGGCAAAGGCGATGTATTCGGCATAGCTGCCCAGCACCTGGGAAAAGCACACGCGCTGACCAACGCGCAGGTCGCGCACCTCGCCGCCCACCGCTTCCACGATGCCGCAACCCTCCTGCCCGGGCACGTAGGGCAGGGGCCCCCAATAGCTGCCCTGGCGCTGGAGGATGTCCAGAAAGTTCACGCCGATGGCCTCCAGGCGCACCAGCACCTCCTGTGCGCCGGCGTGGGGGGTGGGCAAGTCGCGGTATTGCAGGCGGCTGGCATCCCCCCGCTCGGTCACCCAGATGGCTTTCATGCTCCGTCCCTGATGAAGAATGACGCCTCGCGGCCCGCGACAGTCCAGGGCCTTGGGCGCGCCGGCGGCTCCGTGGGCTATCGGCGCGAATCGTGGGGCGCCGGCAACCGCTGAAGGTCTGCGCCCGCCGACGGCCTGCTAGTAGTCGCCCCGCTCGATCTTGCGCGTGATGGATTTGTACAGCCCGAAGGTGGGCAGGAACGCGGAGTGCTTGCCCGCCCCGCCGGCCACGACCACGTGGATGTCCTCGGCCTGGCCCACGATGGGCACCAGCGTATCGTCGTTGCCGGTGTCGACCCAGTCGGGCCACTTCATCATCTTCCACATGGCCTTGTCGCGGTGCACGCGCACGGGAATGCGCGCGTGCTCGAAGAGAAACTCCTGCACGTCCCGGCGGCTCATGCCGTCGTCGGCGATCTGGCGTGCGTGCTCCGGCCCCAGCACCACCATCAGGTCGCCTTCCTGGATGCCGGCGGAATTGTTGTTGCCCAGCGTGGCCATGGTGCTGGCGGCGGTGAGCAGGATGTTGCGCCCGGATGTGCACACGTGGTCGTTGATGTTGTGCGGCGCCTCGGCGGAGACCACCGTCACCGTGCTGTCCTCGACGCGGAAACCGGCGTCCACGCGGTAGGGCGCCCAGGGCGTGGCCGCTTCATTTTCCGCGAAGCAGTAGCTGAACTTGCCCGGCGAGCCCTGGGTCGAGTGGTCGCCCGCCCCCGGCAGCCCGCCGCCCACGTTGCGCAGCACCAGGCGCATGGCCCGCCCCAGACAGGCGTTGGCGCGGAAGCCGGGGCCGAACAGGCCGTAGCCGCTGTGGATGCCCAGCTCCGCCGCCAGGGGCCCGCTGACCATCATGGCGACGCCGCAGGGATGCGTGGTGGCCTGCACGCTGTAGAGCCCGAAGCGCGGATCGCACGCTGCCTCGATGGCCGTCACCAGCACTGGCATGTGCGCCGGCAGGCAGCCGGCCATCACCGCGTTGACCGCCACGTTTTCCACCGTGGCCTCGGCATAGCGCGGGGGTATGACGCCGATCACTTCGCGCGCCGAGCGGCGGGATCCGGCGATCATGGCCCGCACCTTCTCCACGGTCGGCGGAATCACGGGCAGCCCGTCGCTCCACGCCTTGGCGTGAAACGTCTCCTGCATCTCGTCGATGTCGGCGTAGGTAAGCTGCTGGCTCATCAATTCTTCGTTCAACATGCCGCCTCTCCTCAGGTGCTGTCGGGTGGGGATCCCGCGCAGGCCTGCCCCACACGCGCCGGGCCGTACAGGCGGTGTGCCGCGTGCGGCCGTCCCCGCATGTTCTATACCCAAGCACCGGCCAAAACAAAAGGCGCCGGGAGACCCTCGCCGAGCCAAGCCCGCCGCGCGGACACGCGTGTGACTGAGCGGCCGGTCTCGCACCGCGGCATGCGCCGCGGGGCCGCAATCCTCGCGCCGCATCCCGCCCGCGAACGATGGCCGATGCGCCGGGCGCGGGCGGGTTGTCAACCCCGGCGCCACCGACTACGATCCGTGCACATTGGGGGATGCCGCGTCCGACGGGGCGCACGACTGCCGAGTGGAGACGAAACCATGAAGAACGATGCCATCGAATACAAGCGCCGCGGCGCTGCGGGCTGGGCCGTGCTGAACCGGCCCGACGCCATGAACGCCATCTCGCCGGAGCTGGTGGAGGACCTGGTGGAAGTGATGGACGCCGCGCAGGCCGACGAGGCCGTCAAGGCCCTGGTGATCACGGGCAAGGGCCGCGCCTTCAGCGCCGGCGCCGACCTGAAGTTCATCAAGCAGGCCTTCGGAGAGCCGGGCTTTCCCACCTTCAACAAGTTCATCCGCCACCTGCTGCTGGTGTTCAAGCGCCTGGAGGCGTTCCCCAAGCCCGTGATTGCGGCGGTCAACGGATTGGCCCTGGCCGGGGGCCTGGAGCTGCTGCTGTGCTGCGATGTCGTGATCGCCGCGGAGAGCGCGCGCATCGGCGATGCCCACGCCAACTTCGGCCTGCTGCCCGGCGGCGGCGGCTCGGCGCGCCTGCCGCGCAAGGTGGGCCCCACCTGGGCCAAGTATCTGCTGTTCACCGGGGAGTTCTTTCCCGCGCGCGACCTGGTGGGTCCGGGCCTGGTGAACCGGGTGGTGCCTGACGGCGAACTTGAAGCCGCCACGGAAAAGCTGGTGGCGAGCATTGGCAAGAAGAGTCCGCTGGGTCTGCGCTACATGAAGGACCTGGTCAATTTCGGCCTGGAGCAGTCGCTGGAAACCGCGTTGTACCAGGAGATCCTGGCCTTCCAGGGGTACAGCCAGTCCAAGGACATCAAGGAGGGCCTGAGCGCATTCAACGAGAAGCGCACGCCCAGCTTTGTCGGCAAGTAGGCGATGAGACGACGGCCCTGCCTGCGCCGCCCGGCGCCGCGCTCACCGGGCCTGCCCGCGGTCCGGGCCGGATCGGGCGCGGTTACGGTGGCGCTTTGCCATTTGGCGCAGTATAACTCTGCACATTGGGGGACCAGATCCCGGCAGCCTGAGGACCTTCGACCGGTACACCGCTCATGAGCACGAATTTTCGTACACCCATCGCCTCGATGAATGACCAGCAAAAAGAATGGTTTGCCACCGCCATGGTGTCCATGGTGGTCGCCGACGGCGATGTGAGCCAGGGCGAGGTGCAATCGCTGCTCGCCTCGCTCTCGTTCATCAAGTCACCGGAGACCCAGGAACGGTTGAAGAAGTACATTCACTACAAGACCGTCCCAGTGCTCAACGCATTTGTGGGCTGGGACAAGGAACAGAAGCGCCGCGCGGCCATGCTCTTCGACCTGATTCACGTGGCCATCGCCGACCAGGATCTCTCTGCGAAAGAGCAACAGCAGTTCCACCACATCGGCAAGATGCTGGGCTTCCCCCGGGATCAGGTGGAGCACCTGATCAAGCTCGGCGCCAAACACATCGACCAGATGCCCACCGAATAGGCGCCGCAGCCGCCCGCATGGGCGACGCGCACCATGGCGCCGGTGCCGCAGTGCGGACCCGCGGCGGCCGCACCCTCCAGCCCGCGGGCCAAGCGCTCCCCCGGCGCAAGCCGCGCTGAATTCCGCACCGCCGCGGCGCTCAGTCTCCCAGGACCGCATCCACTTCGATTTCGACCACGAGCTGCGGATCGACCAGCGCCGACACCTCGACCAGGGTGGCGGTGGGCGGATGCGTCGCAAACACGGCCTGGTGCGCCCGGCCCACCTCCGAGGCCATGGCGATGTCCGTGACGAACATGCGCGTGCGCACCACCTGCGACATGGTGCCTCCCAGCTTTTCCAGCGCCTTGCGGATGATCTCGAAGCAGCGCAGGGTCTGCGGATAGGTTTCGCCCGGGGCCACGATGCTGCCGTCGTCGGCATAGGCGGCCGTGCCCGAGACGAAGATCAGATTGCCGCGGCGAATGGCCCGGCAATAGCCAAACACCGGCTCGGCGGGCGATCCGGAAAACACGCGATCCGCGGGCATCGGAGTGCTTCTCCTTGTGGAATGCCGACCGGCAGGTGAGCGCGGCGGCAGGGGTGGGGCTCCCCTTGCAAAGCCCCGTGGCCGCTCAGCGCGCCTTGATGCCGGACACGCGGTGCAGCGTGCCCGGCACGAATTCCTCCGCGCTGACCTTGGTGAATCCGGCGGTCTTCAGATAGCCCACGCACTGCGCCACGCTGTGGGCCTTGCCCCCGCTGTGACAGATGGCCTCGAACATGCCCCACATGGCCGGGTCCAGCGGTCCCTTGCGGTCGTCGTAGACCATCTCGCCCACCAGGTGAAACTCCCCGCCCGGGAGCAAGGCGTCGTGGGCCTTCCGCACGACGAGCTGGATCATCTCCTCGTTGTAGATGGGCAGGTTGCTGGCCATCACGGCGGCATCCACGTCGGTGGGGAAGGGGGTCCTGGTGAAGTCGCCGGGCAGCGTGGTCACGCGATCCTCCACGCCGTTGAGCTTGAGATATTCCTTGGTCACCTCGGTCACCGGCGGCAGGTCCAGCACCACGGCCCGCAGGTTGGGGTAGGTCTGCACGGCGTTGATGCTGTAGGCGCCGGAACCGCCGCCCAGGTCCAGCAGCTTCTTGCGCTTGGAGAGATTGACGCGGCGGCTGAAGCGCTTGCCCGCGCCCATGCCGATGCTGTAGGTGGCCGCGTGATACTTGCGCGCCTCCTCCACGCTCAGGTTCTCGTACATGCCCAGGGTGCTGGGCGGCTCCTGGCGCCGGAGGTGCTCGGTGAGGCGGAACCATTCGGGCACGTCGGGCCGGGTGAACATCATCCAGTCCTTGGCATAGCCCGGCTGACCCTTGACCATGAAGCGCTGGGTATCCGGCGCATTGCGCAGGGTGCCGTCGCCGGCTTCCACCAGTCCCATGGCCAGGGCGCAGGTCACCAGCCGCTCCACGTTGAGCGGCGGGATGCCCATGGCCTTGGCCAGCTTGGGCTCGGTGTCCGCGCCCTGGGCGATGTGCGTGAACAGCTCCAGGTCCATGGCCGCGAAGAACACGGCCGATTCGGTATAGGCCCGCGCATAGCGCTGCAGGCGCGCGGTGTCCACTTTCTGCTCGGCCATGCTTCTACTCCTCTGGATTGATGATGTGGCCGCACTGTTGTGCCCCGATGCGGCTATATCTTCGCTACGGTTATTCCTCGACGCGGCTATTCTTCGACCCGGAAATATTCCGGCTTGCCCAGCGGCCAGTATTCGCCCCACACGTCCTCGCCGCCGTCCACGGGGAGCACAACGCCCGTGACAAACTTGGCGGAAGGCGCTGAGAGATACACGGCCGCCTCGGCGATATCCATCACGTCGCCGATGCGGCGCATCGGATTGTGTGCGAAATAGGGGCGCGCGGTGACCGGGTAGTTCACCAGGCCCGGGCTGGCCACCGTGCCGATGGCGATGCTGTTGATGCGGATGCGGTAGGGCGCCCACTCCACGCTGAGCGTGCGTCCAAGGTTGACCTGTCCCGCGCGGGCCGCGGCCGTGTGCGGAATGCCCACAAAGGCATGGCCGATGATGGTGGCCATGTTCACCACGCTGCCCGGGTGATTGTGGTCGCGCCAGCGCCGCGCGGCGGCCTGCATCATGTACCAGGAGCCGTAGAGAATGGTCTCCACCACCGCGTGCCAGCCCTTGGGCGTGATGTCCAACGCGGGCGCGGCGAACTGGCCGCCGGCGTTGTTGATCAGCACGTCCAGCCGCCCGTGCTCCGCCCACGCGGCGTCCATCAACGCTTCCACCTGCTCCGGATCGCGGATGGTCATGGCATGCATGGAACTGCGGATGCCCAGCCTGGCGAGCCCCTCCTGCAGCTCGTCCAGCGACGCCTGGTCGCGTCCGCACCCCACGATGGTCGCCCCCAGCCTCCCGAAGAGAATGCTGCAGGCACGGCCAATGCCCCCGGCGGCCCCGGAGATGAGCACGACCTGATCCTTGAAAATGCCGTCGCGAAACACCGTGGGCCACGCGGCCAGCTCCTCGTCGCTGAGCGCCTTGTAGATGTCTTCCTGGTACGTCTTCGCTTCCGCCATGCCGCTCCCTGAACCGAGTGTTGATGAAGCCCCGCATCGCCCCGTGCCCGTCATATCACGGCGTCCCGCCGCGCCGGCTGACCCTGTATAGCACCCACGCAAGCGGGGAACAACGCGGGGCGAGGGAGCGGCGCAACGCGGCCCGCAGGGGCGCCTTGCGCGCTCGCACACGTTCCTGCTAGGTAGAAGCACCGGTCAGATCGAGCCAGTGAAGGGGGGCGCCTGGCGGATTCAGCACACCAGGGGCGGGCGCCGCTGGGCTCCCGCTCCACATCCGCGCACCGAGCGCGCCAGGAGCCGCACCATGGGAGATCGACTCAAGGGCAAGGTGGCCATCGTCACCGGCGCCGGACAGACCGCCGGCGAGACCACGGGCAACGGACGCGCCACGGCCATCCTCTATGCGCGCGAGGGCGCCCGCATCTTCGCGGTGGACCTGCGGCTGGAATCGGCGCGGGAAACCTGCGCAATGATCGGGAAGGAAGGCGGCACCTGCACGGCCTTCGCGGCGGACGTCTCCGTGAAGTCGCAAGTGCGGGCCATGACCGAGGCCTGCCTGGCCGCCTACGGCCGCATCGACGTGCTGCATAACAACGTGGGCACCCCCACCGGCGACCGCAATGTGCTCAAGCTGGCCGAGGAGGACTGGCAGCGCATCATGGACGTGAACCTCAAGTCCATGTATCTCACCATTCAGTCCGTGCTGCCGCACATGGTGGCCCAGGGCAGCGGCTCGATCATCAACATTTCCTCCACCGCCTCGATCATGAGCCACCCGCTGCTGGCCTACAAGGTGTCCAAGGCCGGCGTGAACGCGCTGACCCACGCTGTGGCCATGGGCGCGGCGCCCAAGGGCGTGCGGGTCAATGCCATCCTGCCCGGGCTGATGAATACGCCCATGGCCATCACCGAACAGTCCAGAAACACGGGCAAGACGCCCGCGCAGGTGATTGCCGACCGCGACGCCATGGTGCCCCTGCGCGGCAAGATGGGCGATGCCTGGGACGTGGCCTACCTGTCCCTGTTCCTGGCCTCCGAGGAAGCGCGCTTTATCACCTCCACGCTGATTCCGGTGGATGGGGGGCAGTCGGGCAAGATCGGCTGAACCTGCGGCGGCCGGCGGACAGGATCGGCCAGTCCCGGACTCGGGCTGAATTGCGGGTGGAGCGGAACCGGCGGCGGGCGTCCATGACGGGCGCCCGCGCGTGCCGCGGAGGTAAGTCGCGTTACTTCTTGAAGCCGGCCACCATATCGTAGAATTCCAGCGTGGGCCGTCCGTCCATGTGTTGTCCCATTTCCCGTCCAATTTCCTTGAAGTACGGCGTCTGCCCGTGGTGGTCAAAGGCCGCCTGATCCTTGTACTGCTCATACACCAGAAAGGTGGTGGGGGTCTTCTTGGACTGGTTGAAGATGTAAACCAGCGTGCCCTCCTCGGTCTTCACTTTTTCCGCCAGGCGTTTGAAACAGTCGGCCAGCTTGGCTTCGCTGCCCGCCTTGGCCTTGATGGTGGCGCCCAGAACAATCATGGTGGTCTCCTCATAAGGGGTCTCGGGTGACCTCTTATACGCCCCGCGGGGTGGCGGAATCAAATCGCGCGCGGGGCGGTGCCGAGAGCCCCGCCGAGCCCCGGACAGGATGCGCCCCGCGCCCCGCATGCGCCCGGAAGTGCGGGCGGAATCTGGCGCATTATTGGGAGACCGGACCGATGTGCGGACGGAAAAACGCCCCGGAGCGCGCTGAGGGCATCGGGACGTGGCATGTGCGCATGCCGCCTGAGGCGAGGCTGCATGCGCGGAGACCGCCGCTCAGGTGAGGAAGTAGCCCTGCTCGCCGTGCTGGTTGATGTCCAGGCCCTCGCGCTCCTGATCTTCGGTCACGCGCAGGCCCATGGTTTTTTCCAGCACCTTGACGATGATCCAGGTCATCACGCCCGCGTAGACCAGCGTGCTCACGACACCCAGAATCTGCGGCACCATCACGGCCAGGTTGCCTTCGAGCAGACCCGGGGTGCCCTGGGGATTGAACATCGTCGTGGCGAACACGCCCGTGAGCAGGGCGCCCAGCATGCCGCCGACGCCGTGGATGCCGAATGCATCGAGGGAATCGTCATAGCCCAGCGGGTGCTTGGCCAGCACGGCCAGGTAGCACACCACGCCGCCGATCACGCCCATCAGCATGGCCCCCGCCGGCGAGACGAAGCCGGCCGCGGGCGTGATCACCACCAGCCCGGCCACCAGCCCCGACGCCGTGCCCAGCATGCTGGGTCGGCGGCTGAACCACCATTCCGCCGCGGTCCAGGCCACCGCCGCCGCCGACGCCGCGATGTGCGTGGTCACAAAGGCCTGAGCCGCCAACGCGCCGGAGCTCAGCGCGCTGCCCGCATTGAAGCCGAACCAGCCGAACCACAGCAGGCCCGCGCCGAGCATGGTGAAGACCAGGTTGTTGGGGCGCATGGGCTGCACCTTGTAGCCCATGCGGGCGCCGATCACCAGCGCCAGCACCAGCGCCGAGATGCCGGAGTTGAGGTGCACCACGGTGCCGCCGGCAAAGTCCAGCGCGCCCATCGCGAACAGCCACCCCCCGGAGGCCCATACCCAGTGCGCGATGGGATCGTAGACCAGTGTGGCCCACGCCAGGATGAACACGCAGTAGGTCGAGAACTTCATGCGCTCCGCCACCGCGCCGGAGATGAGCGCCGGGGTGATGATGGCGAACATGCCCTGGAAGATCATGAACACCAGCGCGGGGATGGTGCCGATGGGCTCCATGCCCACCCCGTTCAACAGCACGTGCTCCAGCCCGCCGATGACGCCCCAGTGATCGCCGCCGAAGGCCAGCGAATAGCCGACGATCACCCACTGCATGGTGATCAGGCCCATGGCGATCAGGCTGTGCATGATCGACGAAAGCACGTTCTTCGAGCGCACCATGCCGCCGTAGAACAGCGCCAGGCCCGGCACCATCAGCAGTACGAGCGCCGAGGAGATCAGCATCCAGGCCGTATCCGCCTTATCGATGGCGTCCTGGGCAAACAACGACGTCGGAACGAGCATCCCCAACAACAGGACGGGCAAGATCAATCGCATGCGGAACATGGCACCCCTGGTCAAGATTTGCCCTGAAAAAGCGAGTACTTCATATCCACCGCCCGCGTGCCGAAAGTCAAGGTGAGGAACGTGCTGCGGGCCATGCCGGCGCACCCCGCGCTGCAATGTGCGCCGGGCTGTGATAAAACCGGCCCTGTCCAGCGGTGGCCATCGCACGGCGCCGCGCCTTCCCCGCCTCGCCGACCGCAGTGGCGGAAAATGGAGTGCGCGTCGTGCGCGTCGTGCGCGCCGCCCGTGCCCCAGACTCCCAGCGGAGGGCCCTGTCATGACCGCCAAGCCGCGCTTCGCCGCCGGCGCGGCCTTTGTCGATGGCGCCTACGTGCCCATCGCAGAGGCGCGCATTCCCATCACCGATTGGGGCTTTACGCGCTCCGACGTCACCTACGACGTGGTGAGCGTGTGGAACGGGGCCTTCTTTCGCCTGGAAGATCATCTGGCGCGCTTCGCAGCCAGCGTGGCCGGGCTGCGCATGCAACTGCCCCTCTCGCGCGACGGCGTCTCGGAGATTCTCACCGAGTGCGTGCGCCTGGCCGGGCTGCGCAACGCGTACGTGGAAATGGTCTGCACGCGCGGCGTGCCGGCCCAGGGCAATCGCGACCCGCGGCGCATGCAGAACCGCTTCTTCGCCTTTGCCCTGCCCTTCATCTGGATCGCCAACGAGGAACAGCGGCGCCGGGGGCTGCACCTGGTGATCAGCAGCGTGCAGCGCATTCCGCCCGCATCGGTCGATCCCACCATCAAGAATTTTCACTGGGGCGACCTGATCCGCGGGCTTTACGACGCCTACGACCGGGGCGGAGAGACGGCGGTGCTGGTGGATGCGCAGGACCACGTCACCGAGGGCCCCGGCTTCAACGTGTTCGCGGTAAGCGGCGGACGCGTCAAGACGCCCGCGCGCGGTGTGCTGGAGGGCATCACACGCAAGTCCGTGATCGAACTGTGCGCGCTGGAGGGGCTGCCCATCGACGTGGCACCCTTGCCGGCGCAAAGCGTGCGCCGGGCCGAGGAAGTGTTCATCACCAGCACGGCCGGGGGGATCATGCCGGTCACCACGGTGGATGGACAGCCCGTGGGCGAAGGCAAGCCGGGCCCCCTCACCACGCGCCTGAACGACCTGTACTGGAAAAAGAAGGAGCAGGGCTGGCACGCCACGCCCATCGACTACGCCTGAGCGGAGGCCGCAGCGGGCCCGCCACAAGGGTACCCGCGGCAGCGCGCATGCGCTGTCGCGCACGGCGAGCGGGCAGCGTGGGATGGTTCCCGGTGGATCAGTTGATCAGCGGGACACCTATGCCGCTCGAATCGAACACCGTTTGCCGGGCCAGCAGCTTGATGGCGCCGTCGAGCCCCTCCCGCATGGCATCCAGTTGCAGCCGCATGGGCAGGTGGTGCTCGTAACGCGCCAGCAGGCCCTGCAGAATAAGCTGCATCTGCCCCAGGGACACCAGGTCCTGTTCCGTTTCCGTCGCTTCCCAACGCATACCGTCCTTGTCGTAGGTCAATGAGCGGGCCGGTCGGCTGACCCTTTCCCCCGCATCATCCTTAACTCCTGATTAAACGCTGAGGTTTCCAAAATGGACCTGCAGCGGAGGATTGGCGCCGGGCCGTCACGTATCCTGGGCGGGCCGGGTTCGGCCTTGGGGGATGCGACGCTGCCGGGCCGGGCGGTGTGGAGAATTTCTCTCGATGCAATTTCTCGCGGCGGTTGCTATAAGTCCTGCATTCTCCAGCGTGAAATGAGCCGGCGGGCCGTGGACACACGGAGCGCGCCAGCCGGCGCATGTGGCCGCCTGCGCCAGTCGCGGCGGTCAACGGTTCGTGAAGCCAACGCGGTTCGAGCGCGGAAGAGGTGAGCGTGGACTATGACATCAAGATTGCCGGCGGCACCCTGGTCGACGGCACGGGAGCGCCCGGGGTGCGGGGCGACGTGGGTATTCGCGGCGGCCGGGTCGTGGCCCTGGGCAAGGCGCCCGGCCATGCGCGGCGCACCCTGGCGGCGGACGGCCTGGTCGTCGCCCCGGGCTTCGTGGATATCCACACCCACTACGATGCGCAGGTGCTGTGGGATCGTATGATGACCATTTCCCCGTGGCACGGCGTAACCACGGTGGTCGCCGGGAACTGCGGCTTTGGCGTGGCGCCCACCCGCGCCGCGCACCGCGAGCTGATCCTGCGCACGCTGGAGAACGTGGAGGGCATGAGCTACGCTGCCCTGCGCGCCGGCGTGGGCCTGGACTGGCCCTTCGAGACCTTCGGCGAATACCTGGACACCGTGGAGGCCCGGGGCACGGCCATCAATTTCAGCGCGCTGCTGGGCCACACGCCCCTGCGGCTCTATGTGATGGGCGAAGAAGCCACCGAGCGCGAAGCCACCGACGAGGAAATCCGCCGCATGCGCGCGCTGGTGCGCGAGGCCCTGGAGGCCGGGGCCATCGGCTTTGCCACCTCCAAGGCCGCCACCCACGTGGGCTACGCGGGCAAGCCCGTGCCCAGCCGCGCCGCGCACATGGACGAGATCCGCTTCCTGGCCGGCGCCCTGAAGGAGGTGGGGCGTGGTCTGGTGCAGGCCACGGTGGGCAAGGAGCTGTTCCACGAGGAGTTCGCGGTGCTGGCCCGCGAAACCGGGCGGCCGGTGACCTGGACAGCGCTGCTTTCGGGCATGGGCGGCCCCGGCGGCTACCGGCGGCACCTGGAGCGCACGGCCGAGCTGCGCACCCAGGGCCTGCACGTCGTGCCTCAGGTGACCTGCCGTCCGCTGAATTTCGAGTACCAGTACAGCGATCCGTTCATCTTCGGCAGCATGGACGTGTTCGACCCGGTGTTCCGGACCGACCGCGCAGGACGCATTGCACTCTACCGCGACCCCGGCTTCCGCCGACGGGTGAAGGAGCGCTCGGCTCCCGATGCGCGCAGCGTGTTCCAGAGCTGGTACGAGCGCACGGTGATCGCCACCAATCCCCAGGATCCCGGCTCCGAGGAACACAGCGTGGGCGACGTGGCCCGCGCGCGCGGCGTGCACCCGGTGGACCTGGCCCTCGATATCGCCTTGCAGACAGACCTCACCGCGCGCTTCCGCATGGCCGTCATGAACTTCGACGAAGGCGAAGTGCGCGATCTGCTGACCGACCCCCACTGCGTGCTGGGTCTCTCCGACGCCGGCGCGCACGCCAGCCAGCTTTGCGACGCGTGCTATTCCACGCACCTGCTCGGCCACTGGGTGCGCGAGACGGGCACGTTGAGCCTGGAGCAGGGCGTGCGCATGCTCACCTCCACCCCCGCCGCGCTGTTTGGGCTGACCGACCGCGGACGCCTGGCCGAGGGTCTGCCGGCCGACGTGACCGTGTTCGACCCCGCCACGGTGGGCGCGGGAGGGCTCAAGCGGGTGCACGACCTGCCCCATGCCGCGGACCGCCTCATTTCCGAGGCCGCGGGCATTCACGCCGTGCTGGTCAATGGCACGGTAGTGCGCTTCGAGGGCCGCGACGCCTTGGACGTCGAGGGTCCACTGCCGGGCCGCGTGCTGCGCGGTGGCCACGCTGCTTGAGCCGGCGCACGCCATAGGCTTGTCCCATGTCCCACTCAACCCCGCGCTCCGCCGCACATGCTCCGGCTCCCGCTCTGTCGGACGCCCCGGGCGACCGCGCGCTGCGCGACCTTCACACCCGGATGGCGGGGCAGGACTGGCCCGGTATGACCGCCGCGCTGGACGATGTCGGCTGGGCCCGCACGGGCGCGCTGCTCGCCCCCGCCGACTGCGCGGCGCTGATGGCGCTGTACGACGACGATGCACGCTTCCGCAGCCGGATCGAGATGAGCCGCTATCGCTTTGGCGAGGGCAGCTACGCCTACTTTGCCCATCCCCTGCCCGCCGTGGTGAACGCGCTGCGGCGGGCGGCCTATCCGCACCTGGCGGCCATCGCCAATGCTTGGCGCGCCGGACTGGGTCTGGCCGCGCCCTATCCGCCGTCCCTGGACGAATACCTGGCGCGCTGTCACGCGGCCGGGCAGACCCGGCCCACGCCCCTGCTGCTGCGCTACGCCGAGGGGGGCTACAATTGCCTGCACCAGGACCGTTACGGCGAGCTGTACTTTCCCTTGCAGCTCGTCGTGATGCTCAGCCGGGCCGGCGAGGATTACGAGGGGGGCGAGTTCCTGCTGGTGGAAAACCGGCCGCGGGCGCAGTCGGTGGGCCATGCCGTGACGTTGGCCCAGGGACAGGGCCTGATCTTTCCCGGCATCGAGCGGCCGGTGCAGGGCGCCCGGGGCACCTATCGCGTCAAGCTGCGCCACGGCGTGAGCCGCATCACCCGCGGTTCCCGCCACACGCTGGGGATCATCTTCCACGATGCCGCGTGACGGCGCCGCCGCCGCGGGCGCGACGCCCGCTACAGGTACAATCCCTCGGCCAGCATCCATTCGATGCTGCGGCGCATGCCTTCGCGCAGGTCCACCAGCGGCTCGTAGCCCAGCTCCCGCCGGGCCTTGGAGATGTCGCAGGCAATGGTGAGGTTCATCTCCGAAAGCACGTGGATCTTCTGGTTGTACCGCCCCACGGCCTGCAAGCCGGCATCGGCCAGCCGCGCCACGTCGGCCACGAAGCCCGGCAGGTGCAGCGTACGCGGCGACACGGAGAGCTGAAAATCGCGCTGCATGACCTGCCGCACCGTGTCCACGATCATCTTTATGGAATACGGCCGTCCGTCGGCGATCCAGTAGGTCTGCCCGGCGGCCTGGGGCACGGTTCCGCATAGCAGCAGGCCCAGGGTCAGCGAATCCACGTAGCCCATGGAACGCTTGTTGAGGCCACTTCCGAGAAGCGGAAAGCGCCCCTCCTTGATCATGGTGAAGAACTGCGTCTGGCGCGGCGGCTGCCCCGGCCCGTAGAACCAGGGCGAGCGCACGATCACCAGCTCCGGCGTCCCCGGCTGGTCGCGGGCCGCCAGCAGCATCTGCTCCATGGCCATCTTGGAGCGCCCGTAGCCCATGTAGGGATGGTAGGGGCTGGACTCGTCGAAGCGCTCCTCCGGCGAGGCGTTTGCGCCGAGGGGCGAGTTGGAGGACATGACCACCATGCGCCCCACCCGCGCCGACCGCGCCGCCGCCAGGAGATGGGCGGTGCCCTCCACGTTCACCTGACGGAAGATGCGCGTACGCCCCGGAGGATGGATCACGCCGGCCAGGTGGATCAGCAGCGCGCCTTCGCCCCTGCGCACCAGCTCGGCACAGGCCTCGGCGTCGCGCACGTCGCCGGCCACCACCTCGGCGCCCAGGGTGCGCAGCTCCTGCGCCGGCTCCTGGGGCGGCACCAGACAGCGCACACGCTGGCCGCCGGCGGCCAGGCGCCCCAGCTCAGCGTGGCCCGCGGTCAGGGCGCGCACCACCCGGCGGCCCAGCCAGCCGCTGGCCCCGGTGACGAGCACCAGGGGAAACTCATGGGGAGGTTCGCGCATGGCCATGGATGGATTCTCGTCGGCGCCTGGGGCAACGGGCGCTAGTAGATCAGCACGTAGAGCGTGATCAGCCAGGCCAGCACGCAGTAGCGCAGCAGCGGATCGCGCACCGCCAGCGTGGAGGGATCGTCGGTGCCCTGGCCATCATGGGCCAGTTGCACGTAACGCAGCACGCCCAGGATCACGAAGGCCGAGGAGATGTACAGGTAAGGCGCGCCAAAGTGGCTGATGGCATGGGCTGACACGGTGAACAGAATGTAGGTCATCACGGTGCCGCTGGCCAGCACGGACATCATCAGGTCCAACGCCCCGGGGCTGTAGGCTTTGAGCACCGCATTGTGGCGGTGCACGGCCTGCTGCGCCACCACGTCGCTGCGCCGCTTGCCCGCCACCAGCAACAGCGAAATGAGGGCCGTGTTAAGCACGATCCAGTTGGTGGGCTCCACGCCGATGGCGAGACACCCGGCCACCAGGCGCACCACGAACCCGGAGGCCACCATGGCCATTTCCAGCAGCGGCACCTGCTTGAGCCCCAGCGAATAGGTCACGTTCACCGCCACGTACACCGCCAGGGTGGCCGCAAAGCCTCGCCCCAGTCCGGAGAGGGGCAGCAGGACGAGCACCAGCCCCACCAGCACGGCGCCCAGCAGCCACGCCCCGCCCACGGGCACCGCGCGGGAGGCCAACGGCCGGTGGCGCTTGACGCTGTGCGCGCGGTCGGCCTCGATGTCCCGCAGGTCGTTGAACACGTAAACCGCGCAGGACGTCAGCACGAACGCCAACAACGCCAAAGCCGTGTTGCGCAGGGCGCCGGGCTCCTGCAGACGCAGGCTGAAGAACAGGGGCGCCACCACGAAAGCATTCTTGGCCCACTGGTGTGGTCGCAGCATCCGCACATAGGCCCAGAACTTCATGCTCCTCACTCTGTCCATATCGCGGCGGCTGCCGCGGCTGCGCGTGTCTCGCGTCTCACGGTCATCTGTCGTCAGGGACGTTCGTGCCGGCCGTGACCCGCAGCCCGCCCCGCGACCCTGGGCTGCACCTTAGCACGAAATGATCAGCACGAAATGACCGACGATTTGCGCCCCGCGGCCACGGCCCGCCGAGTGGTCAGCGCCGGTCGATCTCGGCCAGGGCGCGTTGGCGCCGGGCCCGTTCGGGCTGAGCCAGATAGGCTTCCGCCGCGCGAAACGCCAGTGCCATCACGGTGGCCTGGGGATTGACCCCGGGCGCCTCGGGAATCTGGCTGGCGTCGGCCACGATCAGGTTTTCCAGGCCCCGCAGGCGCCCGAAGGAGTCGGTGGCGCAGAGCGCCTCCACTTCGCCCGGCGGCGCCGAGCCGGCCAGGTGGATGGTCATCAGGTTGCTGCGCCCCACGGGCAGGCCTCCCGCGCTGAACTCGTCGCACCGCGCCGGATCGTTCCAGCCGGGATGTCCGCCGATGCTGGGCACCACGCGCGTGGCCCCGGCGGCAAACAGGGCCTGCCCCACCCGTTCCAGACCCAGCGCCAGCCCTTGCCAATCGACCGGCGCCAGCCGGTAGCGCACCAACGGTTCCGTGCCGCGCCCAGGCAACGGGCGCACGCTGCCGCGGCCCTGGCCCCGCACCATGGCATAGTACAATCCCGCATTGCGCCAGGCGGGCATCAGCGCCGCGCGCGTCCCCCAATCCTCGGCCAGGAACATGCCGAAGGTGCTGGGCGAGAACAGCGAGCCGCCCAGGCGCACGTCGGGCATGAACTCGGTGATGGCCACCTGGGGCACCGCAAAGGCATGGGCATCGATGGTGTCGGGAAAGATCGCCGCGGCCTTGATGGTGGGGTGCAGGCGCAGCGCCGTGCCGATGTTGCGCCGCCAGCCGTGCGCCCGCAGCAGGGCCGGCGTGTGAATGGCGCCCGCACAGAGAAAGACTTGCCGCGGCCGGATGCGCACCGGGTGGCGCATACCGTGGCCATCGCGGGCGCTGCCCAGCACCGTGGCCACGCGGCGCCGGCGAAACACCAGCCGCTCGACGCGGCATTCGGCGATCAGGCGCAGGCCCTTGGCCAGGGCCGCGGGGATGAGTGTGGCGCTCATGGACTGCTTGCCGCCCGTGGGGCAACCGTGGGCGCACATGTTGGTGCCCACGCAATTGCGGTGGCCGCGCTCCAGGGCCGTCACGCGCCAGCCCAGTGCCTCGCCGCCCGCGCGCAGGCGCTCGGTGGCCGCCCCCACGGGCTCGGAGGGCGGAGAGGCGTGCACCGCCTGCGCCGCCCGCGCGTAATAAGGCCGCAGCGCCTCGGGCCCGAAATCGGCAATCCCGTACTGCCGCGCCCACGCCTGGAGCACCTCCGGCGGCGTCTGCTGAAAGATGGCGCTGTTGATTTCCGTCGTGCCACCGACGCAGCGCCCCTCGGCATAGGCCACCGGGGGCGCGCCCAGGGCCGCCGTGAGCCCGCCCCCGCGCCACAGGCGGCGGAAGGCCGTGGTGAGCTGGGCCGGCGCGCGCTCGGCCGGCACGTAGGGCCCTTCCTCCACCATGAGCACGTCCAGCCCCGCGCGCGTGAGCGTGGCGGCCACGGCCGCGCCTCCGGCGCCGGAGCCCACCACCAGCACGTCGCAGGACAGGTCTACGGGCTGGGCGATGCGATACGTGCCGCTCATGCGTGCCGCTCCTGCAATCGTCGCCCGCGATAGGCCCGCCGCTCCGCCTGGCGCCGTGCAGGGTCCGGCGCCCCCAGGCGGGCCAGCACCAGGGGGTGGTCATAGAACGCCAGCACCACCATGCCGCGCACCGCGCGCAGGAAGCTCCGGCCCAGGTTGCCCGCAAGGCGCTCCCACCGGGCCAGCACGGCCGCGCGGCGCTCGGGCGGCACCGCGCCCAGCGGGCGGCCCAGCAGGCACAGCCGGCAATGCAGCGCACAAGCCAGGCCCAGCACGAACAGCCCGCTGCGCAGATGCCACGGCGCCAACGTCAGCTCGGCGGCCATGAACTCCTGCACGGATTGTTGCACCTCGGCGCGCGCCTCCGGCTCGAGCTCGGGATAAATGGGCAGCAGGCTGGCAACCAGATCGCGGGAGAGGCGCATGGCGCAACGGAAGCAGGTGGACTGAGCAGAACGGAAACGCTTGACGGAGGGCGGCGCGACCGGAGGCGGGGCGCCGCCCGCGGTTCACAGCACGTAGCGCAGCAGGCGCATCACGCCCTGCCGCACCGCCGACTGGTGGTGCGAGCCGCCCGTTCCCGCCAGGATGCGCGCGCGGTGCCGACAATACCAGTCGTAGGATTCGCAGAACATCTCGACGTTGCTGTAGCGGGGCTGCCAGCCCAGCTCGCGCCGGGCCTTGCCGATGTCGAAATACAGCGACCGACCGTACATCAGCGCGTGATAGGGGCCCAGCGGCGAGAGACCCAGACGGCTGGTGAGTTGCATGGCGAGCACCGTCGGCGCCAGGGGCACGCTGCGGATGCGGCTGCCCGTGCGCGCGTGATCCAGCAGGCCCTGCAACGTCTCGCGCATCGTGCCGAAGCGTTCCGCGCCGATGTTGTACAGCGCCGGCCCGGGCCGCCCGGCGGCCCGCACGCAAGCCTCGGCCAGGTCGTCGGCGTGCACGAATTGGTACACATTGTCGCCACGCCCCAGCACGGGCACGTTGGCCCCGCTGTAGATCCACTCGAAGAGGATCTGAAAAATCCCCAGGCGCCCGTGACCCATGATGGTGCGCGGGCGGATCACCGTGACGTCCAGACCCTGCGCCACCTGCTCGGCGCACAGGGTTTCTCCGGCGAGCTTGGCTTGGCCGTAGGCTTCGGCGGGCCTGGGCGGAGTCTCCTCGGTGACCGGATTGGCGGCGGGCACCCCGAACACCGCCGAGGAGGACGTGTACACTACCTTGCGCGCACCCGCCTCCAGGGCCGCCTGCAACAGATTGCGCGTGCCGTCGCGGTTGACCGACCAGAAGCTGCGGCGGTCCTTGGCCAGGGGCACCTGGGCCACGTTGTGGTGCACGTGGGTGATGCCCGCGCAGGCCGCGCGCACGGCCGCGGCATCGCGGATGTCCGCCTGCACCAGTTCCACGCCCGGCGCCGCCTGCTGGGGCCGGTTGAGGTCGAAGATGCGCACCCGCTCGCCGCGGGCCAGCAGCTTCTGCACCAGGGTGTCGCCGAAGTAGCCCGCGCCGCCGGTCACCAGGTGCATGCCGCGTTGCCTCTCCTCGCCGCCGGGTTCAGGACGCCGTCCGGGGCGCGGCCCGGGCGCGGCCGGTGCGGCGGGTCGGACGGGAACCGTTGCATGAACCCGCATGATGGGACATCATCAGCCAGAACTTACATTCGGAATTTCCGCCCTGGCATCGTGTCCATGGTGCGCCATCCCAGCGGTTCCGTCCATACACCCCCGGCTGCCCCCGCATGCTCCCGGAGCGGCATCCCCGACAGCTTTCGGCCCATGACGCGACTGTTCCGTGACCACCGGCCCTTGGCCCTGCTGGTGTTGGTGGCCGCGGCAGCGCACCTGGTGCTGATCGCCGTGCCGCCGCTGAACGGCGACGAGGCCTTCTACTGGGAATGGTCGCGCAACCTGGCACCCGGCTACTACACGCACCCGCCCATGACCGCCTGGGTCATCGCGCTGGTGACCGCCGTGCTGGGCACCTCCAAGCTCACGTTGCGCCTGACGTCGTTGTTGCTGCACCTGGGCACGCTGCTGCTCGTGTACCGTATGGCGCTGGACGCGACGCGCTCGCGGCGCATCGCCTTCACGGCCGCCACGCTCTATGCCGTGATGCCCGTGTCGGTGCTGCTGGGCACCCTCATCACCACCGATTGCAGCCTGATCTTCTTCTGGACCGCGGCCAGCTATGCCACCAAACTGGCCCTGGTCGACGGGCGGCGCGGGGCCTGGTGGTGGGCTGGCGCCGCCGCCGGCGGAGCCCTGCTGACCAAGTTCTTCTCCCTGCTGTTCTTTCCGGGCGTGTTCCTGTTCGTGGTGCTGGGGGCGCGCTACCGGCGCGTGCTGCTGGACTGGCGGCCCTATGCGGCCTTCGCCCTGGCGTTGCTGCTGTTCAGCCCGTTCATCTACTGGAACGCCACGCATCACTGGTACACCTTCCAGTTCAACCTGGTGGCGCGCAACCGCAACGAGGGCTTCAGCCTGCTCAAGCCGGTGGTGTATCTCGCGGGTCAGGCCATCGCCGCATCGCCCGTGCTGTTGCCCCTGCTGCTGGCGGCGTTGTGGCGCTATGTGCCGGGCAGCCTGCGTACGTCGGCGCCCGCGGCCGCCGACGAACCGGCGCGCCAACAGGCCGATGGGCTGCGCTTTTACGGCACCGTGGCCGACACGCCCATGGCCGTGTTCCTGCTGCAGTCATTCATGGTGGAAGTGGGCGCCCATTGGATCGCGGTGATCTATCCGCTGGGGGCGGTGCTGATCGCCGCCTGGCTGCACCAGGTGGGCACGCCCCAGGCGGCCGAACGCATCGTGCACGCCCGGGCCTACTGGGCCGGCTTGGCCGGGGCGGCGCTGGTGGGCCTGCCCATCGCCGCGCTCATGCTATTCCCCACGCTGCTGCCGGCACGCTATCTGTACATCGATCCAGCGCGACCGGCCCAGCACGAGATCAACAACTACTTCGGCTGGCGCGAAGTGGGGCGGCACATTGCCGCCCTGCGCGAGCAGTATGGCGGGGCCCCCGCCGGATTTTTTCTCTCCACCACGGACTACAGCATCGGCAGCATGCTGGACTTCTACACACCGGGCCATGCCGAATTCACGCTGATCGGCTATGGCGAGAAGGAATTCCACGGCAAGGAATTCCTCTATTGGCGCAATCCGTTGAAAACGCCCGGGGCCGACACCCTGTTCGTCTCCGATGTGGCGCCACCCGAGGGCCAGCCCCACCGCATCGCCCCCTATTTCAAGTCGGTGCAGCAGTTGCCGCCGCTGATCGTGCGCGACGGCCAGGGCCGCATCCTGCGCATCTTCTATTTCGCCTTGGGCCGCCATTACCTGGGCAACGAGCCCGACCGCCTGCCCAGGTAGTCCCGTCCCTTGGTCCGCGCACGCACCGTACACGCTACCCTGATGCACCTCTCGGCGCGGCGTGAATCCTGCCCGGCGGAGCCACAATGCCCCCCATTTTGCTCCGCTCGCGGCAGCCGGCCTCCCAACACCGCGTGACCTGCTCACTGTCCTACCGGCGCAAGGGGTATTTATTGAAACTATGCAACGTGGTACCACCACAGCATCCTGGTCCTGTGTGACAGTCGCCGAGTCGGGGAACGCAGCACGCCGGTAGCGCGACTCGGCTTGCGCGCCGCGCCAGCGCCCGCCTCGCGAGGTGCGGCAGGGGCGGTGAGCCCGTGCGCGTTTCTGCGGAATGGCCGAAGGAGACTGCCTTGGAGGTCAAAGCCTTTTTCGACAAGACCACCTCGACACTGACCTACGTGGTCTACGAGGCCCACTCGCGTGACGCGGTGGTCATCGATCCGGTGTTGGACTACGACCCGGGGGTCTCGGCCACGGCCACCACCGCGGCCGACGCCGTGACGGCGTTCCTGCGCGCGGAGGCGCTGACTCTGCACTACATTCTGGAAACCCACTGCCACGCCGATCACATGACCGGGGCGCAGGTGCTGCGGGAGCGTTTTCCCGCGGCGCGCACGGCCATCGGCGCGCGCATCGTGGAGGTGCAACGCACCTTCAAGCCCTTGCTGGCACTGCCGGCGGATTTTCCCACCGACGGCAGCCAGTTCGACCGCCTGCTGGACGACGGGGAGGTGCTGCGGGTCGGAACGTTGGCCGTCGAGACGCTGGCCACGCCCGGGCACACGCCGGCGGATGTGACCTATCGCATCGGCGACGCTGTGTTCGCAGGCGACGCGCTGTTCATTCCGGATTCCGGGACGGGGCGCTGCGACTTCCCTCACGGCAGCGCGCGGGAGCAGTACCGCTCCATTACGCGCCGGCTGTATGCCTTGCCGGACGATACGCGGGTGTTCGTGGGCCACGACTACCAGCCCGGTGGCCGGGCCTTGCGCTATGCGTCCACCATCGGGGAGGAAAAGGCCGACAACGTGCTGCTTCCCGCCGACCGCGGCGAGGAGGACTTCGTCGCCGCCCGCACGGCGCGCGACGCCACGCTGAGCTTTCCCAAGCTGCTGTTTCAGAGCGTGCAGGTGAACCTGGCCGCCGGGCGCCTGCCCCGCCCCAGCCCCCAGGGCCCCTGCGTGCTGCAGATCCCCGTCAACCTGGCGCTGGGCTAGCCTGAGCGGCGGATACCCGCCCGCCGGCACGCGCCGGAATGCCGACGCCGCGTGCCGAGGCAGGCCGGCGTTTCCCTAGGCCACCTCGCCGGCCTGCGGACGCTTCTTCACCAGGTACACGTGCTCCCCGTCCAGCACCATTTCGTCGCGCTGGTTGTGGATCGTCACGCGCACCTTGAGCACGCCGGCCGTGCGCTTGGGGATCAGGTCGGTGATCATCAGCTTGGGATAAAGCGTGTCGCCGATGAACACCGGCGCCAGGAACTTGGCCGAAAATTCCAGGAAGCCGATGATGCACTCATAGGTCTGCGGCGAGAGCGTCGAGGCGCCCATGGCCGTCTGGCAGGCGTTCAGCAGGCCATGGGCCAGCTTTTCCGGATAGCCGCGCGACTTGCAGTACTCCAGGTCGTAGTGAATGGGGTGATTGTCGCCGGTCAGGCCCACGAACATCTGGTTGTGTCCGTCGGTGATGGTGCGTGCGGGGCTTTCATACGTCTTCCCGATCTCAAAGTCCTCGAAATAGAGTTGGGGCAGCATGTGGGGTTCTCCTTGTCGAATGGGTGTCACGGAACGTGGTGCGCCGTCCGGCCGGCATCCACTGATCGCGGCGTGGGTACACTCCGCTGCTCCCAGGCCGCGGCAGCGGGCCGCGCAATGCGGGCGGCACCGACATCTGGACGACGACGGCTCGGCTCCTATATAACGTAGACATTGCACGTCATGCGACCTCGATTTTTACGCTGCACAGGCGGAGAGGTTGCACCCCGTTCCGACCCATCACCCCAGGCCCCGCCGCGCCCGTGCGGGTACCGCCCTGACCAGGACGCCGTACGATGCCCCGCGTAGAATTCTTCTTCGACTGCTCCAGCCCGTGGACGTACCTGGCCTTCGACCGCATCGAGGCGCTGTGCCGCGAGGAAGGCGCGGAGCTGATCTGGAAGCCCATCCTGGTGGGGGGCGTGTTCAACGCGGTGAACCAGGAGCTGTATGAATTGCGCGCGCACCAGAATCCGCGCAAGGAAAAGTACTACAATCACAAGGACTTGCAGGACTGGGCGCGGTTCTACGGGCTGCGCATCAACTTCATGCCCTCGGTGTTTCCCGTGAACAGCGTGAAGGCCATGCGCGGCGCGTTCGTGGCCGACGAGCGGGGTAAGCTGCCGGCTTATGCAAGGCGGGTGTTCGAGGCGTACTGGGGCGAAGACCAGGACATCTCCCAGGACGAGGTGCTGGGGCGCATCGTGGAACGCGTGGGGCTGCGGCGCGCGGAATTCTTCGACAAGATTGCCAGCGCCACGTACAAGAACATGCTGCGCGATACCACGCAAGATCTGATCGACCGGCAAGGCTTCGGCTCACCGACCATGTTTGTGGATGGCGCCGACATGTACTTCGGCAATGACCGCCTGCCCCTGGTGCGCGAGGCCATCCGCCGGGCGCGCCAGGCCTCGTGACGTCCGCTCCAGGGAAATCCCCGGAGCCGGCCGCTGCCCGCGCCGCGCGCCGGAGCCCCGACCCATCGCAAGCAAGGACGACCCATGGCATGGGAAAAGATTCACCAGACCAAGGACGACCTGGTGCACACCTCGCGCTGGGAGGATGAGAAGGGCTGGTACTACAAGGTGGAGATTGGCCCCCCGGACCGCACCCGCACCGCGCGCACGGTGTACGTGGAAGATCCGCTGCACGCGGGCAAGAACGCGCGCTTCCAGTGGCGGCGCCACTCGGACCGCATCTGGGCCGCGCGCGTGCACGGGGGCGAGCTGCACCGCAGCGGCGTGGGCGCGGCCTTCAAGCTGAAATTCGCGCACGGCAACGCAGCGCAGGCCCAACCCGGCACGCGCAGACGCGGCCAGCGCACTCCGAGCGACCCTTGAGCAATCGCCCGCGTCGGCGCGCAGCGTGAAGGGCTGCCGCGACAGCCCGGAGGATCGGCGGCGCCCCTACAGCCCAAGCTGCACCTTGCACTGGGCCGAGGGCTTCTTCAGGGCCTCGAAGACCTGGGCAAAGCGGTCGAAGCCCACCACCTCGGTGATCATGGCCTGCGGCGCGATGCGCTGCGCGCCCAGCATGTCCAGGATGAACCGGAAATCCTGCCGCCTGTAGTAATAGCAGAAGCTGAGCTGCAGCTCCTTGACGATAGCCCGCAGCGGCGTGAACGTGTCCGGGTGCATGCACACGCCGATGACCACGATGCGCCCGTTGGTGCCGGCGATGCGCAGACATTCGTCGAGCACGCCGGGCAGGCCCACACATTCGAAGATCACATCGGGCGGCGTGCCAGTCATGGCTTTGAAGGCATGGCGTACATCGGCCTGGGAGGCATCGATGCCGCCCGTGGCGCCGAAGCGCGCGGCCAGCTCCAGCCGCCCGGCGGCGCGCTCGCTGACCACCACGTGCCGCGCGCCGAAGAAGCGCGCCCAGAGGGCGGTGGCCAGGCCGATGGGTCCGGCCCCGATCACCAGTACGTTTTCGCCCCGTTGCAGGCCGGCCCGGTTGACCCCGTGCAGACCCACCGCCAGCGGCTCCACGATGGCCCCGGTGGGAAAATCCACCGCCTCCGGCAGGCGCAGGGTCTCGTGGGCACTCACGCGCACGAACTCGGCATAGCTGCCGGGCGAGCCGCCCACCCCGATGTCCTTGAAGGCCTCGCAGTGTACCCCGTCGCCGCTGAGGCAGGCGGCGCAGCGACCGCAGCAGAGCAGGGGCATGGCGCACACGCGCTCGCCCTCGTGCCAACCGGCGGCGTTGCGCCCCACGGCCACCACCTCCCCGGCGAACTCGTGGCCCATCACCGTGCCCTTGGGCACCCCGCCCTCGCGCTCCACCAGGTGCAGGTCGGAGCCGCAGATGCCCGCATTGCGTACGCGCAGCACCAGCTCCTCCGGCCCCGGCGCCGGGTCGGGCACGGTTTCGATGCTCAGGGGCCGCCCCTTCTCGTGAAATACCGCTGCTTTCATGCTTCGCTCCCGCTGCCGGCAGCCGGGCTGCCGAAGATGTGTGCTGCGCGCGCCGTGCGTGCCTCTGTCCCAGGGCTCCGCCGCGACGCATCCGCGCCGACGATGCGGAGTATAGCGGGATTCGCGCCCGCGGGACAAACCCGTCACACCTCCGGCGCCTCGCCTGGGCATGGTGACGCCTGAGTGCCTGGCTTGGCAAAGACAGCCCCGGCGGGCTATGCAAGGCAATGAGATGGCTCTTGCCGCCCCGACGGATCCCGCCTGCCTGACCGCCCTTCATGGAGCCGACCCATGCACCTGCTGATCGCCATGCTCAAGCATGAGACCAACACCTTCTCGCCCCTGCGCACGGACCTGACGCGCTTCGGGCAGCGCGCGCTGTATTACGGCGACGAGGCGCGGCGGGCCTTCGCGGGCACCAGCACGGCCATGGGCGCGTTCCTGGAGCTGGCGGCCGAGGCCCACGCGGAGACCGTGACGCCCGTGGCGGCCGATGCCATGCCCAGCGGCGCGGTGGACGCGGATGCGTATGAGCATCTCAGCGAGACCATCCTCAAGGCGGTGCGCCGTGGCTGCGATGCGCTGCTGCTCGATCTGCACGGCGCCATGGTGGCGCAGGGCGCCCCGGACGGCGAGGGCACGCTGCTGCGGCGCATCCGCGACATCGCTCCGGAGGTGCCCATCGCCGTAACGCTGGACATGCACGCCAACCTCACGGACGAAATGGTGCGCCATTGCAACATCATCACCGGCTACAAGACCTATCCCCACGTGGACCCCTACGACGTGGCGCTGCAAGGCGGGCGCATCCTGCTGCGCATGCTGCGCGGCGAGGTGCGGCCCGTGATGACCTGGGGCGCGTTGCCCCTGCTGGCCCAGACGCTGCGCATGGGCACCGACGACGAGCCCATGGGCACGCTGGCCTCCCTGTCGCGGCAGATGGAACGGGAACCCGTGCTCGCGGCTACGGTGTTCGGCGGCTTTCCCATGGCCGACTTTGCCCAGGCCGGGGTCTCGGCCGTAGTGGTCACGGACAACGATCCGCTGGCGGCCGCCCGGGTGCGTGACGCGCTGTTGGATGCGGCCTGGGCCGCCCGGGACGAGTTCATCTATCGCGGAGAGCCCCTGCACCAGGCCGTGGCGCGCGCCAAGGGACTCAAGCAGGGGCCCGTGATCCTGCTGGATCATGCCGACAACTGCGCCTCGGGCGGCACGCAGGATGTGATGACCGTGCTGGCCGAGGTGCTCAGCCAGGGCCTGCAGGACGTGGCCGTGGGCGGCATCTGGGATCCGGCGGCGGTCAAACAGATGGCCGCCGCGGGCGTGGGCGCCCAGGTGACCCTCGATCTGGGTGGCAAGACGGACATGCCCAGCATCGGCCGCAAGGGCGAGTCGCTGCGGGTCACCGGGCGCGTGCGTGCGCTGACCGATGGCGAGTACATCATCACCGGGCCCATGAAGACCGGCGTGCGCACCAGCATGGGCCCCAGCGCCGTGCTGGACACGGGCCCTGTGCAGATCGTGGTCATCTCCTACCACCACGAGCCCTGGGACCTGGGCCTGTTCACCAGCGTGGGCATCGACCCGCGGACCAAGCACTACCTGCTGCTCAAGTCGCGCATCCACTACCGGGCTGGCTTCGCGCCCATCGCGCGGCACACCGTGCTTTGCGACGGCATCGGCGTGACGTCCTCGGACAATGCCCTGTTCCGTTACGAGCGGGTGCGGCGGCCCATCTACCCCCTGGATGCGGTCACGCGGCCGCGCGGCTAAGGCCAGGCGAGCAAGCACCACGCGCGCGTCCGCAGCGGTCCACAAGCGCGCCGCGTCGTGCTAGGCTCGGGCACAGGAGCGCCGCTGCACGACGTCGCGTCCGCGTCCGACCGACGACGGCACGCAGCGCCAGACGGACACCCTGCGGCGCGCACGGGCCAGACTCATGGAGATAAGGCGGCTATGGCAGCGACTGCGGAGGTGGGCATCCTGATGGGCTCGGATTCCGACCTGGGCACCATGCAGGAGGCCGCGGAGGCCCTGGACGAGTTCGGCATCGGCTACGAGATGCGGGTCATTTCCGCCCACCGCACGCCCGACCTGCTGGCAGACTATGCCGGCACGGCCCGCAAGCGCGGCCTGAAGACCATCATCGCGGGGGCCGGCGGGGCCGCGCATCTGCCCGGGATCGTCGCGGCCTACACCACGCTGCCCGTGATCGGGGTGCCCATCCAGACGCGCGCCCTGGGCGGCGTGGATTCGCTGTACTCCATCGTGCAGATGCCGGCCGGCGTGCCCGTGGCCACGGTGGCCATCGGCAACGGACGCAACGCGGGCATCCTGGCGGCGCAGATTCTGGCCGTGGGCAATCGCTCCCTGCAGACCAAGCTGGAACGCTTCAAGCGCGCGCTGGCCAAGGCCTCCATCAAGAAGAACGAATCGCTGCCCAGGCCATGACCGGCCATCGAGGGGAGGCGTTTGCGCGGCGCCCGCCCGGACGGCACTCCCTGCCGCGGGTGTCCGCGCCCGCTCAGGACGATTCGATCACGGCGCGCACGCAGCTCAGCGCGCTGTACTTGTGCCGCTCCAGGTTGATGGGCACACGGACGGGCTCGGCGCCCAGGCGCTTGCGGATGCGGGTGAAGTAGGCGTGCTCCTCCGGCCGGCGTTGGCTATCGGCTTTGAGCACCAGCGTCATGCAGACCAGTGTCGCGTGGCGCACCAACTCGTTGTCCAGCACCATGCAGGCCGTGTCCTCGTCCAGCGCCTGGTACCAGGGATCGGCGCGGTAATCGGGCAGCCGCGCCATCTGCGCCAGCAGGTTCACCATCTGCCGTTCCTCCAGCGCCACGCGCCCGTCGGAGCGGCTCATGCCCTCGCAGAAATACAGCAGCGCCAGCAGATGGCGTTCCGGCGCCGGAGGCAGCGGCTGCGCGGCGGCGGACGCCGGTGGCTCGGCCGGCGCCTGGACAGGTTGCGGCTGCGCGGCGGCGGACGCCGGTGGCTCGACCGGAGCGGCCGCGGGACGCAGGGCCACGACGGCGGTCACCACCCAGCGGGGCGCGTCCGCCGTGCTGTGTGCGGTCTCGGTCATGACGTGGCCTTTCAGGGCTGGCGGCGCGGGCGCGCCCGAACGGCAGGAGTTGCACCATGGCGGGCGGGCGGTTTCCGCCGGTGTATCACGTCCGGCAGTCGGGCGCAGAGTCGCGTTTTGCGCGGGGTGCCTGCCCGCCCCCTGGCTCGCCAGGCGCCTCCGTTCCCATTCCTCGGCGAATGGGGTTAAATACCGGAAACCTGCCGCGGAGCGGAGCCGTCGTGGCGTCCCCGGCGCGGCACCCCGTCCGTTCAAACAGCCTTGCAAAGGAGCGTCCATGTCCACCGGCCAGTCCTATCGCGAACGTCTGCGCAACAACGGGAAACACGGACAGAAGCTGGAAAAGTACATGCCGGAGCTCTTCGAGGCCCATTGGAATCGGCACAAGGCGGCCATCAAGCCCGGCGCGCTGGATCAGAAGACCAAGGAGCTGATCGGCCTGGCGCTGGTGGTGGCCATGCACTGCGACGTGTGCATCGCGTTCCACGTGCGCGACTGCCTGCGCGCGGGCGCCACGGAAGAGGAGATCATGGAAGCGCTCGGCGTGGCGGTGATGGAAGGCGACGGGCCGGCCCTGGTCTATGCAGGCAATGCCATGGAAGCCCTGGAGGAATACCAGGCCGCGCACCACAAGCAGCAGGCCGCCCAATAGCCGCACCTGGCCGGCTGCCTCCCCGCCGGCGGACTGTCGTCAAGGTTCACGCCGGGCGGGGGCACCGGCGCCCGCAGACCCCGGCGCAGGGGCGCCGCGTTTCCACCCTGTTGCGTTGCGAACCCCGTTGGTCTGTGCATCCCCGGCCCGCGCGCCGGCCGCTTCCCTGAGCCCCCCTGCCATGATGTCACGCTCCGTCAGCATCAAGGACACCTACGCGTTCTTCCTTCCGCTCATTTTCATGGCGGAAATGATGATGATTTCCCATTCCGTGATCCATGCCTTCCTGGCGCGGATGGAGAATCCACAGCAGACCCTGGCGGCATACAGCGTGGCGTTCTATTTCCACTCCACCGTCGGCAGCCCGGTGTGGACGGGTCTGATGGTGGCCATCTCGTTCATCAAGGACAAGCGCTCCATCACGCGGCTGTTCTGGTTCAACGGGCAACTGGTGCTGATCCTGTTCGGGATCTGGATCCTGGCCGGGGCCACGCCCCTGGGCACGGCCTTCTTTCGCGTGGCCTTCAGCCTGTCGGACGAGCTGGCGCTGCAGGTGCAGCATGCCACGTTGATGCTTTTTCTGGTGGTGCCGCTCGTGGTGGTGCGCTCGCTGGCGTATGGGCTGATCATGATCAACCGGCGCACCATCCTGGTGACCTATGGCACGGCCGTGCGCCTGCTGTCCCTGGCGGGCTTTCTGGTGGTGCTGCCGTGGTTCCTGCAAGGCGCCATGGTGGGTGCGGCGGGGCTGGTGGCCTGCATCGGCGTGGAAGCCGTGTATGCCTACTTCATGGCCCGCCCCTTCTACAATGCCCTGCCGGACATCGAGGGCGAGCCGGCCAGTTACGGCGAAATCTGGCGCTTCTCCTGGCCCATCATGCTGGTGCAGACGGCCGAGAGCGGCGTGGGCATCACGATCAATTTTTTCCTGGGCCGCCTGGCACAGCCCGAGCTGGCCCTGGCGTCGTTCGGCGTGATGGACGGCATCATGCGCGTGCTGCTGAGCCCCCTGCGCTCGCTCACGCAGACGGCGCAGACGCTGACGCGCAGCCGCGCGGATCTGCTGGTGATGTTGCGCTTCCTGGTGCACATGACGCTCATCTTCGGCGGCGCCATGCTGCTGTTCTACGTGCCGGTGGTGCGGGTGCTCGGCCTGCGGGGGGTGATGGGAATGCCCGAGCACATCACGGCCTATGTGACGCCGGCGCTGTTCCTGGGCTTCCTGCTCGCCGCCACCCAGGGCAGCTCGGCCATGTTCCGCGGCCTGCTGATCGGGGTGCGGCGCACGGGCGCCATCGCCGCGTCGGCCGGCGCACGCCTGGGCGCCGTCGTGGCGGTGGGCAGCATCACCTTCTTCTTGCCCGGCGCCAATGGGGCGGTGGTGGGCATCATCGCGCTCACGGCCGCCTTTGGCGCCGAGGGTCTGGTGCTGGGTTGGCGGCTGATCAGCCTGGACCGCAAGCCGCAACGCCTGTTCGACGGCGCGCCCGACGCCGAACGACCGGCTTGAAGCTCCACCGCCGCCGCCGCTGCGTTCGTCGCCGCCCGTACCGGGGCGCACGGGAATTGCAGATGACGGCGCGCGGGTTTTCCGGCTAGGATGGCCACGCGCCCCGGTGCCCGACCATGCGCGGATTCGTTGGCCGCGGCGCGGCGTCCTTGCCCGCTTCGCGGTGCCTGGCTCGCGGGCCGACGTGTGGGCGCACCCGATCGCCGCCGGCATCACCCCCCGAGGAGTACAGTCATGGCCATCAACTACGAACGGCTCAAGGCACGGAAGTTCCCCGACGTCGAGCAGCGCTACACCAAGCGCGACACCATGCTCTATGCGCTGGGCATTGGCCTGGGCCAGGACCCCATGAACGAGGCGCAGCTCGAATTCGTCTACGAAGAGCGACTCAAGGCACTGCCCACCATGTCGGTGGTGCTGGGCTCGCCGGGCTTCTGGCTCAAGCAGCCGGACACGGGCGTGGACTGGGTCAAGGTGCTGCACGGCGAACAGGGCCTGGTCAACCACAAGCCGCTGCCGGCGGAGGCCACGGTGGTGGGCAAGACGCATATCAAGGAGATCATCGACAAGGGCAAGGACAAGGGCGCGCTGATCCTGCAGGAGCGCAATGTCTACGACCAGTCCACGGGCGAGCTGCTGGCCACCCTGACCTCCACCACCTTCGGCCGCGGCGACGGCGGCTTCGGCGGGCCCAGCGGCCCCACGCCCCAGCCCCATGCCATTCCCGAACGCAGGCCCGATGCGGTGTGCGACCTGTCCACGCTGCCCATGGCCGCGCTGATCTACCGGCTCAGCGGTGACTACAATCCGTTGCACGCCGACCCCAAGGTGGCCAAGGCCGCCGGATTCAAGCAGCCCATCCTGCACGGCCTGTGCACCTTCGGCGTGGCGGGCCACGCCATCCTCAAGACCTGCTGCGGCTACCGCCCGGAGCGCATGCAGTCCATGCAACTGCGCTTCTCCGCGCCGGTGTATCCCGGCGAGACCATCCGCACGGAAATGTGGAACGACGGCAACGTGGTCTCCTTCCGCTCCAAGGTCGTGGAGCGCGACATCGTGGTGCTCAACAACGGCAAGGTGCAGTTGGCCGGGTAGCGCGGCCGGACGGTCTGCCGCGGAGCCGCCAGACCACTCGGTAGCGCAGTGGACGGCAGGGAGGTGGGACGTGAAGGAGTTGGATGTGGCGAGCCTGCGCGGGCGGCTGGCGCTGCCGGTGATCGCGGCGCCCATGTTCATCGTATCCGGGATCGAGCTGGTCGTGGCCTGCTGCGAGGCGGGGGTGCTGGGCACGTTTCCCACACTCAACGCGCGCAGCACGGACGAGCTGGGCCGCTGGCTGGAGCGCATCGCCGGGCGCCTGGCGGAATTCGACCGCGCCCACCCGCAGGCCCCCGCGGCGCCATTCGGTGTGAACCTGATCATGCGCTCGGAGCGCTTGCAGGCGGACCTGGAACAGGTGGTGGCGCACCAGGTGCCTGTGGTGATTCCCTCGGTGGGCAATCCGGCGCCGGTGGTCGAGCGCGTGCACGCCTACGGCGGGCTCGTCTTCGCCGACGTGGCCACGGTGCACCATGCCCGGCGGGCCGCATCCGCCGGTCTCGACGGGCTGATCCTGCTCTGCGCGGGGGCCGGGGGCAATACGGGCTGGCTCAACCCTTTCGCCTTCGTGGCGGCCGTGCGCGAGTTCTATGCCGGGCCGCTGGTGGTGGCCGGGAGCATCGCCAACGGCCGCGCCGTGCGCGCCGTGGAAACCCTGGGCGCCGACTACGCCTACGTGGGCAGCCGCTTCATCCCCACCCGTGAAAGCTCGGCCAGCGACAAGTATCGCGAACTGATGCTGCGCAGCGACGCGGACGACGTGATCCTGACCACGGCCATCACGGGCATTCCTTCCAACATGCTGCGCGGCAGCCTGGAGGATGCCGGATTCTTCGCGGGACAGACCCCGCGCAAGAACCCCTTCTATTTCGACCGCACCTACACCACGCGCAGCGCCTGGAAGGACGTGTGGAGCGCGGGCCATGCCGTGGGCGAGAGCAAGGCCGTCGCCTCGGTGCAGGAGGTGGTCGGCGAGCTGTTGCGCGAGTATCGCGCAGCGCGCTAGGTCAGGCGACAACCGTTCGCGAAATGCGTACCCTGTGGGTGCGCGAACCGCCTTTGGTGTCCGCCCGGAAGCCCGCGGATCGCCCACTTCATCGCAACGGGGGGAGGCGCATGATCCACACGCCGGTTTGCGATCTGCTGCAGATCGAGCATCCCATCGTGCTCGGCGGCATGGCCGCCGGGCATACCTCCGCACCCCTGGTGGCGGCCGTCTCCCATGCCGGGGCGCTGGGCACCATCGGCCTGGCGGGATTGCCGGCCGACGCGGTGCGCGCCACGCTGGCCACCCTGCACGACACCGTGCACAAACCCTTCGCCGCGAATTTCCTGCTCTTCCTGGCCCAGGACGAATCCTTCACGGCAGCGCTGGAACATCCGCCCGCGGTGTTGAGCTTCGCCTGGGCGCGGCCGCAGCAGGCCCTGGCGCCCTATTTCGAGCGCGCCCACGCCGCCGGGGCGAAGGTGATGTACATGGCGCCCAGCGTGCCCGAGGCGGTGCGCGCGGCGAAAGCCGGCGCGGACGTGATCGTGGCGCAAGGCTCAGAGGGCGGCGGACACGTGGGCTGGATGGGCACCCTGCCCCTGGTGCCCATGGTGATTGACGCGGTGGCGCCCCTGCCCGTGCTGGCTGCCGGCGGCATCGCCGATGGACGGGGTCTGGCCGCGGCCCTGGCGCTGGGCGCACAGGGCGTGCTGCTGGGCACGCGCTTCCTGGCCACCAGCGAGGCCCCCATCCCCGAGCGCTTCAAGGCGGCCATCGTGCAGAGCGACGGGCACGATACCGTGCTCAGCGAAATTCCCGACGTGGCCAGCGGGCTGGTCTGGCCGGGGGCCATGGCGCGCACCGCGCGCAATGGATTCATCGCGCGCTGGGCCGGGCGTGAATGGGCGCTGCGCGAGCAGCAGGCTCAGGCGGCAAAGCAACTGGCCCAGGCCCGCAAGGACGCCGACGCGGACAATGCGATCCTCTACTACGGCCAGGACGCCGGATTGATCGCCGACATCCCGCCTGCCGGCCAAGTCGTACAGCGCATGGTCGAACAGGCCGCGGCGATCCTGGGCCGGCGCCTGCCGGAAGCGCTGCGTCAGGGGTGATGCACGCGCCGCCGTAGGCGCTCCGGGTGGCGTACCCCGCCCTGGCGGCTGCCGCCACCACCATCACGCTGTCAGCAGACCGGCTTCGGCGAGCGTATCTATGTTCACCATTCGCCAATTTGTGGTATAAACAGGGAAGCTGGGCAGCACGTCCGGCCGCAACCCTCACACTTGGCAATGGCGTCAGCGGCGTCCGGCCCGCACGGAAGCGGCCACCTGTATTCCGGGACTCCATGAGCGGATATACGTTCCATCCCGCGGTGCAGCGTTGGCTGGGCGACACCTTCGGCGCCCCCACAGAGCCCCAGGCCCTGGGCTGGCCGGCCATCCAGGCCGGGCGCCACACGCTGATCGCCGCGCCCACCGGCTCGGGCAAGACGCTGGCGGCGTTTCTGGCGGCCATCGACGCTCTGGTGCGCCAGGGGCTGGAGGGCACGCTGGAAGACGGCATCCAGGTGCTCTACGTCTCCCCGCTCAAGGCGCTGAGCAACGACATCGAGCGCAACCTGCGCGCGCCCCTGGCCGGCATCGGCGAGGCGCTGAGCGCCATGGGCCTGCCCCGGCCGGCCATCCGCACGGCCGTGCGCACGGGCGATACGCCGGCGACCGAGCGCGCGGCCATGCTGCGCCGGCCCCCGCACATCTTCGTCACCACGCCCGAATCGTTCTACATCCTGATCACCAGCGAGAAGGCGCGCGGGCTGCTGCGCTCGGTGCGCACCGTGATCGTGGACGAGATTCACGCGGTCACCGGCGACAAGCGCGGCGCGCACCTGGCGCTGAGCCTGGAGCGGCTGGCCCATCTCACCGCGCGCCCGCCGGTGCGCATCGGCCTGTCCGCTACCCAGCGCCCCATCGAGGAGGTGGCGCGCTTCCTGGTGGGCGGGCGCCACATCGGCGCCGACGGCCGGCCGGACTGTGTCATCGTGGACGTGGGGCACCGGCGGCGCATCGACCTGGGCATCGAGCTGCCCAATTCGCCCCTGGAAACGGTCATGTCCGGCGAGGTGTGGGGAGAAATCTATCAGCGTCTGGCCGAGCTGAGCGCCCAGCACCGCACCACGCTGGTGTTCGTCAACACCCGCGCCATGTCCGAGCGCGTGGCGCGCGCCCTCAGCGGGCTGCTCGGCGAGGAGCACGTGGCCACGCACCACGGCAGCCTCTCGCGGGAAAAGCGCCTGGACGCCGAGCAGCGGCTCAAGGCCGGCACCCTGCGCGTGATGGTGGCCACGGCCTCCCTGGAGCTGGGCATCGATATCGGCGCGGTGGACCTGGTGTGCCAGCTCGGCACCACGCGGGCCATCGCCACCTTCCTGCAGCGCGCCGGGCGCTCGGGCCACTTCCTGGGGGGGCTGCCCAAGGCCCGGCTGTTCCCCTTGAGCCGCGACGAGCTGCTCGACTGCGCGGCGCTGCTGGAATCGTTGCAGCGCGGGGAACTGGAGAACCTCCATATTCCCCAACACCCGCTGGACATCCTGGCCCAGCAGATCGTGGCCATGGTGGCCTGCGAGGAATGGGACGAGGCGGCCCTGCTGGCGCTGGTGCGCTCGGCCTGGCCCTTCCGCGACCTGAGCCGGGAGGACTACGAGGCGGTGCTGCGCATGCTGGCCGAGGGCTACAGCTCCCGCGTGGGGCGCCGCGCCGCGTACCTGCACCGCGATGCGGTCAACGGGCGCCTGCGGCCGCGCAAGGGCGCGCGGCTGACCGCCATCACCTGCGGCGGGGCCATCCCGGACAACGCCGACTACCAAGTGGTGCTGGATCACAACGCGCTGTTCATCGGCACCGTCAACGAGGACTTCGCCATCGAGAGCATCCCGGGCGACATCTTTCAGCTCGGCAACAGCTCGTGGCGGATTCTGCGCGTCGAGCCGGGCAAAGTGCGCGTGGAAGATGCCCAGGGCCTGCCGCCTACCATCCCGTTTTGGCTGGGCGAAGCGCCGGGCCGCACCGCGGAAGCGTCGGCGGCGGTAGGGCGATTGCGGCGTGAGGTGGCCGAGAATCTCCGCCAAAGCCACGACGCGGCGCTGGCGCATCTGATCGATGTGGTCGGGGTGTCGGCGCGCGCCGCTCAGGAGATCACGGATTATCTGGACATGGCGCACAAGGCACTCGGAGTCATGCCCACGCAGGAGACCCTGGTGGCCGAGCGCTTCTTTGATCAAGCCGGTGACATGCACCTGGTGGTGCACGCGCCTTTTGGCAGTCGCCTGAACCGCGCCTGGGGTCTGGCTTTGCGCAAGCGTTTTTGCCAGCGCTTCAACTTCGAGCTGCAAGCCGCGGCCACCGAGGACGCCATTGTGCTGTCGTTGGGCCCCACCCACAGCTTCCCGCTCGAAGAGGTGTTTCGCTATCTGCATCCCAACTCGGTGCGCGACCTTCTGGTGCAGGCGCTGTTGGCGGCGCCCATGTTCCAGACGCGCTGGCGCTGGAACGTCACGCGCGCGCTGGCGGTATTGAGAAGAAGGGGCGGCCAAAAGACACCGCCTGCCCTGCAGCGGCTCTATGCCGATGACCTCTTGACCTTGGCGTTTCCCGATCAGGTGGCTTGCCAGGAGAATCTCAGCGGGCCGCGCCAGATCCCGGATCACCCACTCGTCACGCAGACCATCGACGACTGCTTGCACGAGGCCATGGACATCGACGCGCTCGCAGCTTTACTCAACGACATCGTGTCCGAGCGCAAGACTCTGGTGGCGCGCGACGTGGTGGAG
>JACQHH010000027.1 GCA_016199125.1 Candidatus Lambdaproteobacteria bacterium
GTCAACATTCATGCGGCGTTGTCTTTCGGAAATGCAATCTTGGCGTGGTCATGCGGTGATCTCGGGACTCCGGTGGCGGCAGCCGCGGACAGGATGCGGCGCGCGGCGCTGCCGACACGGGCCCCCCAGGGTCGTGCGCGCCTCATGGAATGAGTCTAGCATTCTTCGGCTGCCCTTGGCCTGTGACGAATGGCACATGTCCTGCGCGGGGCGGCCAGGCGGCAGGCCGTCGTGGGGGACCGGGCCGCCGGCAGGACCGCTGCGAGTCTGCATCTGCCAGGGAACGGCCCAAGTCAGCTTCTGGAATGAAGACTAAAATAGAATGTAGTTGACTTCAATGGTGTAGATCGCTCCCGTGCCGCTGCCACTTCCATCTATCGTCACATCCAGCGTGGTTGCATCGGACGGGAGCGTTATCAGACAATAGTCGTCCGTGTCCGTGCTTGCCACGGTGCACACACTTGTCACAGTCGCGCCGTCCGTGGTGGCAGTTATAGTGATCTCCCCGCTGCCCGCGAAGGCGACGTTGGTGAGGAAGACCGCCCAGACCAGCGTCTGATAGCTGTCGGGAACAATTCCCGACAATTGGTAATAGCTGCTCGTGGTGTCCACGGCGCCGTTGTGCCCCTCCGCAAACGCCAGGGCATAGGGCGCGCCGGAACTGCCCTCGGACCCCGGCCCGGCCGTGATGGTGTACTCCGCGCCGCCGGTACCGGAACCGCTGTCGTAGGCGTCGACACTAATGGACGACTGCTCACCATAGGTGAGCAGATCGCAGGCCAGCACGGTGGTGGAGGTATCGCCAACACAGGTGTTGTTGTAGACACCGTCGTCGAGGTAGAGGGTGACGTCGCCGGTCGGATACAGGTTCGTCAGCGTGATCCGGTAAGGGAAGCCCCCCTGCACACTCTCGACGGCATAGTAGCTGGTGCTGGAGGACCCCACTGATCCGTCAAAGCCCGTGCCCGGTGTCAGTGCAACTCGGCTCTCGGCGTTCCCGTCGGCGGTCAAGGCTTCGCGTACTTCCAACGTGTAGTTGCCGGTATCGGCCAGGGTCACGCCCTGCACTTCCAGCCAGGCATTGCCCGAGGTGTCGGCGTACAGCGCGCACGCGCTGACGTTGTCGCCCGTGCCCGAGTTGCTCGCATTCAAGGTGCAGTTCGCCTGGGCAAACGGCCCATCGTGGGAGAGCGCCTGTGCGTCGTCGCCGTTGCCGCTGGTCACGATGGCCTGGTATTCGCCGTTGGCCGTGAGGCCGGTCAGCTTGAAACGCTGGGGCGTGTCCACCACGGCGGTCCCGTTCAGCTCCAGCGGCGCCCCCGGACCCACGCCGCTGGCATCGACCCCTTGCGACGAGGCGACGTGCAGCGCATAGCCGGGGAAGAAACCAGGATCCATGGGCGAGGGCACGACGACCACCGATACGCCCGGGAGCAGCGAAAACGAGAGCACGTTGAGCGAGCCGCTGCCCTCGTAGCCGTCGCTCCAGTCCTTGACGTTCAGCAGCGGCTGCAGGGGATTGAACGGGTAGTCGTAAAGCGTCATGGTCCCCTGGGGGGAGATGCCGATGGTGGTTTCGCTGCTGCCGCTCTCCTTGACCAAGGGAAGCACGGCGGACGGAAGCCACGGCGCGGCCCCACGGGTCTGGCTGCTTGCACTCCACTCCACGCCCACGTCGATGGCCTGCGTGGCGCCGGTGCGGTTGATCAGCACGTGGGCATCGTAGAAATACGTGGTTGCGCCGGCCGTGATCCAGTCGAAGCCATCAAACCCGTCAATGCGGTCCCAGGTGGAAAGGCCCACCGCCGTCAAGGCGCGCGCGTACCAGGCGGTCTGCCAATCGGGCGCCTGGATCAGCGTCATGCCGCCCATGTGGCAGACGTAGTTCGTGGTCACGCCGGCCTCGTCATCCAGCCCGTTGAGGCCGTTGGTGTCCTGGCCGGAGCGGATTTCCAGGCCCCCGAAGGCGCAGTTGTCCCCGGGCGGCTCGATGGCCGTGACCACCAGCGCGTTGAGGCCGGCCTGCACATCGGCGCCGGCCTGCCCGTCGCAGATGTAGGCCACCGTCTCGATGCCATCGTCCGAGCTGCCGTTGTCGTCCAGGTCCAGCCAGATGGTCAGCTTGAGCCCGCTTGCGGAGGCGCAGCCGCTGGCGGTGGCGTCGGGTGAATTCGGGGCGAAGGGCGCGCTGACGATCCTGGTGCTGCTGCCGTCGTTGCCTACGGGGCCGTTGCAGATCGTATTGGTGCTGACCCCCTGCTCGCCGCCCAGGCTGCCGTCACCGGTGGTGTCCAGCCCCGTGCTGATCGCCACGCCCCCGGCCGGACAGGTTTCCGCGTCGGCCGGTTGAACATCGACGAGGCTGCTCACTCCATCACTGCCGGCGGCGCCATCGTTGCCGGGGTCTCCGTCGCTTCCGGCGACGCCGTTGCAGATCGTGGCCGCGAGGCTGGGATTCTCCTCGCCGGGGTCCAGCTCATTGTTGAAGGGCGGCAGGTCTACACCCGCTTCGATCACGACGCCGCCGGCCGCGCAGACGTCCGGGGACGCGTCACTGGTGCGCAACAGGGTGGTGATGCTGCTGCCCGTTTCGCCATTGCACACGTCGCCAGAGCCGGTGATCTCGTCTTCGTCCAGTTGGCCGTCCCTGTCGGAGTCGATTCCCCAGTCCACGTGCACGCCGCCGTTGGGACAACCCTCCGTGGCCGCGATGGTGCTGGTGGAGATGAGCGTGGTGCTGTAGGGATCCAGCGGCGTGGTGGTGGAGGGTGTGCTGCCGCCGTCTCCGCCCTGGCACGCGCCCAGTGCGAACAGCGTTGCGGCGGCGATCAACCATTGACGCCCGATGTTTGCGTAACGCATGGCGGGTCCTTTTCCGTGTGGCCGGCTGCGCGACAGAGCCGGAAGTCGCAGCGTCGCGTGGCGCGTTCGTGGGCACAATGCCAAACGTAGCGTGACGCAAGCGGCAACTCCCTGCGGCGCACCGTCGAGAGTCTGTACTGAGTATGAGCAATGATACCGATTTTCTGCCAAAACTCCACCAGCATGTCCCATCCCGGAGCAGCGAACTGCCTGGTGCATCAGCCCGGCTTCCGCCCGGCCGCCAACCTTCCTGGACGTGACGGGCTGTGTCGGCCCGGTCGACCGGCGCGTGGCAGGTGGATGACGCGCCGCGCGCTGCCGCCGCCGTGCGCGGGTCATCACCAAGGGCCCGCCGGAAGGCGGGGGGAGCCGGGCCAATTCCGCGGCGCGATTGCCGCGGCACCGCCGGATGTGCTCAACTCTCCTGCGCGGGCGGGAACCGCCCGCGCCGCTGTGCATACCGCTGGAACGAGCCCATGGCCTACGACTACCGCACCCTGCGCGTGGAGCGCAGCGGTCCCATCCTGACGTTGACCTTCGACCGGCCCCACGCGCTCAACGCCGTGGACGAGGTGATGCACGGCGAGCTTGCGCGGGTCTTTGCCGAGATCGCGGCCGACCCCGCCGCGGAGGTGGTGATCCTCACCGGCGCGGGCCGCGGCTTTTCCGCCGGGGGCGACACGGCGCTGTTGCAGCACATGATCGACGACGAGGCCTGCTGGCGGAAGACCCACCGCGAGGCGAAACGGATCACCCTCAGCCTGCTGGAGCTGCACCAGCCCGTGATCGCCAAGGTCAACGGGCCGGCGGCGGGCCTGGGTGCGACGCTGGCGCTGTGCAGCGACGTGATCTTTGCCTCGGACAAGGCCAGCTTCGGCGA
>JACQHH010000117.1 GCA_016199125.1 Candidatus Lambdaproteobacteria bacterium
CGCGCGCTTCGACTGGATCGACGCCTCGCGGCCCGTGCCCCTGCCCGAAGACGGGCGGCTGCCGCACCTGCCGCGGCTGGCGGAGCTGGGCGTGGACGGGCTGGTGGACGTGCACACGCACTGGTTTCCGCCCAACGTGATGGCCAAGATCTGGGCCTACTTTCACCAGCACAATTGGCCCACCAGCTACGAGACCGACCAAGCCCGGCGCCTGGAATGGATGCGCCGCAACGGCGTGCGGCGCTTCACCACGCTCAACTATGCCCACCGCCCCGGCATGGCCGCCTGGCTCAACGACTGGACGGCCGACTTTGCCGCGCAGACGCCGGAGGCCATTCCCTTCGGCACGTTCTTCCCGGAACCCGGGGCCGGCGACTACGTGCGGCGAGCCATCGAGGAGTACGGCTTTCGCGGCTTCAAGCTGCACGTGCGCGTGGGGCGCATGGCGCTAACCGATCCGCTGCTGGCCCCGGCCCTGGAGCAACTGGCCGCCGCCGGGCTGCCGCTGATCGTGCACATCGGCAGCGCCCCGGAAGGCTCCGAGTTCACGGCCCCGCGCTTCCTGCACGGCATGCTGGCGGCCCATCCACGGCTCAAGGTGGTGGTGGCGCACATGGGCGCCTGGGAATTCGCGGAGTATTTGAAACTGGCCGAGGAGCGGGATACGGTGTTCCTGGACACCACGATGGTCTTCGTGGGCTTCAACGCCTGCGACCCGTTTCCCCTCGCGCTGCTGCCGCGGCTGGAGGCCATTTCGCACAAGGTGCTCTTCGGCAGCGACTATCCCATCATTCCCTATCCCTATGCCCATGCGGTGGACGGCATCCTGGACTTGCGCATCGGCGCGGACGCCCGGCGCCGCATGCTGGGCGGCAATGCGGCCCGCCTGCTGGGGCTCTAGCCCGCGCGGCACGCCTCCGGCTCCGCGCGGCGCCGTCCGCCGGCGGAGGCCATGAAATCGCGCCTGATCCGCATCCGGGGACGCACGCCGGAGCTGCGCGCGGCGCGCCTGGCCGTCTGCGAGCGCTGGATGGCGCGCCGCGGCTGGAGCCTGGGCGACTATGCGGACGAGCTGGGCAGCGCCGTGTTCATCCGCGATGGCGGCGCGCTGCCGCCGGAAAACGTTCTGCCGCGCTGGCATCCAGCGCGCCTGCTGCCGGCGCCCGGTACGCTGTATCCCTTGCGCCTCCCCTCGGCGCTGCCGGGCGGGCTGCTGCGGCGCGGGGCGGGCGGGGCCTGGGCCCTGGCGCTGCTCAGCGCCCTGTTTGCCGTGGGGCTCTTTGCGCTGCTGGTGCTTCAGGTGGGCTCGCCCAGCCTGCGCCAGGCGCTGGCCCCGGCCGAGACCTGGCTCTACGTCACGGTGGAATCGGTCAATGTGCGCGAGGCGCCCCTGGCCGAGGCCCAGATCGTGGGCGTGCTGTATCTCAACCAGCGCGTGCTGGTGGGGCCGGAGAAGTTCGGCTGGGTGCAGGTGCTGCAGCCGGAGAAGGGCTACGTGTCGCGGCGCTTCCTGGGCGAGCGGCCCCAGCCCTAGCGCGCCGGGAGCATCCCGCGCGGGGCTCCCCGCACGGGTGCGGCGGCGGCCCGCGCGATTGCAAAACCCTGGGGCCCCTGGTAGAACGGTCGCGCAAAATTCGACCACCCCTCCCACCCCACGGCGTGGCGTCACCACGCCGGGCCGCAGGCAATTCCGGCGCGCGCATGCAAGGAGCCCCATGAGCCAGGACTGGACAGAGCAGATGATCGCCGAGACGGATGGCGGCATCGGCTGGATGATCTTCAACAATCCGGCCCGCCACAACGCCGTCTCCTTCGAAATGTGGGAAGCGATGCCCAGGATCATCGAGCGCTTCGTGGCCGATCCGGAGGTGCGCGTGATCGTGCTCAAGGGGGCCGGCGAGCGCGCCTTCGTGGCCGGGGCGGACATCTCGCAGTTCGAAAAGAAACGCGGGACGGCCGATGCGATCAAGGTCTACAACGCGGCCACCATGGAGGCCTATCAGCGGCTGGAGGAAGCGGGGAAGCCCACGATCGCCATGGTCAACGGCTACTGCATCGGCGGCGGATTGGCCATTGCGGTGGGCTGCGACCTGCGCATCGCCGCGGAGGGCTCCACCTTCGGCATTCCGGCGGCCAAGCTGGGCCTGGGCTACGACTATGGCGGGGTGCGCAAGCTGGTGAACCTGGTGGGCCCCTCGTTCACCAAGGAGATCTTCTACACCGCGCGCACCTTCAACACCGACGAGGCCCTGACCATGGGTCTGATCAACCGCGTGCAGCCCTGGGAGCGCCTGGAGGCCTATGTGCGCGAATATGCCCAGGTGATCTCCGGCAATGCCCCGCTGACCATCCGCGCCGTGAAGACCAGCGTGCGCGAGGCCCTCAAGGACCCGGAGAAGCGGGACATGGCCACCGTGCACGAGCAGATCGAGGCCTGCCTCTCCAGCAGCGACTACCAGGAAGGGCGCCGGGCGTTCATGGAAAAGCGGCCGCCCAGGTTTCAGGGGCGATAGGCCCCTCCGCGCAGACCGCCTGGGGCCGTCCAGGGTGCGCAGGGTCTACGGCACTGCGGGCGGCGGCACGGTGCCCTCCGCCGGCGCCGGCAGAGCCGGGTCGCCGAGGGGCGACAGACCGGCCTCGCGCAGCGCCGACAGCACGCGCAGGGTGATCTGGCTGTTGGTGGCCCGGCGCTGGCGCGCGCGCACCGTATAGCGCAGGCGCACGGCCAGGGCGTTCTGCCCCACCGGGGTCGTCACCAGGCGCGCATAGGCCACCGGGGTCACCGGTGGCGACTTGGCCGCGAAGTGCTGGCCCAGCCGCGGCACCACCCGGGCCGCCGTGGCGATCTCCGCGCGCAGCGCCTCACCGGTGGTGCGCTGCAGCAGGTCGATGACGCGGGCGCCGTCCACGTCCAGGGCGAAGACGAACTCGATCTCATCCCACAGGTACTCGTGGCCCAGGGTGCTGTTGATCACGGCGTGCTGGGTCAGCCACAGGTGCGGCACCAGCGTCACGCGCCCGGTGGCCTGGTTCTCGCCGTCGTGGACGTCCACCTCCAGCAGCCAGGTGTAGAGCAGGCCGATGTTGATCACGTCGCCGCACAGGCCGTTGATGCGGATGCGGTCGCCGATGTCGTAGTGGTCGGCCACCATCAGGGACAGGCGTCCGCCGATACCCAGGAACACCTCCTTGCCGCTGATGAGAATGCCCGCCGCGACCCCGGCCAGCACCAGGGACACGGTCTTCAGCTCTTCCACCCACACCGCCGCCACCAGCGCCACGCCCACGGCCGTGAGCGTAAAGCGCGTCACGTTCCAATAGCGCTGACGCGGGGCCGGGTTGGTGACCAGGTAGCCGATGGCGGCCACCAGCAGGCGCCACAGCCCGTAGAAGACCACGATCAGCAGCAGCGTCGCGGCGGCCTTGGCCGCCATGGGCTCGCCGCGCAAGCGGATCAGCAGTTCAATCAGCCGCTGGTAATCCATGACCTCGTCCATGGCCCGACCTGGGCCGCCTGGGAATGAAGCGCCGTGCCTGCCGGCCTGGGCAACAGGCTACAGGCACCAGCCGAGAATGCAGAAGGGCGCCTTGGCGGCCGCCTTGGCCACGCGGCGCTGCAGGGGCACCTCGCGGCGGTTGGTCTCCAGGTTCAGCACGCGCACGCCCCAGCGCACCGCCACACGCTGATCCGGATCCGGAATGGGATAGCGCTCCAGGCGCGTCATGCGCGGGAGCAGCAGGCCGGTGCTGTCCAGCAGCCACACCTGGTCGCTGTAGACGTGGCCCTCGAAGTCGATCAGGTTCAGCTCCACCAACAGATTGCGCAGGGGCGCCTGGCATTCGTTGCGCAGGCGCAGGGTCACCCAGTCGTGGTTGTCCACCGTGTCCTGCCGGTCGCTGTAGGTCACCGCCGTGAACTTGAGACAACCGCGGTAGACCAGCGTGTCGCCGAATGCCGCGCCCAGGGCGGGACTCTGGGCCGACGCGGCGGCGCAGACGCTCAACAGCAGCGCACCGATCAGCGCCAGGCAGGACAATGGCCGCAGCAGCGCCGAGCGGCCCCCGGCGCTCGGCGGAACGACGCAGGAGCCGGTGGGCGGAACGCGCCTCCGGCGCGAGGACGGGCGGTGCGGCGCTGGAAGATGGGTGTCGGGCACGGGGGCGGCTCCTGGGGTTCGGTGCGCCGGGGTGACGGGCCGGAAAGCGGTGCGGACGACCGGCGCGCCACGCAACGGGTCGTCGAACGTGGCGGCCGGCGCGTGACGCGTCGCGGGGGCCAACGAGGGCTCCCCGACCTGCGCGCAGGCCCAGCCACCGCCGACGTCGCGTTCACCGCGCAAGCGGCTCCGCCATCAGGGCATGCAGCTTACATGCCCGCTCCACCCGGCCCGCGGCGGCCAGGCAGCCACGAGGCCGGCGCGGCGCGGGCGCGGTGCCGCGGGTGCACGGCGGTTGCCGCTGGGGGGCACAGGGCGTACACATATAAGGACTTCCCCCAGCGTCCCGCGCACGGAGCGACCCCATGGGCAGGATTCACCTGCTTCCCGACGAGGCCATCAACCAGATCGCCGCGGGCGAGGTGGTGGAGCGTCCCGCGGCGGTGGTCAAGGAGCTGGTGGAAAACGCCCTGGACGCCGAAGCCACCCAGATCGCGGTGCAGCTCGTCAACGGCGGCAAGGACCGCATTTCCGTGCTGGACAACGGCGTGGGCATGAGCGAGGAGGATGCGCGCCTGTCCATCCAGCGTCACGCCACCAGCAAGCTGCGCGACGCCGCCGGGCTGGCGGCCATCCACACCCTGGGGTTCCGCGGCGAGGCGCTGGCCTCCATCGCCGCCGTCTCGCGTTTCGAGCTGGTCACCTGCGACGACGAGCAGCGGGGGGGCTTTCAGCTCGCCCTGGACGGCGGACGGGGCCTGCGCGAAGGGCGGCTGGGCTTTCCCCGCGGCACGCGCGTGACCGTGGAAGAGCTGTTCTTCAACACCCCCGCGCGCCGCAAGTTCCTGCGCGCCACGGCCACCGAGTTCCAGCACGTGCAGGGGCAGCTCGCCCAGTTGGCCCTGGCGCATCCGGGGGTGGCCTTCCGCCTGCAGCACAACGAGCGCGCCGTGCTGCAGCTTCCCCCCTGTCCGTCCCTGGCGGCGCGGGTGGGGCAGCTCTTCGGCAGCGAGCTGGCCGAGGAGCTGCTGTGGCTGGAGGCGGTGGAGCCGTCCCTGCGCTTCGAGGGGCTGTTCAGCGCACCCTCCCAGGCCCGGGCCAGCCGCCGCTGGCAGCACCTGCTGGTCAACGACCGCCCGGTGCGCGACGCCAGCCTGAACCACGCCGTGTACCACGCCTACCGCACCCTGCTCATGAAGGGCCGCCACCCGGCCTTCGTGCTCAAGCTCTATCTGGACCCGCGGGACGTGGACGTGAACGTGCACCCGGCCAAGACCGAGGTGCGCCTGCGCAATCCGCAGCTGGCCCACAGCGTCCTGGCCGAGCGCATCCACAAGGGACTCATGGATGCGGGCCGGCGGCGGGCCTTCGGGGCCGACGCGGCGCCGGGTCGCGGGACGCCGGGTCAGGAGGCGCGGGCCCATGCCTCCAGCCTGCGCGACGGGCAGGCGGCGCTGCCCCTGCGTCCGGCGGGTGTGCCGCCCTGGGGCGCGGGCACGGGAGACGTTTCAGGGGACGGTCTGGAGGCCGACGCGCCCGCCGTGTCGGACGTGACCCCGCGGGGCCGTGCGCGCCCTCCCGACTTCCCGCCCAGGGTGGAGCCGTGGGCTGCGCCAGCGCCGCACCGGCCGGCGGCCGGCGGCTCCGCGCGTGCCGGGCAAGCGTCCGCACCGTCTTTCGCGGGGCTGCCGGAGCGGATCGACCTGCCGCCGCCCGCGTCGGCCGGGTTCGGCGGCGGTGCCGCGGCCACCGGCCACGGGGCCGAGGAGTTCTCGCCCGGGATTCCGCCCGGCCCGCCATCGGCCGCACCGGCGCCTGACCGCGGGACACCCGGCGGCGGGCTGCAGGCGCATCCGCTGGACGCGGAGGGCTTCCATTTCCACCCCCTGAGCGCGCGCCTGGCCCAGACCCTGCGGCCCGGCGCGGAGCTGCCCGCGAGCGAGGGGCTGGCCGTGCTGGCCCAGTTCGCCAATACGTACCTGCTCGCGCAGCGCGGCGATGCGCTGCTGATCGTGGACCAGCACGCGGCCCACGAGCGCATTCTCTTCGAGCAGTACCGCCTGCAATTCTACCAGGGCGGACTGCGCGCCGAGCGCCTGCTGATTCCGGAAAGCCTGGAGCTGAGCCCGCAGAACGGCATCCTGCTGGAGCAGTACCTGCCCCAATGGTCGCGCATGGGTTTCGAGATCGAGTCCTTCGGCCGGAACACCTACCTGGTGCGCCAGGTGCCGGGGCTGCTGGCCGGGCGCGACGTGAAACCCCTCATCCTGGACGTGCTGGACGAGCTGGCGTTGTTCGGCAAGAGCGGACGGGTGGAGGAGGTGTTCAACGAGATTCTGGAGCGCCTGGCCTGCCACAGCGCCATCCGCGCCGGCGACCGGCTCAGCCCCGAGGAGCGCCAGGCGCTGGTGGGCCAACTCGCGCACCTGGACATCAACCTCTATTGCCCGCACGGGCGGCCCGTGTGGGTGGAGCTGCCCCTGCACGAGCTGGAGCGCCGCTTCAAGCGCACGGTCTAGGAGCGCCCTTCAGGCCGTCGCTGGCGGGCCGAGTGCTGAAACGCGGCGGGGTTTCCCGGGCAGGGGTCAGCCCGTGGCCGCCTTGCCGCGCTCGGGCGTGACGATCACGGTGTTGCGCCCGGCTTCCTTGGCCACGTACAGGCAATCGTCGGCGGCCTTGATCAGCGCCTCGCCGCTTTCGCCGTCCTCCGGAAAGGCCGCCACGCCGAAGCTGGAGGAGAGGAAGCCCAGGGGCTGGTTGTTGCCCTTGGGGAACTGGGTTTCCTGCACGGTGCGGCGCACCTTCTCGGCGATCACCGCGGCCATGGCCTTCTTGGTCTCCGGCAGCACCACCACGAATTCCTCCCCGCCGTAGCGCGCCGCCAGGTCGGAGGAGCGCACCGACTTGGCCAGGATGCGCGCCACCCCCTTGAGCACCTCGTCGCCCAGTTGGTGCCCGTTGGTGTCGTTGTAGTGCTTGAAGTTGTCCACATCCAGCATGATCAGCGAGCAGGGCTTGTGCGTCTGCCGCGAGTATTCGATCTGCGTCTCCAGGAAGCCGTCGAAGTGCTTGCGGTTGGCCAGGTGCGTCAGCCCGTCCGTGTAGGCCTGCTTCTGCGCCTGGTCCATGTTCTGGTACAGCGACTCCTCCTTGCGGTGCGATTGCAGCAGCGACTTGATCTTGAAGCGCAGGTCGAAAATGGAATAGGGCTTGGCCAGGAAGTCGGTCACGCCGCGTTCCACGGCCAGCGTGCGCTCGGCAAAGTCGTCGTAGAGCCCGCTCACCGAGAGCAGCGGGCACACGTGGCGCCGACTCTGCACCAGGGCCGCGAAGATGCGGTGGTTGTTCCAGCCGGGCTCGCTGATGCTGGGGTCGATGATCACCAGGTCCGGCTTGAACTCGTCGTAGTTGTCCAGGAACTCGAAGGGCTCGGAGGTCTCCAGCAGCACCGAGCCGGGCCACAGGTGCTCGATCACGCCGCGCACGATGAGGCGGTCCATCTCGTGCTCGTCGAAGAGGATCACGCGGTTGGGGCGGTCCTCGCCCTCCTTCTGCGTGCGCGGCAGCAGCACGGAGATGTGGGCCTTCTGGGCGCTGCCCAGGAACTGCAGCGAGCCCTGGTACTGGGAGATGATCTTGCGGGCCATGGGCAGGCCCACCAGCAGGCTCAGCCGGCCCTCGCCCTTGTCCTTGGTGGCGTCCAGGGCCACCAGCGAAGGGCCCGTGTAGTACATGTCCACGCGCACCTGATCGGACTTGTCCAGGCTGCGCGCATCCACGCGCAGGCGCGTGCCCGTCTGGGCCACGGCGATGGCCTGCTCCAGCAGCAGGTTGAAGAGCACCTTGAACTGGTCCGCGTCCCCGGTGAGCACCAGCGGCTCGTCGGCGTGTTCCAGGGTCACGCGGATCTTGCGCGCCTTGGCCCGCTTGGCCAGCCCCCCCACCACGTCGTGCAGCAACTGCTGCAGCTCCACCTGGCTGGTGCCGATGGTGGCCAGGTCGAACTGGAAGTCGATCAGGTAGTTGATGTTGTCCGCGATGGCCTTGAGGTGGTTGCCCTGCTCGCGGATCTGGGCCAGGTGGTTCTGCACCACGTCCACGGACGATTCCCCGGCCACCTGGATCAGCTTGGTGGCGTGATTGATGATCTTGCGGATGGGCGGCGAGAGCTCGTTGGAGATCACCGTCAGGGTCTCGGTCTTCAGCCGGTCGCTGCGCTGCAGCTCCTGGTAGGTCTGCTCCAGGTCCACCAGGGTGCGGTGAATCTCCGCGTTCTTCTCCTGGATGGCGCGGTCCTGGGCCTTTTGCAGGGAAATGTCGCGGAACTGGTAGGACACGCCGATGAGGGCGTCGTTCTTGCCGTGGATGGGCGAGACGGTGACCTGCAAGGTCAGGTCCTTCTTCTTGTTGCGGCTGCTCCATTCCCCGCGCCAGCCATTGTCCACGGCCGCGGCGTCGAATTCGCCCAGCTCAAAGTCCTTGACCAGCTCCAGGATCGTGGTGGACTTGGCCTGCTTGCGGCGGTGGTTGCGCAGGGGATTGAACATCTGCACCGCGGCCGGATTGGAGCGCATCACGTGCTGCTGCATGTCCGTGATCACCACCGCGTCGCCGCTGGATTCGATGACCTTGGAATAGAGCAGGATCTCCTGCAGCTTGTCGTCGATTTCAGATTCCAGCTCGGCGTGGCTGCTGGCGATCTCCCGCGCCTCCATCACGGCGTCCTCGTAGAGCTTGGCCCGCTGGGAGGTCTCGCGCAGCTTGGC